>NZ_SAVA01000015.1:0-65623 GCF_004022465.1 Paenirhodobacter huangdaonensis | reverse complement strand
CCACGGTAATGACCGGGATGCCGAGGAAGGTCATTTGCTTATGGAACGCCGCGATATGTTCCTGATCGCGCGAGATGCGATCGATGCTCTCGGCGACCACGACATCGATCCGGCCGCGCAGCGCGTCCTGTTGCAGCTTCTGATAGCCCGGGCGCAACAGAGACGCCCCGGAGATCGCTGCATCGCTATAGACTTCGGCAATGATCCAGCCGCGTTCCGCGATCAGGCGTCGGCAGATGCGGATCTGGTCATCGAGCGAGGCTTCGCGCTGATTGTCTGAGGAATAGCGGGCATAGATGGCGGCGCGCAGGGGGGGATTGCTCATACAGGCGTATCCTTCGATAGAGAAACTGAGGGACTAGTCGTCTGTGCCATCCGTATCCTGGGCGGGGCAATCCATGCGCGCTGCGTGTCGGGCCATTGCCTGCACCAGTGCGATGAGCATAGGGTGGGGCTCTTCGATCCGATTTGCAAGGTGGATGTCGATCGCAGGTGCCGCCAGAGCGGTATCCGTGTTAACGGAGACCTCCTCCTTCGCTGCAATATCTCTGCGGTCGCGTGCCACGGCAAAGCTTTTCCGGTCGCCGTCGGAGGGTTTCCGGGGCGGTGCATGATGAGGGTTACTGGTCTACGGGAAGGTCCCGGCGGTGTTGTTCTCATCATAACGCAAGCGCCTTTCCTCGAATGGTGCAAAGCCGAGGGAATGCCCCGCCGGCGTTCGGATTTTGGGGATAACCTCATCAAAATACGGAAGACACGCTCTTGAGAGGGGTGATGCAGGATACGGGCAGTCGTGATCGGGCTAGTTTTGCGACTGGTTGCTGTTCGGCAATCTGGGCGCAGCGAGCACGGAACGAATTATCCGGATTTTTAAATTGCGGTGGATGGATGCGCTCTGGGCGGTTGTGTAAGGGTGCTCTTCAGCATTGATGTTTTGTTTGCTGGAATCAGGGGGGCCTTATGGGCCCCTCCTTTCTTCTTTTTGCGCAGACGGGTGTGTGTGGCGCCTTGATGGTGGCCCAGCTGCTAGTGGTTAGCCTCTGCCTGCGCTTTGCGATCCTCTTCATCCTGTTGCTTCAGGTGTTCGATGTAGACAGCGAGGCGGCGCTGCATCTGCTCGCGGTTCGGCGGGGCTATCTTTAACCGATGGAAATGTGCCGTCTCTTCCTGTTCCGTCACCAGTTGGCACTGTCCCAGACGATACCACCGAGAGGTCGTTCGGGCCCATCTTCTGTCGGGATCCAGCGCGATAAGCGGCGACGTTATAATCACGTCATCGCCAAGGATCGGGTGAGCCTTCACCTCGCCCTCAAGCACCAGTTCACCTCGGTAGTTCACCTGTGGAATCCAAAGGTTCAGCTTAGGCGCGGTGGACAGATCGGACTTAGAGGGGCCTTTCTCCGCAGCCGCGATCGCAACGAGCGCTCGATCAAGCCACACCCTGTCATAGGGGGATAGCATCGGCATTACGAGACCTCCTTCGCGCAAGGATTTTCAGGGTAAAGATGTGCCGTCAGCGAGAGCACCTCCGGCACGACATAGCCGCGGAAAAAACCATCGGTGGCCGCGCCATGCCGGACCTCTTCTGCATCCATCAGGGCTGAGATGATCGGAGCAAGCCCCGTGAACTCTTTTGGCGTTCGGATGCGGACCGTCTTGCCGGTCAATGAACACAGATCGTTGGCGGAAAGTGGGACGAGGTCTTTGACCGACATCGTGCGTGTTGCTTCGGAGGCCAACGTCTCATGGGTGTTCCCGGAGGCTTTGCGGTGCGGGTCCCTCTTGGCATTCGCCGCGCATACGCGCATTCGGATCGCGATATCACGCAGCAGTGCGATGGGGATATCGATGCCCATCTGGTCATTGGTCATGGTGGGGTGCTCCTGAAAATATCCATATTTTAGATAATCCGGAAAATAGATCAAGGTGCATCGACTTCCAAGCAGGCGCACGATGTCCAAGACAATCCATAGTTTGGCTCAGCAGGCCCTCGTCGCCGCGCTGGCACGGATGCGCAAAGAGATGGGATTGTCGCAAATGACTTTGGCCGAGCGGCTGCATTGTCATCAGTCCATGATCGCCCGGATCGAGAGTGGTGAGCGCCGGATCGATGTGGTGGAGCTGGTAATCATCGCACGGGCAATCGGGGTGTCGCCGCATGCCGTATTGACAGAAGTTGTTCCGCACATTGGTGATGATCTACGGCTGTAGTCTCGGCGGGATCACCCCGTAATCCGGAAGCAAAGGCATTGCCTATACCTCCGGATTACGGCTTTCGCGGAGTGTAGGCAGTCGATCCGGAAGCTCCCGGCGGGGCGGGTCCAGCAGGCTGCTGGTCGCGGGCGGAGAGGCCAGGGGTTTCCCCGTAACCGATCCGAGCGCGAGGGGTGTCGGGGGTATCCCCTGACCGAACAGGTGATGTTGTAATTCCGGGGCTCAGCCCGGGATTGCAACATCACTAGAGAGTAGCGAAGCGACAAATTCCCTCGAAATCCGATAAAACAGGTGCGGGGATTTTCTTTGGTCCATGAGAGACTCGGTTCAGACCTCAGAAACCCGAGTATGCTATGTCCGTCCAACCCACATTTGCCGATGCTGAACCTGTCGTCGTCGCGCTTCAGCATCCGATTGTCCTGCGTTTCCAGGGGCTGGTGCCGCGCAATCTCTGGCGATTTGTGATGCATGACAAGCGGAGGGGCGGGGATCTGTCGCATGTCGATCCGGACCTGACCAGGCAGAATGAGGTGCTGTTGGGGGACGAGGATTGGGTTCCACGGTTGCGGGCCGAGATTGCCGAGGCGCAGCGGTCCAATCTCGAAGAACATCTCGCGGCCCTGCGATCCAAGTCGCGTCAGAAGGAAGCAGATCAGGTTGAGGAACGCGGATTGGTTGATCCGTGGCGGGCCTGCGATCACGGGCCGTTGCGTGAGGGCATCCTGACGGTCAACAAGCTGTGGTTCGGCGGCACGGCACAGGGGCGTTGGGACCCTGAAAAAGTCGACCAGTTCCGCGCCCGTGCGATGGACTTTCTGCAGGAGCACTTTCCGGATGGCCAGCTGCGCTATGCTTCGGGACACGTCGACGAGGAGGCCTATCACATCCACTTTGTTGTCGCCGTCTGGACTGAGAAACAGTCGGCCAATCGGGGACGGCAATTCTTGCTGCAGCCCTCGCTCAATCCGCTGATCGCGCGTTACGAGAGTGCTCAGGATATCGCGGGGGCTGCCTTTGCGGATCTCGGACTCGCACGCGGTGAAAAACGCGCCGAGGCCATTCGCAAGGCCAAGGCGGCGGGCGAGGCCGTGCCAAAGCGGCGGCGCCACATCCCGCCGTCCGTTCACCGCAAGATGGAACTGCTGGAAGCTCATGTCAAAGCGGGCAGGGCGCGCCGCAGGGCGGAGGTCACCGCGGAGGCTGTGATCCATACCGCACAGGCGACAGCGGCCACAATCGAACAACGGGCGAGGGAAATTGAGAACCGGGCCAATGTGCGTGCCGAGATCAGCCGCCTGGATGCAAAGGCCGATGCAGCAGCCATCGTGGACGAAGCACATGCGCTTGGCGCGCAAGTGGTGCGGAAATCGCGCAAGCAGGCGCTTCGTGATGCCCAAAGGCGCAAGGCCGAGGTTGATCGTCTTGAGAAGCAGGCCGAGGCGGAGAGGCTGCAAAAGCTGGCGGCTCAGGCCGGTCGGGAAGGACGGGCCGCAGCTGAGATGTTGCGACGCGATATGGCACTTAAGACCCAACAACGCCAAAGCGAGGCCGCTGTCGAATGGGCGCGCAAGGTGCAAGCCGATACGGAAAGGCTGGTCACCGGATACGAAGATCGCGCCGAGAGGGCGGCTCAGCGCATGCAGGCGGCGATATCCGAGAGGCAGGAGGCCGAGGCGGTACGGGACAGCGCGCGCCAAGAGGCCGACGCCGAGGTGGCTCGCCAAAAAGAAACCGCTGAAAGGCACCGCGCAGAAGCGGCTGAAATCGCGCGCCGCAGGGCAGCGCAGCATCAGGCCGAAGATTCATTGAAGGAAAGGGAAAAGGATCAAGCCCACACTGAAACGGCGCTGGCCGCGCGTGAGGTTGCTGTCGCCCGAAAAGAAGAGAGGGTGAAAGAACGGGAGGCGGATATGGATGAGGCCTTCGCGGCCATGGGCGATGTCATGGGCCAACTGGAGAGCGGTGCACTTGATGTCGAGGATGGGAAGCTGCGTCTTGCTCGCGTTCCGGCCTTCCTGCGCAAGGCAACCATGCTGCCGACCGAAGGCCGTTCGTCCCTCCAGCAACTGGTCGTGAGGTTCGTCAACGTCATCAAACGTGCGGTTGTGACGACCGTCGGCGACTCCGGGCCACAGGTTGAGGCAGACAGGCAAGGGCCAGAAATGTGATGCGATGGGCATTGTGCTGGTTCGCAGAGAAATCGGCACCCGATTGCGTTAAGTTTCGGCACCCGGTCGCGTGACCTTCTGCATCAACCAACAACGGAATTACCGGCCTCAACGTTAGCGAAGGCGAGAAGCGCGGAGACCTCAGTTATCGCAGCGGTTCTCGCCTTCGCGATTATTGCGAGCGGCGGAGGCAAAATGGCGAGAAGCAGGCGGTCAGGGAGGTGACCCATAGTCCGCTTAGGGCAGGACGCTCTATCCCAAGCTTGTCGAGGCGGGCTATGGCCAGCGTCGCGCGGGAGGGCTCCTGGCCTCCTCCGGCGCGATCGACATCGTGATCCCACCCAGCATCGCGATGATCCTCTATGCGATGTCCGCCGAGCAATCCATTCCCCACCTGTTCATCGCGGGGATACTGCCGGCCATCCTGATGGCGGTCCTGCTGTCCATCTTCGTGATCTTCGACGCCTGGCGCCGGGGAATTCGCTCGGATGCCCGCTTCTCGCTTCGAACGGCCATCCGGGCCACGCGGGAGGCTTTCTGGGCGATCCTGATGCCGGTCTTCGTCCTGGGCGGGATCTACCTCGGGGTGTTCTCCCCTTCCGAGGCGGGCGGGTTCGCCTGTGTCTACGCCATCGTCATCGGCCTGTTCTTCTACCGCTCCATGACGCTGCGCGACATCCTCGATGCGGCGGCGCATTCCGCGATGCTGTCGGCCCAGGTCCTGATCGTGGTGGCGGCGGCCAGCGTGGTGAACTGGCTTCTCACGACCCAGGGCGTGCCCCAGGCGCTGATCAGCTGGATCGCGGCCGAGCAATTCTCGGCCTTCACCTTCCTGCTTGCGGTCAACGTCCTGCTGCTGGTGATCGGTGCCTTTCTCGACCCGACCTCGGCCATCCTCGTCTTCGCCCCGCTCCTCGCGCCGATCGCGATCTCGCTGGGCATCAATCCCGTTCATTTCGGGACCATCATGACCGTCAACTTGGCCATCGGCATGTTCACCCCTCCCTTCGGGTTGAACATCTTCGTGGCGCAGCAGGTGACGGGATTGCCGGCGCACACGCTTTACCGGGGGGTCATGCCCTTCGTCATGATCCTCGTGTTTGCGCTGCTCATCATCACCTACGTTCCCTCACTGTCTCTGATCCTCGTGAACACACTCTAAGCAAGGATAAACCATGATTGCCAAATTCCTCAAATCCGTCGCGATCGTCGCGACTCTCGCGGCGGGCTCGTTCGGCCCGGCGCAGGCCGAAAGCACGATGAAGATCGCGACCGCGACGATCAACGACGTGCAGCATGAATGGATCAAGCTCTTCGTCGAAGAGCTTGCGGCGCGCGCCCCCGGTGCGGTCAAGACCGAGATCTACCCGGCCTCTCAGCTGGGAACGATCCCGCGCATGACCGAGGGCGTTCTTCTGGGCTCCATCGAGGCCTTCACCACCCCCACCTCCTTCATCACCAATGTCGATCCGCGCTTCCAGGCCTTCGACGTGCCGGGGCTGTTCAGCTCGCCCGAGGACGTGCACGCCGCGCTCCACGACCCGGCGTATCGCGATCACCTCGAGACGATGTTCCTCAACAAGGGGCTGCGGGTGATCGGCGCGATGTACAATTCGCCGACGGTGCTGTTCACCATGAAAGATGCGAAGACCCTCGAGGATGTGAAGGGGCTCAAGATCCGCACCTTCGCCTCGCCGCTGCAGATCAAGCCGATGGAGCAACTCGGTGCGATCCCGCTGCCGCTGCCGCTGTCCGAGGTCATCCCGCAGCTTCAGTCCGGCGGGCTTGACGGCATGCTGGTGGGGGCGCCGATCCTGACCGCGTTCAAGTATTACGACGTGGGCAAGTACATCCTCGATCTACATTTCTCGCAGGTCGTGTCGGTCACCGTCGTGAACGAGGACTGGTTCCAGATGCAGAGCGAGGCGACCAAGGCCGCGATCCTCGCGGCGGGGCGTGCTGCCGAAGACAAGGCCTATCAGTGGGGCATCGACAACGTGGCGCGGTCCTACAAGATCTGGACCGACAACGGCGGTGTCATCACCCAGCTGCCGGAGGCGGAACAGAAACGGATGGAAGAGGGCTTCGCCTCGCTGGCCGCCGATCTTCTGGACAGCCAGCCGGAGGTCAAGGCTGAATACGAGACCCTTCACAAGCTGGTGCAGGACGCTCGGGCCAAGTAATGGCTGATCTCGGCGCAGCCGGAAACACAGCGACCCGGGGCATGTTTTCGTGCCCCGGGTTTCTGTCTTCTAGGGCAAGATGCCTGCCGGCTGGGACCACGCCCCGTGGCGGTGGCGCGTCGCACCGCGCCCGACACCTGATGGCCATCCTCCTGAACGAGACCGCGCGCGACAGGGCGTCCGGAAAAGAACCTGTTCGGGCGATCACCAGAAGTTGGGTCAAGGCCCCAAGTGGCGCGGCACTCAGGGCGACGGCAATGTCCGGTCAGCGGGGCAGAGCCGACATTCGGCATGCCCTTGCGAGCATGCCGATGCGACCGGCGATTTCACTTCATTCGGCTAGAATGCGGGTGATCAGGTCGTAGGTGGCGCGGACCCGCGCCGCATTGGGATAGTTGCGGTTTGCAAGCACCACGACGCCCAGATCCTCGCCAGGCACCATCGCGATGTAGCCGCCAAAGCCGTTTGTGGAGCCAGTCTTGTTCAGAATGACGTCGCCAGCGGGCCCCCCGTTCACGTCATCCATCATCTGAGGTTTGAGGATGAAGTCATAGCCATTTCCCTCCACCAGGAGTTCTGCATCAATCGGCCACGGATAGGCCTCCCAGATCATGGTCTGGGTGAACAGGCGCGTCTGGAACTGCCCCATCTGCGTGCGCGCCACGGCGTCGCGGATTTCGGAAGAGACGTCGCCCTTCGCAAGCTCGACATCCAGCAGCGTCAGCATGTCGCGCGCGGAGGATTTCACGCCATAGGCTTCGTCATCCAGCACGCCGGGCGTGACGCGGATCGGCGCATTCGTTTTCCGGTCGTAACCGAAGGCATAGGAGCCCGCCGCATCGGCCGGCACATCGACCCAGGTGTTCTTCAGCCCGAGCGCGGGAAAGAGGTCCGTTTGCAGGGCATCAGCATAGCTCATGCCCATCGCGTCGGAGGTGATGTGACCCAGCAGGCCAATGCTGATATTGGAGTAGCTGCGCGCCCCCGGCTCCGGTGGTTGCCAGTGCCCAAGCCAGTCGACGAGATGATCGACATCTTCCACCTCATCCGGCACCTGCAAGGGCAGGCCACCGGAATGATGCGTTGCAAGATCCATCAGGGTCAGGGCGCCCGCCGGCGTCCCCTGCAAGGACGGAAGATAGTTCGAGACCGGCGCATCAAGCGACACCTTGCCCCGTTCCTCCGCCATGGCGGCCAGCGTCACGTTGAAGATCTTGCTGATGGAGCCGAGTTCAAAGAGGGTATCCGGCGTCACGGGCCTTTGGTCTTCCCGAGATGCCAGGCCCGTCTGATAGAAACTGTGCTTTCCGCCATGGGTCACGCCCACGATCAGGCCGGGAATGTCGTAGTCCTCGATCGCGGTTTCGAAAGCTGCGGCAGCATCATCTTCGAACTTCTGCTGGCTGTCTTGCGCAAGCGCGGGCTTCAGCGCGGCCGCCACGAGCAGGATGGAAAGGGGTATGCGGTTCATGTCTTGTCCAGTATGGTCTTCGAAAGACGAAATACCCGGGTCTGCATGCATCCGGGAGACGACAAAGCATTGGACTTCGCATAAGCTCAGCTCATGCCTGACCGTCCCGACATCCCGTTGAATGCTTTGCGAACCTTCGAAGTGGCGGCGCGTCAGGGCAGCTTTACCCGTGCCGCAGTCGAGCTGCGTGTGACACAGGCCGCCGTCAGCCACCAGATCGCGCGGCTCGAGGATATGCTTGGCGTGACCTTGTTTCACCGCACGCCGGCAGGCCTGGTCATGACCGATGCCGGTCGGGCGCTGTTTCCGGTGATGGAACGGGGGCTGGACGACATCGCCCGAATGCTGGACCGCGTTGTGGGAGGGCCAGCCGCAGAAATCCTGAACATCGGCGTCGTGACGACATTTGCCACAGGCTGGCTCATCCCGCGGCTTCAGGCCTTTGCCCGCATGCATCCGGGGATCACGCTCCGCCTGTCCACGCACAACAACCGCGTGGAGATCGCGCGCGAGGGGCTGGATGCTGCCATCCGCTTCGGCGAGGGCCAATGGGCGGGGATCGAGGCGCATCACATCATGGACGCGCCCATGACGCCGCTCTGCGCCCCGGACATAGACCTGCGCATGCCTGCGGATTTGCGCCGACACACGCTCCTGCGGAGCTACCGGGCCGACGAGTGGCCTGCGTGGTTCGGGCAGGCAGGGGAAAGCTGCCCTCCGCTCACCGGTCCCGTTCTGGACAGTTCGGTCGGGCTTGCGGACCTTGCCGCCGAGGGGTTCGGCATCGCGCTGCTGCCCGTGCCGATGTTCCAGCGCCAGCTTCTATCGGGCCGGTTGGTGCGCCCGTTCGCAACGACCGTGACCCTCGGGAGCTATTGGGTCACGGTGCCCAGAGAACGACGGATGACGACCGCCGTCGAGACCTTGCTGGACTGGATGAGAAACGCAGCGATCGATCACAGGCCTCCTGAATGACAACGCCCGGTTTGGGGCTCGAAGCGGCCATGCGGCGGCGCGGCGTGTCGCGTGGCCACCTTGGCTGAGCAACATGGCGCTCCCGGCCCTTTGCTGCCGGTCGAGCATGCGTCGCCGCCGCGGTGCAACTTCCCCGAAGCGATCGGTCGTGGCATTGTGCAGCATGGCCGGGCAGGCCAAGGTCAGCAGTGCGGACAGAGGCGGACGTTGACGGATGCTACTGTCGACTAAAGCTGAGCAATCGTTAGGAGCCGGACGGCATGGCAAGACGCATCGAACTTCAGGGTATCGTTCATGATGTTCTCGCCGCCTTTGTGAGCCGCAACAACGATATGAACGGTTACTGGGCCCTCGGTCAGTTGAGAAATTGGATAGAGCGCGAAGGTGCGAGTGCGCTTGATATACCGCTGGCGGGCGAAGACCTCTCCAAGATAAATCCTGAGATTTCAATGGTATCGCAACGCTTCGCGGCAACGCTGCAAGCCTTGATGAAGAGCCACAATCTGCCTTTCGAGTGGGTTCAAGACGCTCACTTAACTGTGGAGTTGGCCACTATTGACCGGCTCAATTGCTCGCTCCGCGTGGTTTCTGACCTTGGGCGCGGGTTCGAAGCTAGCTGCATCCTGTTGGTGCTTCGGCATGATCCTCGACGCGAACTCAGGAGAGCTGCTGCGAGCCCCTGACCGTCCGCTCCGGGCTCGAAGCGGCCATGCGGCGGCGCGGCATGACTGTCTTGAGGCCCCCGCCGCCGTATCGACCTCGGCCCAAAGCCGACCTTCGTGCCAGGCGCGGCAGATGGCCGGTCCAGCTTCAAACAGGATCTTTGCTGCTTGTGTGCAACGGCATCGTTCCCTTGAAACTGTTTGGGTTCTCACCTGCGTTCGGTGCAGCAAGAAGCCCTTTGCATGAGAAGAGCCGCTTGACCACAATGCCCATTCCGTTCTCAAGGAGGATGGGCCCGACTTGTTGGACGGAGCCGACTGGGCCGAGCTTTCATGAGATCTCCGGCTCATTAGCGATGTCGCGATAGGCTGCGAGCGGCACGGGTTTCACAGGCAGATGTGCGTTGAAGCGCCCGGATTGCTCAATCGAGGCGCCGCGTGCTTTGGCTATTCGCGCCGCGATCGTGCCCTCGCAATAGCGTCCCTGGCATGGCCCCATCCCGCTGCGGCATTCCAGCTTCAGCGCATTCGCGGACTGTATGAAGGGGTTGCCTGCCAATGCCGCTTCTATGCGCTTATTCCGGACCTCTTCGCAGCGGCAGATCACGGTATCTTCCTGACAAGACAGCTCCGCCAAGGCGGCACGATGAGGCTCGAACATCGTCTGCATCACCGTAGAAAAACGCGCAGCGCTGGCCAGTCGCCGCTTGGCGCGTGTGAGCGTAGACGGATCCACTGTAGCGCCGAGCGATGCAGCAATGCTCAACCCCGCCATATGACCCTCCGCCCAAGCCCGTTCCGCACCGGCGACACCCGTCGGTTCGCCCGCCACGAAGATGTCCGGCGCCGAACTGCGGAATTCGGCGTCATGCGATACGGTCCATCCGCCCCCCGCCGAGTTCCAGCAAAGCGCGCAGCCGGCCTGCCGTGCGAGTTCGGTGGACGGCGAGAAGCCATAACCGAGCGCGAGGACATCCACCTCGACAACGTGATCTTCTCCGCTACGCACCCACTCGGCGTCGACCCGGGAGAGCCGAACCTCGAGCCTGTCGTCAATCGCGCGCGCTTCCGACACCACCGTCCGCCGCGAGACCGGAACCCGGTGCCGCGCGATCTTGGCCATCGCGCGCAAGGCCTCGGCAAAGATCGAGACATGGCCGGGAATGGCGGGGAGTGCTTTCGCCATTTCGAACAGGCCGGGCAGATCGCGAGCGAGGGAAATTTCCACGATCTCGGCGCCGGCATCCAGCAACTGCCCGGCGAGAATGAGCTGGATTGGGTGCGAACCGGCCAGCATTACGCGCTTGCCGACAAGAAGTTTCTGGCTTTTCAAAAGGGATTGCACCGCACCCGCCGTCATCACGCCAGGCAAGGTCCAGCCGGGAAAGGCGACCGGCATGTCATAGGCCCCGGTCGCAAGAAGCAGACGGCGTGACGCGACCCGACGGCCACCATTTGGCGTGTTGACGGCCAGCTCCAGTGCCGCAGGCTCAGCCCCGTCCCGGTCGTGCAGCACGCCGAAGGCGGTCGAGCGGAAATGGGCCTCGATCGCCGGGTGATCCTCGAAATGCTCGATCAGCTCGCGCGCCCAAGGGTAGGGGCGATAATTCCCGTGCCGCTCGCCCCAGGCTTCGGGGGGGCGGCGAAAGATCTGCCCACCAGCGCGCGCCTGTTCGTCGATCACGGTGACCGAGAACCCGGCCTCTGCCACGGCAAGGGCTGCGGCCATGCCGGCCGGGCCTGCGCCAACGATTGCCAGATCGCGCATCACTTGCCCTCCTGCCGTTCGACTTGCATTCCGTCGCGCACATCAGTCAGGCAGGCCCGCACCAGGTCCTGCCCGTCGACCCGGACCGCGCAGTCGAAGCAGGTACCCATGTTGCAAAATGGCAAGCGCGGTTGCCCGGCCCGGGTCACACTGAACGCGGCAACTCCAGCGGCCAGCAAAGCCGTTGCCAGGGTCTCGCCCTCATAGCTGTCGATACTCCGGCCGTCGAAGGAGAACGTCACCTTTCGGCCACGTCCCGCATCGAGGCGTCGTGCCTTCACCATGTTCTAGCTCCTTCCATAGCGGGCCGGATCGAAGGCCGTCAGATCAGTTTCGGGCCGGCGACCGGCCACCAGCGCGGCCAAAACCTGCGCGAAACTGGGGCCGAGGGTAAAAGCCGAGCCTCCGGTCGCGACAAAGGCACCGGGGCAGCCCGGCACGGCGCCCACAAGCGGCAGCTGATCCGGCGTGACGGTTGTCGTCCCGACCCAGCTGCGGATCGCCGGAACACGGCTCAGGGCAGGCAGAACGCAGATCGCCATCTCGGCGTTGCCTGACAGCGAACTCAGCAGAAGAGACGGTTTGGCGTCGAAATCAGGCTCCCCCCGGGCATCGCGCATCAGGCGCGCCGGCCAGCCGCCTCCGATCAGGATATTGCCGTCAAGCGCCTGCTTGAGCGACAACCGCCCGCCCGCATGCTGCACCAGATGCGGAATCAGTTTTGGCACGCGCTGCGTCACGGTCATCATGAGCGCCAGCGGGATCGTCGGCAGATCGGCCTCCATCATTTGGCCGATCCGCGTCGTCCAGACGCCGGCAGCGATGACGATAGTCTGCGCCGAGACCGGCTCGCTCGTGCTGCCCGCCGAGAGGGCGACCTGCCAGCCTCCGCCGCTGCGCGACAGCCCGGTGACCTCGGTCCGGGTCCGGATCTCGGCGCCTGCCTTAAGTGCGGCACGGGCCAGCGCGGGCCCGGCGGTTCGTGCATCGGCCTTGCCTTCGATCGGGCAATGCGCCGCTGCAATCACCCGATCCGACAGGTAGGGAGCAATCCGCTCGATCTCGGCCCGGTCGATCATCCGGTTGTCGAGTCCCCAGCTCCTCTCGAGCGCGGTTTTTTTCTCTAGCAGGGCGACCTGCTCGGCATTTTCGGCGATCATCAACCCGCCGGTCTGCTTGACCTCGATTGTCTCGCCGCAAAGCGCGGGGAGAGCGGACCACAGCTCGGCAGCCTGAAGGTGCAGCGGCATCGCCTCGGCCGCCTTCAGCGCCGCCTCGGTGCCGCGTTCGATCATCCGGTATTCGAGCTGAAAATGCAGGCTCCCGGCATTGCTGCCGGAGGCGTGCTGATTGATCTGGTCGCGCTCTACCAGCAGAACCCGACCGCCCTCCCGCGCGATCATCCAGGCGGTGGAGCAGCCGAGCAGTCCCCCGCCAATGACGATCGTGTCGAAGTTCCGGGCCATGGCGATCAGCCCAGCGGCTGGGTTTCGATCCCCAGCTTGTGCAGAGTGGCCTCGATCCGCGCGACCTCATCCGGGCTCAGCTCCATCAGCGGGTCACGCACGAAACCGGCCGGAACGCCCCGCAAACGCAGCGCGGTCTTCATGATCGCCTGCTGGTTGCCGAACTGAACGCCGTAATCGGGCCGGAACCATTCCGTCATGATGACGCGGTCGCGTTCGCCGAGCGCCAGCGCCCGGGCCCGATCTCCTTCGGCGATCGCCCGCCAGAAATCGGGGTGATCGGCTCCCAGCACACCGCCCGAGCCCATCAGCCCGTCACCATGGCCGAGCAGGGCCAAATCCACCCCCAACGCGCTGGTGGGCAGGCCGAAATAGCGCACCCTGTCTTCGAGGCGATACATGCCTGCAAGGAACGCGGCGAAATTGCCGGTGGAGTTCTTGATCGCCACGACATTCTCGATCTCGGCAAGCTCCTCCAGAAGGTCCGTATCCATGTCCACAATGCAGCCGCGTGGCCAGTTGTAAACGGTCATCGGGATGTCGACCGCATCCGAGACCGTGCGATAGAAGCGCACGATCTCGGTCCGGTTGGGAACCACATAAGGCGGCGGGGTCAGCAGGATACCGTCCAGCCCCGCCGCTTCTGCAGCCTTGGCATGGGTGATCGCCTCGGCCGCGGTGAAAGCATTGCAGGCACCGATGACCCAAAGGCCCGCTGCGCGGTGGCGCGCGCCCGCCTGGAACAGAGCGGCGCGCTCCGCGAGGCTCATGCTGAACCATTCGCCGCTGGTGCCCGCGAGGATGACACCATGCATGCGCTCGGCGCGGAGCCACTCCATCTGCCCGTCGAACGCGTCGAGGTCCAATCGGCCCTTGCCGTCGAACGGGGTGGTGATGGCAGGAATATAGCCGGTCCAGGAGACGGAATTGCGATCCATTTGAGGTCCTTTCGATGCCTGCTTTTCAGGTCGTTATCGGATTTTGGAGGCCGAGCTGTCAGTCGCTTCGAAACGCCGCCCCCAACCGGTCACCACGGCCACGATCATCACCGCGGTCAAAGCAAGCGGATAGATCGTCACCGGGAAGAGCGCGAAGGTGGATTGCGCCGGGGCCTGATCGTAGCCCGAGGTCAGCAGCGCCCCGATGAACAGGTAGGCGCTGAGAACCGGCACCACCGAGGCCAGGCCGAGGGCGAAACAGTCCATCACGTTGGCCCGCCGATAGGGATGCAGGCCGACACGGGCGCCGAGTTCGTCAGCGATCGGGCCGAAGGTCAGCATCGCGGCCGAGTTCACGCCGCCGAACAGCAGCGTCGTCGCCGAGACGCCCAGCCCGATCGCCCATTCGACGCCGCGCGGGGTCGAGGCGAGGGAACCGGTCGAGAGCTTGGTGATGATCAGTTCCATGACGCCCGCCCCGCGCAGCACGCCCATGATCCCGAAGACCGAGATGACCAGCGCCACGGTCCCCAGCATCGAATTGACGCCGGCATAGAGGAAGCCCGAGGGGGTGCCGTCCTTGACGCCGACGATGTCGCTCAGGTTGAGCAGGCTGGAGGCGAGCCCGGTCAGCGAGCCGAGGATCAGCCCCACCGTGACGGCGAGGAAGATATCGCGCGAAAGCATCGCCACGATCAGCATGATCGCGACCGGGATCAACATCAGGAGCGGCAGCGGCGAGGCCTCGGCCGAGAATTGCGCCAGCCCGGCATGCTGGGCGCCCGACATGCCGATCACCAGATAGAGCACGGCCGAGATCGCTGCCGCCACCAGCGCATAGCGCGCCCGGTGCCGGACCACGCCGCCCACATCGGCCACCGCGTCCTTCGAGCGGAATCTCTGGCTCGAGGACGAGATGATCGTGGTGTCCGAGATCGGCGCCAGATTGTCGCCCAAGATCGCCGCCGAGAGAATGGCGCCGGCCAGCGGTGCCGGGGCTGCACCGATCGTGATGCCCGCCGCGTAGAAGATCGGGAAGGCGGTGAACATCGTCCCGATGGAAGAGCCGGTCGCCATCGAGATCACGCCGACCGAGATAAAGACGAACAGCGTGTAATATCCTGCGTTCAGGCCGAATTCCTGTGCCAGCCAGACGAAACCGATGGCCACACCCGTGGCCTTGATCAGGGCCGAGATCATGCCGACCATGAACAGGATCACGGTGATCGCGACCGCGCTTTCGCTGCCGATGCCTTTCAGCACCTGGACCCAGAACTCCTTGTAGGTCTTCGCGAACAGCGCGCCGATCAGCAGCGACACGAAGCCGCCCATGGCCAGTGCCGTCATGTCGAAGGCCTTGAAGACCACGAAATAGAGAAAGCAGGAGATGAGGAAGAGCACCGGGGGCAGGAAAGCCATCGTCAGGCCGCCCCGGAATTGCAGAGAGGGTTGGTTCATCACGAACCTCCGTGTTGGAGCTTCTGTTTTTATGTCGATTGCCCGCCAGAGGCAGCATGTTTCAGAACCGGGCGGCCCTAGCCGCCCGACCTGTCAGATCGTCAGGGCCAGGCCGCTGTCGGGATCGGTGATCTGTTGCAATTCCACGAAATTCCCGTCGGGATCCCGGCAATAGCAGACGCGCATCGGACCGACCTTGATCGGATCCGAATTGAAGCGAATGCCCTCCGCGCTCAGCCGCGCGTGGTCTGCATGCACGTCGTCGCTGTCGAAACAGACATGCGCGATGCCCTTGTTTGACAGGGCGGGCGCGTCGCTGCGCGCCGAGAGCGGCGTGGTGTATTCGAAGATCTCGAGAAAGGCGTTACCCGCCTTGAGAAGCGCCGAGCGCGCGGTGGAGCCGCTGATGCCGGTGATCTGGCCTGCGAGTGCCGACAGATCGCTGCCGGCCTCCCAACCAAAGGTGGAGATGACCTCGAAGCCCAGCAGATCCCGGTAGAACGGGAGCAGGGTGTCGAGATCATCGGTCGCGAGGCTGGGGTGATGGATGCCACGGATCATGATACTCTCCTCAAACGCAGGCCGTGGCTTCGATTTCGACCAGCAGGTCGGGCGAGAACAGCCGCGTGGTGCCGACCAACGTGCTGGCAGGGCGATGGCCAGCCTCGACGAAGGGGCCGATCAGCGCCCCCCAATTGGCGAGCGTCGCGTCCATGTCGGTGGTGAAGATGCGGATACCCTGGACATTGGCATAGCTCATGCCGGCCTGCGCCAGCACCTCGCCCAGGTTGGCCACGGCCAGCGCCAGTTGCGCGGCCATGTCGCCGGGATATTGCGGGGCGCCGGACGCATCGGTCGCGCATTGCCCCGACAGGGTCAGGAAACGGGTGGCGCCGGTCGCTTCACGTGCATGGGCAAAGCCGAAGCCGTCTTGCCAGGTCCAGGGGTTGATTTCGCGGGTTTCCAATTGGAGATCCTCTCTGTTGTCGCACATCGTTGGGGAGGTGCCGGTCTGAGGGCCGGCTTGCATGTCGATCGATCGCGTTTGTCGAGAGAGCGGTGATCGTGTCGATCATTCCAGCGGAGAACATGGTTGCGTTCAATGGCGATCATTGCAGAAATTCGTTGCAAACATTGCAACATAATATGTATTATTTCATGTGATTAATTTGAAATCATGGCGCACCTCAGACCCAGATGAAGATCACTGACGACCGCATCCGATTCCTGTTCGAAGCCTGGCGCTGCGGCTCCATGCGCGCGGCGGCCGATATCCTGGATCTGGCTCCTTCCTCGATCAGCCGCCAGATCGCCCAGCTCGAGGCAGAGACCGGAACATCGCTGATCGAACCTGGGCGCCGCGAGATCCGCCTGACAGATGCGGGCCACGCCGTGATCGACTACTATCGAGCCCGTCAGTCCAGCGTCGAGGTCCTGGAAGCCCAGTTGCTTGACCTTGCTGCTGCGCGGGCGGGGCATGCCGAAATCGCGATCGGTGAGGGGTTTCTCGGCCCCGACTTCCACGAGACGCTCGACGGTTTCATCAACACATATCCGGGGATCACGCTTTCCGTCAGCGTCACGGATACGACGAAGATGATCCGCCTGCTGCTTGATGACGAGGTCCATTTCGGCGTCGCGTTCAACCCGGTCTCGCATCCGCATGTCGTTTCGCGCTATCGGGCAGCTCTTCCCCTTGTGGCGATCCTGTCCGCGCATCACCGGCTGGCACAGCGCAGCAGCCTTTCGATGGAAGACCTCGGCATGGAATCCCTGGCCCTCATGGGGCCGAACTTCCGGATCCGGCAGTTGATCGACGAGGCCGCCACGAATAACGGGCTGAGGATATCGCCGATCTTCACCAGCAACTCGATCGCCCTGCTGACCCATATGGCGCGGGCCCATGGTTTGATCACCGTTCTGCCCGCCTTCAGTGTCAGCGCCGAACTCGCCAGCGGAGAGTTGGTCGCGGTTCCCGTTGCGACGCCCGAGCTACAAGCCGTCTATGTTCATCTTCTTGCCCGCCGCGGCCGACGTTTCGCGCCACATCTGAATGAACTGGCGGATCTCATTCGCAAACGCTTGCTGCCATCGGCGCGTGTCTCAATCGGATGAGGCAACGATGACTATTGGTCGTCGCCACTGCAGAAAATAGTCAGTATGCGCGCTTTCGATGGGGCTCATTGTCCTTAACCAGACCTTCGCGCGAGTCGCAGCGAAGGTCCGCAACCCGCCCTTCGTGCCGATAGCGGGTGTTTGGCAGAGTTTGCGTGTGAGAGGGATTTTCGCTATGCTGCAAGGGATTTTAGATCGCGCCATTGCTGCTGGTGCAAAGGCAAGAATTTCTGAAAGTGCGCCCCCGCAACCAACAAATCCGACTTCGACACAACACCAGCCCTCGCCAAACGCGGGGGCTTCGTCATGTCAAGCTCGGCGAGATCGAGAATCCCAACCAAGTCCCCAACAAGCTCAAGCTGATGGCCGCTGCTGTGACCCCCGACAGTCACCCAGCTGATGCCGGAGCCCGCGGTTGAGTATGGCGCTGTTGCGCCCATTGCGGTGAGTTGGGCCTCGAAAGCGGTGGGGGGCGCCGAGAGCCGGGTGTGGGCGCTCGGCGTTGTAATCGGCGCCCCAGTCCGCGACGATGGCGCCGGCGTGGTCGAGCCCGTGAAACAGCGGCTCATTCAAGAGCTCGTCTCGCATCTTTGAGTTGAAGGCTTCACAGATCCCGTTCTGCATCGGCTTTCCCGGCGCGATGAAGGGCCTGGATACGCCGATCTCCTCGGTCGAGGCCAGCATCGCGTTCGAGCTGAACTCATTCGAGGGGCTTACGCGGCCCCACCGGGGCCACGGTCCCATCTCATCTTGATCGCTGACGATGAGGCCCGGCTTGCCGCGCCGCGCGATCACCGCAGTGAGCTCCCGCGCGACTCGGCGGCCGGAGATTTAAGTGTCAACACGGCGGCAAGGCACTCCTTGGCTGCATCGTCGATCACGTTGAAGAACGAGCCAGTGTGGCGCCATTGCTCCGAGCCCAATGGCGAAGGCTGTCGCCGGCCGTTCGCGAACTGGTCGTGGACAAAATCGACCGACCACCGCGCATTCGGCACGGCGACGGTCAGCAGCGGCGCTCCTGTCCCGGTCGCTTTCTTGCGCCCGCGCCGCTTGCGCACCGACAAGCCTTCCTCGCGACAGAGCCGCTGGGGTTTCTTGCGGTTCATCACCAGCCCCTCTCTTCTCAGCAACGCATGCAGCCGCCGATAGCCGAACCGGCGTCGCTCGCCGGCCAGCATCCGCATACGTTCACGCAGCCCCGCATCGTCGGGCCGACGACTGCGGGAGCGCGCTGAAATCCGATCAGCTCGGATCACGGAACACGCCGTTGTTCGCTGCAAACAGTCCCCCGGACTGTCTGCTTCACGCTCCGATCTCGCTCATCTCGTGGCCTTCCACGAGGATTGCGACGGCCTCGCGCCTGGCGGCGGGCGTCACCACTTTCGGCTGAGGAGATCCTTCAGCGCGGCCTGGTCGAGCAGGGGATCTGCCAACAGGCGCTTCAGCTTCGAGTTATTTGCCCATTCTCTCGAACCGGTGGTGTTCACGGGCTCACTCCTCAAGCGCCTTCAGAGACCTCCATGCCTCCGAACCTGGCCTTCCAGGCGTAGAACGTCGAGGTGCTGATCCCGCGCCCGCGGCAGCGATCAGCGATCTTTGCCCCCGCCTCGGCCTCTCTCAGAATACCGATGATCTGGGATCCGTTGAACTTCGATGGCTTCATGGTCCGATCCTTCCCCTGGGGCGGACGCTAGCAGCAGCTGGATGAACTATCGCGGCGCACAGTATAGGCAGTCTGGGACATGCCGCCCACGGTCTTAGCCCAACCAAACGTTTCCTCGATCCGTTTGCGCTGCTTCCGGGGCTGGGCATGGCTTTTGTGTCGGGTTGTATGCCCGTCGATTGCCGAATGCCGCGCCTTCTTGGCGAGGTACGGGGGGACGCAGGCCTCGCGGAGATCTGCGACGAATTCGACCGCATCATATATCCCTTGTTGGCACCCAAGGTCAGCTGCCGGGGCGATCCGGGGGTAGCGGTGCAGCATGTCCAGCGCGGCCTTGCGTTCGGCGCGGTCGTCAGCGCAGGTCAGATCGCCATAGGGCTTGATGGGGGGCCTGCGTAGCCTTTGCTGGTGTTCAGTCCCGGCATCTGGTGATCGAGGCACGCAATCGTGCGCCCCGGGTCGAATCAGGGCGGGATGGTGAAACCTTATATCCACCGCCGTCAGGGGGCTCGAGGCGCCCGCCCCCTTCGGCCCCGCCCTTGCCGCAGTGACGGCGAAGACGCCCGGCGTGCCGCTCTTTCAGGGGCTTGCGATGCGGATCGCCGTCGTCGGTGCGGGCTGCCCGGCGGAGGCGGATCGGCACGATCGGCGCGCATCGCGCGCGGCTCATCGCCGGGATGGAAGGGAACGGCTATCCGCGCGAGATCACCGAGGCCTGTTCCTCGCAGATCGAGAGCTTCGCCGATTACGGCTTTCCCGAAAGCCATGCCGCCACCTTTGCGATGCTGAGCGATGTCTCTTCCTGGCTGAAATGCCATCACCCGGCGGTCTCTGCCGGCCCGGGGCTGATGCGGCGCGATGTGCTCTGGGCGGTGCGCGCGATCCGGACGCCCCGGCCCCTGCCGCTCTTCTCCGATCCGCTCGATGGCGAGGGGTTGCGCGAGCCCGCCGTCCTCCTGTCGCCGATGCGTTTCGGCGAGGAGGTGGTCGCGGATCATGTCTCGCTGCGGCTGACGCTGCGCGCCCATCCGGCCGAGCTTCTGCGGCTGCTGGTCGCCGGGATCACCCCGCATCAGCAGCGGACCGAGGCGCCGCCCGGGCGCTGCGCCGTCTGCGGTCTCGTGATCACCTGTCCGCGGCCGGGCACCGCCTCGGGTGTCATCTTCCTGACCCTCGAGGATGAGACCGGCGTTTCGAATATCGTCGTCTGGCCAAAGGTCTGCGCGCAGTTTCGTCGCGGGGCGATGGGCGGGAGGCTGCTGCGCGTAACCGCGCGACGAGGCGGCAGGCGTCACGCGGCCAGACGACGGCGCCCCGAGGCCGGCGCGCGCGAACAGGCGAAGTGCCTGTTCTCCAGCCGGGATTGCCACTGAGATCTCCCGATCAGGGGCCTGTGCCGCCGGGCGGGATCAGGTCAGTTGGCCCGCCGTCAATCCATGTAAAGGCCGCCGTTCACATGGATGACCTCTCCGGTGATGAAGCTCGAGGCCGGACCTGCCAGAAACAGGATTGCGCGGGCGACCTCCTCGGCGGTTCCGAACCGGTCGAGCGGGGTGGCCGCGCGCAGTGCCCCGCCGTGTGCGGCGAGCAGATCGCGCGTCATCTGCGTTTCGATGATGCCGGGGGAGACGGCGTTGACCCGGACCTGCGGCGCGAGCTCCTGTGCGAGGGAACGCGTCAGGCTGAGCAGCGCGCCCTTCGTCGCCGCGTAATGCGCATGGCGCGGGCTGCCGCGATGGGCCGCGATCGAGGTCAGGTTCACGATCGCCGCGCCCGGGTTCAGCGCGGGCAGAGCGGTGCGGATGAGATGGAAGATCGCGTCGAGATTGATCTCCATCGTCTCGCGCCAGTCCTGCGCGCTCATTTCGGCAAAGGCGCGGTCGCGGTAGATGCCCGCCGCCGGGATCAGCGCGTCGATGCCGCCAAAGCGCGTGCGGGCCAGCGCCACCAGCGCGGCGGCATTCTCCGGATCTCGCACGTCCCCGGCGAGCATCGCACAACGTCCGGCGCCGATCTGCGCGCACAGCGCGTCGAGCGCCTCGGCGCCGATGTCACCAAGCACGAGGCGCGCCCCCTGCGCCGCGGCCTGCAGCGCGACGGCCGAGGCGATG
Source organism: Paenirhodobacter huangdaonensis (assembly GCF_004022465.1). Taxonomy (NCBI): domain Bacteria; kingdom Pseudomonadati; phylum Pseudomonadota; class Alphaproteobacteria; order Rhodobacterales; genus Paenirhodobacter; species Paenirhodobacter huangdaonensis. The sequence goes on along the minus strand of NZ_SAVA01000015.1, from coordinate 44,431 downwards.
GCGCCGGTCGCGCCGGTGATGACGAGGGTCTTGCCCCCGAATGCGTCGGTCATCTCAGTCCTCCCTGATCTCCGTTGTCCGCGAGTCCTGGATCTGCAGGCGCGTGCGGCGGATGTGGCTGCGCAGCATCTGTTCGCCTTCCTCGGCGTCGCGGCGGCGGATCGCCTCGAGGATCAGTCGATGCTCGTAGTGGATCACCCATTGCCCCTCGCCGCCGATCAGCCGGGTATAGGCGCGGCGATAGTGCTGGGTCGTGTTCCAAAACCGCTCGATCATCGCGAGCAGCGTCGGCATCTGCGCGCCGGCATAGCTTTCGAGGTGGAACTCGCGGTCGAGGCGGAGGAAATCCTCGACCTCGCGCGTGGCGTCGATCGCGTCGACGAGGGCCGCGAGCCGGTCGATCTGTTCCTCCGACAGCCGCGGGATGCTTTCGCCGAGTGCGAGCGGTTCGATCCGCTCGCGGATCTTGTAGATCTCGTTGCATTCCGCCGGGTCGATCCGCGCGATCCAGGCGCCGCTGTTGGGCACGAGCGTGATGAGCCCCTGCGTCTCGAGATCCTTCAGCGCCTCGCGCACCGGGATCCGGCTGGTGCCGAAGCGCTCGGCCAGTTCCTCCTGCCGGATCCGCGTGCCCGGGGCATAGACGCCCGACAGGATCGCGCTGCGCAGATCCGCCACGATCGCCGCGCTGAGCGTGGCGCTGTCCTGCTCCTTGCCCGATATCGACATTCGGCTCCTCCTCTTTCGAATTTGTCTACATCAATGTGTAGGTGAGATGCAATTGTATCCAACGATAAGAAATTTTCGGGTATTTTCGAGTAAAAATCGCAAAACATGCATTTATTGTTGACATACATGTTTTGCGGGGGCCATTAGTGTATCCAATCCAGCTGCCGGGAGGGGTGGCGCAGGATCGAGGGAGGACCTATGACTCGGACCGTATCCGCGGCGCGGCGTTTTGCTGCGCCCAGTCAGGAACAGATCGTTCTTGTCGCCATTCTGATTGCGACCGCGATCTTCGCCGTGCTGCTGCCGACGTTCCTGACGTTTGGCAATATCTTCGCGCTCGCCCGCAGCATCTCGATTCTCGGCATCCTGTCGCTCGGCATGGGGATCGTGGTGATCGCACGCGGCGTCGACCTGTCGCAGATCGCGATCATGGCCTCGACGGCGGGGATCACCGCGGTGATGCTCAACTCCGGCGTGCCGCTGGCTGTCGCGCTGGTCGCGGGGTTTGCCCTGGCACTCGCGATCGGGGCGCTGAACGGCTTCATGATCGCCTATGTCGAGATCCCCGCGCTGTTCGCCACGCTCGCCTCGGGGCTGCTCGTCGTCGGCGTCACCCGCGCCCTGGTGATGCCGCAGCTGCTCGTCTATCTCAACGATGGCGAGACCTTCGTCGGTACGCTTGGCGAGAACCTGTCCTGGGGGCTGCCGGTGCCGCTGATCGTCTTTGCCGTGCTCGCGCTCATCGTACATCTGGGCCTGTCACGTACCACCGTCGGGCGCTTCATCTATGCGCATGGCGACAATGCCGATGCGGCGCGGATGACCGGGATCTCGGTGCGGCCGCTGACCATGCTCGAATATGCGGTCTCGGGGGCGATCGGCTATGTCGGCGGGCTCGTCATGCTCGGCTCGACCAGCCTGATGCATCTGCAGGTCGTCGACAGCACGCTGATCTTCGACGTGATCCTGGTCGTGGTGCTCGGCGGGATCAGCCTCGTCGGCGGGCGCGGTTCGGTCGGTAGCGTGCTGGTCGGGGCGCTGCTGATCGGGGTGCTGCTCAACGGCATGACCATTCTCAATCTCGACACCCAGACACAGGACATCTGCAAGGGCGTCGTGTTGCTCGCGGCGATCGTGATCGACAGCTTCCTGCATCGCAAGGACGACGAGACCGCGAAACAGGGTGAATGACCCCCGGGAGGAGGGGGTATCGGAAACGGAGGAGGAAACCATGAGATCGAAACTGATGCAGGGCCTCGTGCTCGGGATGGCACTGGCTGCGACGGTGATCGCGGCCGCCCCGGCGGGCGCCGAGGGCAAGCCGAACATCCGCGAGAAATGGCGGATGGGCTTCGACGAGAAGATCAAGGGCAAGAAGGTCGCCTGGGTGCCGGTCTGGATGGGGGTGCTCGAGTCCGAATGGACCGCGGTGATGAAGGATCAGTTCTCGCGCTACGGCATCGAATTCGCCATGCGCGACCCGAACTTCAACAACGATGTCGCGCTGCAGGCGGTCACCGCGCTGATCAACGAAAAGCCCGATGTGCTGATCGTGCAGAACAACTCCACCACCGCGCTCGCCTCCGAGCTCAAGCGCGCGATGGAGCAGGGGATCTATGTGGTGCAGGTCAACATGGCCTCGAACACGGTGGGCGACGCTTATGTCGGCGTCGACTGGGTCGACATCGGCCGCCAGATCGCCACCGAGATCGTGCATGACTGCGGCGGCGGCAAGGGCTCCGGCAAGGTCGCGATGATCCAGGGCGAGGCCACGGCGGCCGGCTCCGTCGATCAGCTCAAGGGGGCGATGGAGGTGTTTTCCACCGATCCCTCGATCAAGGTCGTGATGTCGCAACCGGCGAGCTGGGACGCGAACAAGGCCAATCAGCTGGCGACCACCGCGATCCAGCAGAATCCCGATCTCTGCGCGGTCTACGGCTTCTGGGGGCCGATGACGGCGGGTGCCGCACAGGCGGTGAAGAATGCCGGCATGGAAGGCAAGATCCGGGTCTATGCCTCCTCCGACGGGCAGCGTGGCGACTGCAACCTGGTCGAACAGGGACTGTTCTCCCGCGCGCTCTCCTATCGCGCCGACATCCAGGGGCAGGCGATCGTGAACGCGGTGCTCGGCCTGCTGCAAAGCGGTGACGCCCCCGGCTCGAAGAACCTCTTCTACTTCTCGAACCAGTATTGGGTGAACGGGCCGCAGGACGCCAAGTTCTGCTACGACGACCCGACGAAGTGATCGCCCCTCCGCGGGCCTGAGCCCGCATTTCCCCGCAAAGACCGAAACGACGCTCCCGGCACCCCGCCGGGAGCCCCACTCCCCGATTGTCCGAGGCCAACATGTCCGTCGCTCGACTCTGGTACAGATATTCCCCGCAGATCCTCATCGGCGAGCTGCTCGAGAAGCGCTGGATGGAGGCTTTCGTCCCCTTCGTGCTGATGCTGATGGTGATCGGCGCCTTCGCGCTGGCGCTGCCCTCGCAGCTGAGCTGGATCAGCCTGCAATACCTGCTGCGCGATTTTGCACCGATCGCGCTCGTCACCTTCGCGATGGCGCTTGCCATCCTTTCCGGCGGCATCGACCTTTCCGTCGGTGCGACCTTCGCGGTGGCGAATTTCGTCGCGATCTATCTGGCCGGCGTGCTCGAATGGCCGATCCCCGCCGCAATCCTCGGCACGCTGGCCTTCGGCGCGCTCGCGGGCACGGTGAACGGGGCGCTGATCGCCTATCTGCGCACCCGACCGTTCCTGACCACGATGGTCATGCTCATCATCCTGCGCGCGCTTTATGACAAGCTCATCAATGGCTACACGGTCGAGCTGTCCTCGATCATGATCGAGGATCCGCTCTGGACGATGATGGGCGGCGGCAAGATCCTCGGCCTGCCCTTCGCCGCGATCAGCCTGCTCGTCATCGGCGTGGCGCTGCATTTCTACCTCTCGCGGATCCGGCCGGGTCTGCATCTGATGGCCGTGGGGTCAAGCCGCAAGGCCGCGCGCCATGCCGGCATCCCGGTGCGCCGCGCGATCTTCTCCGCCTATCTGGTGTCGGGTCTGCTCTCGGCCTTTGCCGGGGTGATCTATGCCGCGCGGCAAAACAGCGTCGGCACCGGCGTCGGTCAGGGCTGGGAAATCACCGCCCTCGCCGCGGTGGTGCTGGGCGGCATCAGCCTGAACGGCGGGCGCGGCTCGATCGCGCGCGCGGCGATGGGCGCGATCGCGATCTTCCTCACCGTGAACGGGCTGGTGCAGTCGGGCGTGCATGGCAGCCTGACCTCGGCCACCGTCGGTCTGGTGCTGCTCGTCGCGATGGGCTTCAACGTGAAATGGGCCAAGAACAAGGCCAAGATCACCCAGAAGGTCTATGTCAGCCCGACCTGGGTCGATTTCCCCCCCGCGCCCTCGATCGCCGCCGACAGCGGCACCCCCTTCGCCGCGAACGACCGGCTGAAGGAGGTCGAGACCATCGGCCTGAACCAGATCGAGGGGCCCGAGGACGTGATCCTCGACCGTCAGGACCGGCTTTACGCGGTGACCCGCAACGGCTCGATCATCCGCTTCTCGGGCCCGGATTTCGGCACCCGCGAGGAATTCGCCCGGATCGGCGGGCGCCCGCTCGGCATGGCCTTCGACCGCGACGAGAACCTGATCGTCTGCGTTGCCGGCATGGGGGTCTATGGCGTCACCCCCGAGCGCAAGGTCTACAAGGTCACCGACGAGACGAACCGCAGCTGGCTCTCGATCAAGGACGACTCGCGGCTCTCGCTCGCCGACGACCTCGACATCGCGCCCGACGGGAAGATCTACTTCTCCGAGGCGACGATCCGTTACGACCTGCAGAACTGGGCGCTCGACGGGTTCGAGGGGCGCGGCAACGGGCGGCTGATCTGCCACGATCCGGCGACCGGCACCACGCGCACGATCCTGAAGGACATCGCCTTCCCGAACGGCGTCTGCGTGGCGCATGACGGACAGTCGATCCTGTTCTGCTCGACCTGGCTGTGCAAGGTCTTCCGCTACTGGATCGCGGGGCCGAAGACCGGCCAGACCGAGGTGGTGATCGACAATCTGCCGGGCTACCCCGACAACATCAACCGTTCGTCGGATGGCAATTACTGGCTTGCCTTCGTCGGCCTGCGCTCGCCGGTCTACGATCTCGCGATGGCCTCGCCCGGGTTCCGCATCCGCATGGTCAAGCGCATCCCGCGCGACGAATGGCTGATCCCGGGACTGAACTATGGCGCGGTCATCAAGTTTGCCGACAGCGGCGCGGTGCTGGAATCGCTCTGGGATCCGAAGAGCGAGGCGCATCCGACGATCACCTCGATGCGCGAGCACAAGGGCTGGCTCTACATCGGCGGGCTCGAGAACAACCGCATCGGCCGGATCCGCCTGAGCGGCGTCGACGAGGGCTGGACCGGCTGGAACTCCTATTGGGGCACCGACGCCCGCAGCGGGCGGAAAGGATAAGCCATGTCTCTGATCGCTGACATCATCGACCGTCTCTTTCATCCCAACCGCGATCCCCATGCGGTGCCGGTGCTCGATGGTGCGTTCTCGCCCAACCGCCTGCTGGAACAGGCGCAGCCGGTCAGCCCGGTGCTGGAGGGGGCGGATGACTTCCTCGTCCTTAAGGCCGAGGGCGCGCCCGGGTTCCTCGTCTCGGTGCCCGAAGGGCTGGTGCGGCTCGCGGATGGGGAGCGCAGCCTTTTTGCCGCGACCGAGGCCGCGGCCGGGGCAATGGCCCCGCGCAAGGAGGGCGGGCTGTTCGTCGCGCTCGAGGGGCGCGGGGTGCTCGCGCTCGATGCCGCGGGCCGGGTGCTCTGGCAGGCGGCGCAGGTCGCCGGGCGGCCGCTGCGCGCAGTGAGCGCGCTCGCCACCGGGCCGGACGGGCGGCTCTATGCCGCCGATGCCTCGCAAACGCATAGCGTGAGCGACTGGAAGACCGATCTGATGCAGGCGGGCGCGCCCTCGGGCCGGATCGTCGCGCTCGACCCGGCGACCGGCGCGGGCGAGGAGCTGGCCACCGGCCTCGCCTGGCCCGCGGGGGTCTGCGTCAGCGCCGATGGCGGGCAGCTGTGGTTCAGCGAGGCCTGGACGCACCGGCTCTGGTCGCTCGATCTCGTGGGCGGCACGCGGCGGCTCATCACGCGCAATTTCACCGGCTATCCGGGGCGCATCGTGGCGCAGGGGGCGGGCTTCTGGATCAGCTTCTTCGCGCTGCGCACGGAGCTGACCGAATTCGTGCTCTCCGAACGCGCCTTCTGCGAGCGGATGATGGCGGAGGTGCCGCGCGATCTCTGGATCGGTCCGGCGCTGAATTCGCGCATGGCGCATCTGGCGCCGACGCAGCTTGGCGGCATCAAGAAACTCGGCATCGAGAAGGCCTGGGCGCCACCGCGTTCCTACGGGTTGGCCGCGCTCTTCGATGCGCAGGGCGAAGGGGTGGCGAGCTGGCACAGCCGTGTCGGCGGGCCGTTCCACGGCATCACCGCGCTGCGCAGCACCGGTGGCCGGGTCTTCGCGCTCTCGAAGGGCGAGGGCGTGATCGTCGAGCTGCCGCAAACCGAAACCTGGCTGAGGGAGGACGCCGCATGACCGAGGCGAACCGGACGGAACAGGCGATCGTCGCGCTGCGCGGCGCGACCAAGGTCTATGGCGGGGTGCATGCGCTCGACGGCGTCGATTTCGATGTGCGCCCGGGCGAGATCCACGCCCTGCTCGGCGAGAACGGCGCCGGCAAGTCGACGCTGTCGAAGATCCTGTCGGGGGCGGTGCAGCTCAGCTCGGGCAGCTATCTGATCGACGGCAAGCCGGTGGATTTCACCGCGCCGGGCGATGCGCTCGCCGCCGGGGTGGCGATGGTCTATCAGGAGACCAGCCTCGTGCCCTCGATGACCGTGGCGCAGAACATGCAGCTTGGCATGGAGAAGCTCTTCACCCGCTACCGTGGCATCAACATCGCCGCGCAGCAGGCGTTGCAGTCGCTCAACTTCGACGTCGATCCGCTGGCGCTGATCGAACAGCTCGGCACCGCGAAACGGCAGATGGTCGAGATCGCGCGCGCCGTGCTGCACGATGCCCGCGTCATCATCTTCGACGAACCGACCGCGAGCCTCACGCCGGAGGAGATCCAGTATCTCTTCCACCTGATGCGGCGTCTGCGCGAGAGTGGTGTTGGGATCGTCTTCATCAGCCACGCGCTCGAGGAGGCGCTGCAGCTGGCTGACCGGATCACCGTGCTGCGCGACGGCAAGCTGATCCGCACCTGTCCGGCGCAGGAGCTCGACCGCGAGGGGGTGGTGAAGCTGATGGTCGGGCGCGAGGTTGCCGCGGCCGAGGCGCGCATCTCCCATCACGCCCCGGCACACCGGCGCGAGAAGCTGCTCTCGGTCGAGAATGTGACGATGGGGTCGATCGTGAAGAACATGTCCTTCTCGGCCTTCGCGGGCGAGGTGGTGGGGATCGCGGGGCTCGTCGGCTCGGGCCGGACCGAGGCGGCGAAGATCGTCTCCGGCGCGCTCAAGCGCAACTTCCTGCGCGGCGGCATGGTCTATCTGCGCGGCAAGCCGGTGCGCTACAACGTGCCGCGCCAGGCGATCCGCGACGGCATCGTCTACATCACCGAAGACCGCAAGCTGAACGGTTTCTTCGAGACGATGAATGTCGACGACAACATCTATCTGGGCAAGCTGACGCGGCCCGGGGGCTTCAGCTTCCTGTTCTCGCGCGCCGAGCGCAAGCGCGTCGCCGATCTCTGGGTGAAGAAGCTCAACATCGCCGCGCTGCGCCGCAGCCTGAAGATCATCGAATATTCCGGCGGCAACCAGCAGAAGGTCGTGGTCGCCAAGGCGCTGGTGCAGGAGCCCTCGATCATCTTCTTCGACGAGCCGACGCGCGGCGTCGATGTCGGGGCGATCCCGCAGATCCACACGGCGATCCGCGACCTGGCGGCCGAGGGCAAGGCGGTGGTGGTGATCTCCTCCTACCTGCCCGAGATCCTCGCCGTTTCCGACCGCATCCTCGTCGCCCGCGCGGGGCGCATCGTCGAGGAAATGTCCGCGGCCGAGGCGACGGAGGACAAGATCCTCTTCGCGGCGATCCACTGAGGGGGCTTTGATGACGACATCCGTTCCCTCCGGCATGCCCGGGCTGCGCGGCACCGATCATATCGGCTTCACCGTGCCCGACCTCGATCAGGCGGTGGATTTCTTCTGCCGGGTGATCGGCTGTGAGAAGATCTACGAACTCGGCCCCTTCCGCTCCGACGACGACTGGATGGCAGTGCAGCTGAACGTCGATCCGCGCACGGTGATGCGCCGGCTCGCGCTGTTGCGCTGCGGCCATGGCAGCAATTTCGAGGTGTTTCAGTACGAGGCCGCCGATCAGCTGGCCCGGCCTCCGCGCAACAGCGACATCGGCGGCCATCACATTGCCTTCTACGTCGACGATTTCGACGCGGCCCTCGCGCATCTGCGCGACAGCGGTGTCACGATCTGCGGCGCGCCGGTCTTCCGCACGGAGGGGCCGAGCGGCGGGCAGAGCTGGATCTATTTCCTGACCCCCTGGGGAATGCAGTGCGAACTCGTCAGCTTTCCCGGCGGCAAGGCCTACGAAAAAACCGCCGCGCGCCATCTGTGGCACCCGGCCCATCCCGAGGCATGACATGACCAGACCTTCCGATCTTCCGACCCAGGACTTCACCGGCCGCACCGCGCTTGTGACCGGCGCCGCGAGCGGCCTTGGCCGCGCGATGGCCGTGGCCCTCGCGCGCGCCGGTGCCGATCTCGTGCTGTTCGATCTCGACGACGCGGGCAGCCGTGCGCTGGCGGAGGAGCTTTCCGCGGCGCATGGCGTGCGCACGGCCGCCTGCGCCGGCTCCGTCGCCGACGAGGTCGATGTGGCCCGCGCCTGTGCCGCGGCGGGCGCGCTCACCGGGCGGCTCGACATCGTGATGAACAACGCCGGTATCGGTGCAAACCATCCCTCTCTCGATCTTGCCCCCGCGCTCTGGCGCCGGGCGATTGACGTCAACCTGACCGGGGTCTTCCTCGTCGCGCAGGCCGCGGGGCGGGTCATGGCGGAGCAGGGCGGCGGGGTGATCGTCAACACCGCCTCGATGTATGGCGTGGTCGCCGCGCCCGAACGGGCCGCCTATTGCGCCGCCAAGGCCGGGGTGGTCGCGCTGACCAAGGTGCTCGCGATCGAATGGGCCGCGCGGGGGATCCGGGTGAACGCGATCGGCCCGGGTTATGTCGAGACCGCGCTGACCGGCCGGATGGCGGCCGAGGGGCGGCTCGATCTCGAGGCCCTGCGCGCCCGCGTGCCCGCCGGACGTCTCGGCACGCCGGAGGAAATGGCGGCCGTGGCGCTGTTCCTCGCCTCCGACGCCGCCGCCTATATCACCGGCCAGACCCTCGTCGCCGACGGCGGCTGGACGGCCTACGGCTATCTCTGAGCCGCCCCAGCGGCCCGTTCGTTTGCCCCCGTTCGTTTTCCGAGGACATCATGCCTGACTTCATCGACCTCAGCCCCGCCGCGCCCTGGCGCGAATTGCGCGTCACCGCGCAGGATGCCGCCGCCCTTGATCCGAAGACCGGACGCACGATGCTTGCCCAGATGGCGCTGATCCGCGCCTTCGAGGAAAAGGTGCTCGATCTCGCGGCGCAGGGGCTCGTGCATGGTCCGGCGCATTCCGCGATCGGGCAGGAGGGTGGGGCGGTCGGCTCGGCCCTCGCGATGCGGCCGGGCGACGAGGTGAACGGCTCGCACCGCGCGCATCACCAGTTCCTCGCCAAGGCGCTCGCCCATGTCGCGCAGACGGGGATCGACCCGGAACAGCCGTTCGAACCGCAGATCCGCGATCTCGCGAAGAAGACCCTCGCCGAGATCCTCGGTCTCGCGCAGGGCTTCTGCAAGGGGCGCGGCGGCTCGATGCACCTGCGCTGGGCGGAGGCGGGCAATCTCGGAACCAATGCGATCGTCGGCGGCGGCGTGCCGATGGCGGCGGGCGCGGCCTGGGCGCATCGGCGCGCGGGCAGCGGGGCGGTCGTCTACAGCTATTTCGGCGATGGGGCGACGAATATCGGCTCGGTGCTGGAGACGATGAACCTCGCCGCCGCCTGGAAGCTGCCGATCTGCTTCTTCATCGAGAACAACCGCTATGCCGTCTCGACCCATGTCGCGGAAGTCACCGCCGAGACGCGGCTCTCGGCGCGGGGGCTCGCCTTCGGCATCCCCGCGCTCAAGGTCGACGGGATGGATGCGCTCGGGGTCTATCTCGCCGCGCAGGAGGCCAACCGGATCATGCGCGCGGGCGAGGGGCCGGTGATCATCGAGGCCGATCTCTACCGTTATTTCCACCAGAATGGCGCGCTGCCCGGTTCCGCCTTCGGCTATCGCACGAAGGAGGAGGAGGTCGAATGGCGCGCCCGCGACCCGATCGAGGCGCTGGGCCGGCTGCTCGCCGGGCGGCAGATCCTTGGCGAGGAGGGGTTCGCGGCGCTGCGCCAGCGGGCGGTGGCGCTGATGGAAGAGGTCGCGGCCGAGCTGATCGAGACCGCCGAGGGGCGCAAGCGGATCATCCCCGCGCTCTGGCCGGAGGAAAGCTTCCGCGACTACGGGCTGCGGGGCGACCTGTCGGAGATGGCGGGGGCGCGCTACCTCGAACAGGAGGCCTTCCCCGGCGAGATCGCCAAGGGGGCGAAATTCATCGACCTCGTCGCCGATGTGATGGAGCGCCGGATGGCCACGGATGCGCGCATCGTGGTGATGGGCGAGGATGTGCACCGGCTGAAGGGCGGCACCAATGGCGCGACCCGGGGGCTGTCGCAGGCCTATCCCGACCGCTGCCTCGGCACGCCGATCTCGGAGAACGCCTTCACCGGCGTCGCGGCGGGGATGGCGGCCGATGGCCGGGTGCGCCCGGTGATCGAGTTCATGTATCCCGATTTCATGTGGGTCGCGGCGGATCAGGTCTTCAACCAGATCGGCAAGTTCCGCCACATGTTCGGCGGCGAAAGCCCGATGCCGCTCGTGCTGCGCACCAAGGTGGCGATGGGCACGGGCTATGGCTCGCAGCATTCGATGGATCCGGCGGGGATCTTCGCCACCGCGCCCGGCTGGCGCATCGTCGCGCCCTCGACGCCCTATGACTATGTCGGGCTGATGAATTCGGCGCTGATGTGCGACGACCCCGTGCTGGTGATCGAACATGTCGATCTCTACAATTCGAAGGGCCCGGCCCCGGTCGGCGATCTCGATTACTGCATTCCGCTCGGCAGGGCGAAGGTGGTGCGCCCGGGCACGAAGCTGACGATCCTCACCTATCTCGCGATGGTCGAAAAGACCCGCGCCGTCGTCGAGGACCTCGGCGTCGACGCCGAGATCGTGGATCTGCGCTCGCTCGACCGGGCCGGTCTCGACTGGGAGACGATCGAGGCCTCGGTGCGCAAGACCAACAATGTGCTGATCGTCGAGCAGGGGGCGCTCGGCACCTCCTACGGCGGGATGCTCGCCGATGAGGTGCAGCGCCGGCTCTTCGACTGGCTCGACCAGCCGGTGCTGCGGGTGACCGGGGGCGAGGCTTCGCCCTCGATCTCGAAGGCGCTCGAAACGGCGGCCTGTGCGCGCCCCTCCGATGTCGTGTCGGGGATCGCGGCGGCGATGGCGGGCCAGGGCCTGCCGCTGGCGCAGTGACGCGCGGTGAACCGGGGAGACAGAGAATGACGACCGAGATTGTGCTGCCCTCGCTCTCGGCGGGGATGGAAGACGCGGTGATCGCGAAATGGCTGGTGCAACCGGGGGACCAGGTGGCCCCGGGGCAGGTGCTGGCCGAGGTCGAGACCGACAAGGCGACGATGGAGCTCGAGGCCGCGGAGGCAGGCATCGTCGGGCGGCTGAACGTCACAGCGGGCCAGCGCGCCGATGTGGGGGCGGTTCTGGCGCTGCTCCTGGCCGAGGGCGAGGCGCTGCCCGAGGCCGCCCCGCCCGCACCTGCGGCGTCGACCGACCGGGCGCCGGCGCCCGCCCCGGGGGCCTCCGCGGCGGCGGACCGCCCGGGCGAGCGGCGTCACCCGGCCTCGCCGCTTGCGCGGCGGATGGCGGCACAGGCGGGGCTGAACCTTGCCGGGACGCATGGCAGCGGCCCGAAGGGGCGCATCGTGAAGATCGACGTCGAGCGGCTTCTCGCCGCCTCCCCCGCGGTGGGGCCGGCGCCCGTCGCCCCGGCGAGCGGGCAGGACAGTCCCGCCGGGATCGGCGCGCATGAGGTGATGCCGGTCTCGACCATGCGCCGCACCATCGCGCGCCGCCTCGTCGAGGCGAAACAGCGGATCCCGCATTTCTACCTTTCGGCTGATTGCGAGATCGATGCGCTGCTGGCGCTGCGCGCGCAGCTCAACGAGGGGCGCGCGGCCTCCGCGCGGATCTCGGTCAACGATCTGATCGTCAAGGCCGCCGCGCTGGCGCTGCGCGCGGTGCCTGCGGCGAATGTGATCTGGAACGGCGAGGAGATTTTGCAGCTGCGCGACGTCGACATTTCGGTTGCGGTCGCGACCGAAGGCGGGCTGATGACGCCGATCCTGCGCGGGGCCGACCGGATGAGCCTCGGCACGCTGTCGGAGGGGATGCGCGCACTCGCGGCCCGCGCCCGGGCCGGGCGGCTGAAACCCGAGGAGTATCAGGGCGGCGGCTTCTCGGTCTCCAATCTCGGCATGTATGGGGTGAAGAGCTTCTGCGCGATCATCAACCCGCCGCAAAGCTGCATCCTCGCCGTCGGCGCGGCGGAGCGCCGCCCGGTCGGGCGGGGCGAGCAGATCGTGCTGGCCGAGGTGATGAGCCTCACCCTTTCGGTCGATCACCGCTCGGTCGACGGCGCGCTCGGCGCAGAGCTGCTCGCCGCGATCAAGGCAGGGATCGAGCGGCCGCTCGGCCTGCTGCTTTAAGGAGGGCTGGGATGGTGGCGAAGAGCTTCGACATGATCGTGATCGGTGCGGGGCCCGGCGGCTATGTCGCTGCGATCCGCGGCGCACAGCTGGGGCTGAACGTCGCCGTGGTCGAGCGCGAGCATCTGGGCGGCATCTGTCTGAACTGGGGCTGCATCCCGACCAAGGCGCTCTTGCGCTCGGCCGAGGTCTTCCACCTGATGCACCGCGCCAAGGAATTCGGCCTGAAGGCCGAGGGGATCGGCTATGATCTCGACGCGGTCGTCGCGCGCTCGCGCGGGGTCGCAAAGCAGCTCTCGGGCGGCGTCGCGCATCTGCTGAAGAAGAACAAGGTCACCGTGGTGATGGGCGAGGCGAGCCTGCCCAGGCCCGGCCTGGTCTCGGTGAAGACCGAGAAGGGCGTGGAAGAGCTGACGGCGAAGGCCATCATCCTCGCCACCGGCGCGCGCGCCCGCAGCCTGCCCGGGCTCGAGGCGGATGGCGATCTCGTCTGGTCCTACAAGCACGCGCTGATGCCCAAACGGATGCCGAAGAAGCTCCTCGTCATCGGCTCGGGCGCGATCGGCATCGAATTTGCAAGCTTCTTCAACACGCTCGGCGCCGAGACCACGGTCGTCGAGGTGATGGACCGGGTGCTGCCGGTCGAGGATGCCGAGATCTCGGCTTTCGCCAAGAAGACCTTCGTGAAACAGGGGATGAAGATCCTCGAGAAGACCACGGTGAAGACGCTCGAGCGCAAGCCGGGCGTCGGCGTGACCGCGCATCTCGAGGATGCCAAGGGCACCACCACGGCTGAATTCGACACGGTGATCTCGGCTGTGGGCATCGTCGGCAATGTCGAGAACCTCGGGCTCGAGGCGCTTGGCGTGAAGATCGACCGCAGCCATGTCGTCGTCGATGAATTCTGCCGCACCGGGGTGCCGGGGCTTTATGCGATCGGCGACATCGCCGGGGCACCGTGGCTTGCGCACAAGGCCAGCCACGAGGGGGTGATGGTTGCCGAGCTGATCGCCGGCCTGCACGCCCATCCGGTCAAGCCCGGCGCGATCGCCGGCTGCACCTATTGCCACCCGCAGGTCGCCTCGGTCGGTCTGACCGAGGAGAAGGCGAAGGCCGCGGGCTATGAGATCAGGGTCGGCCGCTTCCCCTTCGTCGGCAACGGCAAGGCGATTGCGCTTGGCGAGCCCGAGGGGCTGGTGAAGACGGTCTTCGACGCGAAGACCGGCGAGCTTCTGGGCGCGCATATGGTTGGCGCCGAGGTGACCGAGCTGATCCAGGGCTATGTCATCGGCCGCGCGCTCGAGACCACCGAGGAGGACCTGATCGAGACCGTCTTCCCGCATCCGACGCTGAGCGAGATGATGCATGAAGCCGTGCTCGACGCTTACGGGCGCGCGATCCACATGTGAGCGCGGCGTGGGGCATGGTCATGCCGCCTGCACCGATCCGAATGGCCCTCGACTCCGGGGCCATGACCCACCGTTGACAGGCCTGTCGCGCAGGGAAAAGCCCCGCCGAAACGGGGCCCTCGGGGCTCTCGCGATCAGATCGCGCGGTCGATGCCATCGGGGCCGATCACGCGCACCTTCACCAGTTTCAGCGGCACGACCTCAGGCCTCCCGGCGGTCTTCACCGGCTGCTCCGAGAGCAGGCCACGGGTTCTTCAACACGGTGAAGACGTTGATGTCGTGATCGCCGAACCCCATCCAGAAACGCCCGTCGGCCTGCGGGTAATTGGCCGAGAGCGAATGCACCCGTCATGGCCTGACAGATAGGTGTTTGAGCCCACGGTTTGATGGTGCGATCCACTCGTCGGAATGGACGGAAGCCCTATGGGACAAGCTCGTCACGGCAGCGCCACGATCGAGCCAGGGGAGCTCGGCGACGAAGTCGGCGCTGTCGTAGCCGCGGTCTGCCGCCAGGGTCAGTCGCCGTGCAGATCCCGGTGAATGGCGGTGGAGCATGTCGATGGCGGCACGGCGTTCGGCATGGCCATCCGCCTGCGGCAGGTCGGCCGGCACGATCATGTCAGAGCGGTTCTCCATCAAGCTATGCCCCATGAAGCACAGCATCGCACCTGCGCCGGGTGACTTCTTGAACAACCGCGCATCGGGATCGGTTGTCGAGGCATGCATCGCGTTGGAGCGCCGTTCGCCACGGAAATCGACTTCGGCGTTGCGGTGGCGGCATGTGGGGCGGGGCAGGTTCGGGTTCGGGAGTGGACTGATCGGAAGGTTCGGCATGGGCAACGGTATCTGGCGGATCACTCGGGTCGCCGTCCCGGTCGGGCAACGGCTTGTCCTTCGGCTGGAAGCTCTTCATCGATGCCCAGGCCTTTACCAATGTGCCATCGACCGAGAAGTGGTCGTCTGACAGCAGCGGTGTCACCTCGCGATGCGCCAGGATGGCAGCCATGATCTTACGGGACATGTCCGTGGTCAGGAGCCGGTCGCGGTTCTTCGTGAAGACCGTCGGGACCCAGATGACGTCGTCGATCCCGAGGCCCACGAACCCGCGGAACAGCAGGTTGTCGTCCATCTGCTCCCTGGGCTGCCGCTCGGAACGGATCGGGTAAAGGATTTGCAGGAGGCTGGCCCGTATCAGTCGCTCCGGTGCGATCGGGGGACGGCCCTCGCCGGCGTAGAGCCGGTCGAACCCGGCATCCAGGGCGCGTATCGCATCGTTGACGAGCGCCCTGATCTTACGCAACGGGTGCCGCGCCGGGATGCGCTCCTCAAGATCGATGTAGCTGAACAGCGATCCCGTCACCTTGTCCGATCCACGCATCGCGACCTCCGTCATACCCGCGGTGGCTGGTGAATCACGTTCCAAGATCCGCGCCGAGGCCGGAGTTTTTCAGCGCCCTGCTAGGGATCAGCTATGGTTTCGATACAGCTCTTCTCAACATGGCCCTCGATCAATATCGCAAGGACGGGGATTCCGCGGCTTTTCGAGTTGCGACAACCAACGCTGCAATGCAATTTGCCAGGGAAAATGGGCTGCAGCCGGATCCTGAACTATTTTTCTCCGCGACGCTGCTTGTCCTGGGGTTCGTTCCTGTCGTGGGGACTGCCATCGACGGGTATCAACTCTATTATGACGTTCAGGCAGGGGATTGGGTTGCCGCGGGTGTTGACAGCGTATCTCTTGTCGCCTCTATGATACCAATCGCGGGCGGTGGACTGCGGTTGCTCCTGCGTGGCAGCAGTCGGTTTATCGAGGTCAGTGGTGATGGGGCAAGGGTAATTCGTGCCACAAATACACAAGAGCGGATCACCGTAAGGATAAACCCAGCTGGCAAGGCCGTCGTAAGTATTCAGGGAAGAGAAATGAGCATTCATGCATCGCAGCAAGCGACCACGCGTGGCATCTCCAATGAAAGTATCGCAAACGCGATGGACCAGCAGCCGTTTAGCTATGTCCCAAAGGGGGAAGCTCTTCAAGGCTACTATGATGCTTCAAGCAATACCTTCGTCGGAGTCGGAGATAGGATTACCACTGTGGTCCAGCCCAGAAATCCGACGAACTAGCTGAACAATCTTAGGAACAGGCAATGAAGATCAAATACGATCCGTCAGTCGACGCCGCATACATTCAGCTAAAATCTGATGATGATCACACTTCATTTGGATTTACATATTGTTGCGATCCGGCGGAGGTGGAAGGGCAAGTTCACTTGGACTTTGATAGCGAAGGCCGTCTTGTCGGAATTGAAATTCTTCAAGCCAGCAAGAAATTGCCGCAGTATCTAATTTCCACGACCGAAACAACCTCGTGATTGTGATTCGCCTTCTGACTCGACTGTTTCTTGTGTCGCGGTTTGTGGCATTTGGGACGGTTGCGACATTTGCCGCGCCGGGGGATTGGGCAAGGAGCAGTTATCCAGCCGTGGCGCAGGAATTGAGCGCGCAGCCGGCCAGTCTGGCGTTGCTGTGACCCCCGATGTTCATCCGGCTGAAACCAGAGTCCTTTGCTGAATTTGGCGCGGTTGCGCCGACGGAGCAATGGGCGATCTGCGCAGCAGTTCCGTTGCGCGAAGCTGATCGCCCATTGCGATGAGTTGGGCGGCGAAGACCGCGGGGGCCTGATAACCGAGGGCCGAATGCGGCCGCTCGGTGTTGTAGATGTGGGGCCAGCGGGCGACAGCCGCGCGCGCATGGTCGATGCCGAAGAACAGGGTCTCGTTCAGCAGCTCGTCGCGCATCCGGCCGTTGAACGCCTCGCAGTTGCCGTTTTGCATGGGCTTGCCAGGCGCGATGTAGTGCCACTTCACCTGCATCTTCTCGGCCCATTCGAGGATCGCGTTCGAAGTGAACTCGGTTCCATTGTCCGAAACGATCACACCGGGCCTTCCGCGCCGCGCGATCAGCGCCGTCAGTTCCCGGGCAACGCGGCGGCCGGAAATCGAGGTGTCGACGACAGCGGCCAAGCTCTCCTTGGTGACATCGTCGATCACGTTCAGAATGCGAAAACGCCGCCCGTCGGCGAACTGATCCTGGACGAAATCGACCGACCAGCGAGCATTCGCCACAGCCTCGGTCACCAGCGGTGCCCGTGTGCCGATGGCGCGTTTGCGGCTGCGGCGCGCAACACATCGCGCAGCGCAGCATCATCGGGGCGCCGGTGCCGATACCGCACCGACGACCGATCGGCCCCGATCACGGAACACGCCCGCCGCTCGCTCATCTCTTAGCCCTTTTTGAGATGGGCGACGGCCTCGCGCCTGGCGGCGGGCGTTACCATTTTTTTGAGAGCAGATCCTTCAGCGCGGTGTTGTCGAGCATCGCTTCGGCAAGCAGCCGCTTCAGCTTGCCGTTGTTCGCCCGCTCTCTCGGACCAGTGGCGTTCACGGGCTCACTCTTCGAGGGCCTTCAGACGCTTTGCCTCCGACGGCTCCATGCCACCGAACTTCGCCTTCCAGGCATAGAACGTGGCGCTACTGATCCCGTGCCTGCGGCAGGCCTCTGCCGTCGTTGCCCCAGCCTCCTGCTCGCGCAGGAGCGCAATGATCTGTTCCTCGGTGAACTTCGATCTCTTCATGTCCGGTCCTCTCATTGGGACGGACTCTAGCATCCGATGGACGAGTTATCGGGGGTCACAGCACTGAGCAGATTCCGCTGGGTCATTACATTGTCGCCCAGTCGCCGGGAAACCTCCCGAACCGGATACCCACGCACCGTGATCTGATGCACCGCGTCGCGCTTGAACTCGTCGCTGTAATTGCTTGTCCCCATGTCGGCCTCCTTGCCTCATAGTGACGGGGCAAGGCGTCTACAAATCTAGGGGCACCTCAGTGCCCGCTGCCCAGTCCCCCTCAACCTGCTTCCAACTTTGCTGCAGCCCATCGGTTCACCTTCCGGCAGGCGAAGAGCTGTGCACTCACCCGTTTTCCAGCTCCGCCATCAGTGTTTCGACAAACCGCTCGGCGCTGTCCTTTTGGGTCTGTCCCGGCTGGATGATGAAATAGGGATTGGGGGCGGGGACCTCGATATTCAGCAGCCTCACCAGCGTCCCGCTGCGCAGATCGTCGGCACAGAGGATCGACGTACCGACCGCAATGCCGCAGCCCCGCCTTGCCGCCTGCAACGAGACCGCGGCGTTGGGGAAATAGATCTGCTGTGCGAACTGCAGCGCCTTGGGCGACGCGGCGCTGACAAGCCGCATCCAGTCCGCCCCCTGATCGGCATGCAGGGCGATGCAATGCACCAGATCGGCGGGGTCGTTGATGTTCCACTCGTATTTCAGCTCGGGCCGGCACACCGGGAAATACATCTCGTCGCGCAAGATCGCCTCGCGCATCCCGGGCATCGGGCGTTCGCCGTAGGAAATGACCACATCCATGCTGTCGTCGGCCATGCCGATCGGGAAGACCCGCACGGTCATCAACGGATACTGCTGGCAATAGGCCTTGATCACCGAGGGCAGTCGCGAGCCGGCGAAGGCCGGGGCGCAGGCGATGTTCAGCTCGCCGTCCAGGCCTGAAGCGGATGTCAGGGACTGACAGGCCCGCTCCATGTCCTGAAAGGCGTGGTTCAGCCGTTCGAACAAGGACAGCCCCGCCGAGGTCAGGGTGAGCGAGCGTTTGCTGCGCACGATGAGACGCTCCCCAAGTTCCTCCTCCAGCCGTCTGATCTGGTAGCGGATGGCGCCGTCGGTGACATTGAGGTGTGAGGCCGCCCCGGCGATGCCGCCGCTCCGGGCGACCTGATGAAAGGTGTTCAGTGCAGTCAGATTCAGCATGATTTTCGCCAGATATGAGAATTGAATTGATACATCTAATCAATTTTTTTTCCTTGCGTCAAAGAGACTAATGAATAATCTTTTTTCAATCGAGATCCGTCGTCGGCGGAAGAGCGCCGGGCATGCCAATCCGAAAGCCCCGTGCACTGGGCGGAAGTGTAGATCGACACATCTGACGGCCCGGCCGCCGCAGCAACGGCGGCATGCCGGATATTGTTGCCGCCCGTGAGCCGATCGGCGATGAAGACCGCGTGCGGCCACCGCGCTCCGGACGGTCCGGCAGTGTGCTGACGGTGATCCGGTCCAGGCCGGGAGACCTCGTGAAAGAGGGAATGACAGGCTGCGAAGCCCCCGGCGGGCAAACGAAGAACAAGTGACACGGTCGAGAAACGACCGGTCCGAATCCGCAAAAAAGCGAACAACAGGGAAAGAAAAGACATGAAACGCATTGCAGGAGCTCTCTTTTTCGGGCTGTGCAGCGCTACGGCCCTGCCTGCCGCCGCGCAGGAGATCACCGCCAGCACCTGGTTCCCGGACACCTATCCGCTGGTGAAGGACGGCTATCAGGCCCTGGCGCGGACGCTTGAGGACAAATCGGGCGGAGAGCTGACGCTGAAGGTCTATACCGGCGATTCCGTGCTGCCGCCGAGTGCCAACCTGTCCGGCCTCCGGGACGGCATCGTCGACATGACCTATCACGCCGGCACCTATACGCCGTCCGAGCTTCCGGCGGACAACGTGCTGGCCGCGCTTGGCATTTCGTTCAACGACAGCATGGTCCTGACAGCGGCCGTCGCGGATTTCTATCTGAACGACGCGCAGATGCAGCAGATGTTCCGCAAGCAGGGCATCGTCTTTCTGGGAAGCTACGCCTCGCCCTCGTATGCGCTGATATGCTCGACGCCCATCGTCTCGCTTGGCGATATCGCGGGCAAGAAAATCCGGATGCCAAGCCCCGTCCACGCCGCCTGGGCCGCCTCGGTGCAGGCCGCGGCGGTGAACGTGCCGTCCTCGGAAATGTTCACGGGGCTCGAGAAGGGGCAGCTCGACTGCGCGGCCAATTCGCCCAACGACCTCAAGACGCGGTCGCTTTGGGATGTGGCAAAGGACGTGACCCTGCTGGACCTCGGGCAGTATTTCGCAGGGTGGCAATATGCCATGAACCAACGGACCTGGTCCGGCCTGTCGGAAGAGAAACGCCAGCTGCTCGTCGACAGCATTTCGGACAACCTCGTCACCATGACCACCGCCTTCGAGCAGTCTGTCGATGACGCGCTTGCCGAGGCCGGGGATCACGGGGTCACGCTGCATGAACCGGATGCAGATCTGCAGGCCGCCTTGGACACCTTCATCGCGCAGAAGGTGGAGCCGATGGCGCTCGAGGTGGCGGCCCGGCTCGACGTCGAGGGCGCGGCGGATCTGATCGCGCGGTTCAACGCGGTCTACGCGAAATGGCAGGGTCTTCTGGCAAATGTGGACCGAAGCGATACCGCAGCCCTGCAGGCGATCTTCAAGAAAGAGATCTATGGCAACCTCGATGTCTCGACCTACGGTCTGAACTGAAGACCGGGTCTAAGGCGTGGCCTGAAAAGGAGAAGCGGTTGTTTTTACGCTGGACAAGACGTCTCGCCATAGGGCTGGCCGTCGTCGCGATCATGAGCCTGTTTCTCATGATGCTTCAGACCGTGATCGACGTGCTGGCAAGCAATCTTGCCGGCCGTCCGATCCCCGGCAATCTCGAGATCATTTCGGTCTATCACATGGTGCTTGTGGTCTTTCTCCCGCTTGCCTTCGTCGAGCTGAAGAAAGAACCCATCGCGGTCGATCTGGTTTACCGGATGCTGCCCGAAGCGGCGCAACGCTGGGTCCTCGTGGCGTCATACCTGGTCACGGCGGCCTTCTTCGGCCTGCTGACCTGGCAGACCGGGGCCGATGCGCTGCGATCCTTCAGGATGCATGAAATGATCATGGGCGCGGTTTTCCTGACGATCTGGCCGGCAAAGCTGGCCTTGCCCGTCGGCTTTGCCGCGGCGCTGCTGATGGTTGTCGCCAACGCATGGCAGGCGGCGACAGATCCCGGTTTCAACCCCTCTCCGGACGTGCCCGAAGACATCGAGAGCTGAACAGAGACAGTAATGGATAACTTGACAATCGGATTCCTGGGGTTGGGCGCGGGCCTGATCCTGCTGCTGCTGCGCGTGCAGATCGGGGTCGCCCTGGGGCTGGTCTCGTTCATCGGGATCGGCGTGCTGCTGAATATGCGGGCCGCCTGGGGCATGCTAACCGCGGTGCCCTTCAACTTCGTCGGCGACTGGAACCTGACGGCGATCCCGATGTTCCTGCTGATGGGATTCATCGCCGCCGAAACCGGGATTTCCGCCGGCCTGTTCCGGGCGATGCGCATCCTGCTGTCCTGGCTGCCAGGAGGGCTGGCCGTGGCCAGTGTCGGGGCCTGTGCGCTGCTGTCGGCGGCGTCGGGGTCGAGCGTCGCCACCTCATCGGCCTTCGCCCGCATCGCTACGCCGGAAATGCTGCGCTACAGGTATGACGCGGGCCTTGCCACAGGTGTCATCGCCGCCTCGGGCACGCTTGGATCGCTGATCCCGCCGAGCATCCTGATGGTGCTTTACGGCTATCTCGCCGAGGTCTCGATCGCCAAGCTGTTCATGGCGGGTTTCCTGCCGGGTCTTCTGTCGGCCACCATGTTCATCGGGATGATCGTCATCCGGTGTTCGCTGAATCCCGGGCTGGCCCCGGCGGTTTCCGAATCCTTCAGCCGGCGCGATTTCCTTGATGCGGCAAAAGAGGTCTGGGCCCTGCCGGCGATCATCGTCGGCGTGCTCGTCGGCATCTTCGTCGGCCTGTTCAGCCCGACCGAGGCCGGGGCGGTCGGGGCGGCGCTGGCGATTGCGCTTGGCGCCGCGCGGCGGTCGCTCAGCTGGCACTCGCTCTACCGCAGCGGTCTTGCGACGCTCGCCAGCACTGCGGGGATCTTCATGGTGGTGATCGGGACGACATTGCTGGGCAAGTTCATGACGCTCAGCGGCGTGCCGAGCTATATCGCGTCCTCCCTGCTGGCGTTCGGCTCGACCGATCTCATCGTGATCGCGATGGTCGCCGTGCTTTACCTCATCCTGGGATGCTTCCTGGATTCCATCGGCATCCTGCTTCTGACCATGCCGATCATCCTGCCCGTGGTTCGAGAAGCCGGGATCGAGCCGATCTATTTCGGCATCCTTCTGGTGAAGCTGCTGGAGATCGGCCTGGTGACGCCCCCGGTCGGCCTGAATGTCTATATCGTCAAGGCCGCCCTGGGCGACCGGGTGCCACTGGTCTCGATCTTCCGCGGGGTGAGCTGGTTCATCGCGGTCGACCTGATCACCCTGGCACTGCTGGTCGCCTTTCCGGTGATCAGCCTGTACCTGCCGTCGCTGATGCGCTGACGGGGCAGGGGGGGGCGTATTGCCCCCCTCAGGCGCGGGACGGGTTCAGGATGAAGAAGACCTTGCGCACAGGCGTCAGGTTTTCCCAGGTGCCGGAGAACCCGGCGGCGACGACGAAGCTGTCTCCCGGCCCGAAAACCCGGGAGACGCCGCTCGCATCGGTCAGCCGCACCTGGCCCTCGAGCAGATGGCACAGCTCGTCATAATCGCAGTCGACGCACTCGAGATGCGGTTCGGCCTCCCAGATCCCGGCGAGGGCGCCGCCGCCCTGACGCTGGAAATGCCGCCAGCTGCGGGCGCTGTAGGGCCGGTCGACGACGGCGGGGTCCGAGACGGCGCTTTCCACCGCCGGAACCGAGGCATCACTGAAGTCCAGAACGTGCCGGGGCGAGCGGGTCATGCTGTTTCCTTTCATGAATCGAAGCCGACGCCGAACGCGTCGAGGACCTTGTTGAAGGCAGAGCGCCGCCCGGTTTCGTCCTCACGCGCAAGCCCGTGCTGGGCCATGCGGATGCCAAGCCAGCGCAAGGGTTCCGGCGGGAAGGGGAAGGGCGGGCGGCGCAGCATGCGCAGGGCCGTCCGTTCGGTCTCGCGCCCCTCGAGCAGGTCGAGCATCGTCAGTGCCGCGAACCGGCTGGCCGAGACGCCCTGCCCGGTGAACCCCATCGCATAGGCCACGCGACCGCCCTGCGCCGTTCCCGCAAAGAAGGTGGTGCGCGCCGAGGTGTCGATGATCCCGCCCCAGGCATGGGTCAGCGGCACATCGGCAAGCGGCGGCAAGGCGCGGGCGAAATTCCGGGCGAGGCGTTCAAAGCTGTCGCTCTCGGTCAGGAAGGCGGCGTCGCGGCGCGACCCGAAATGATAGACCGCGTCGAAGCCGCCCCACAGGATGCGGTTGTCGGCGGTCTTGCGGACGTAATGGAACCGGTTCCCGCTGTCGGCGATGCCATACCGGCCAGCCCAGCCGATCGCGGCCAGCTCGTCCGCGTCAAGCGGGCGGGTCACGATGGCATAGTCGAAGATCGGGATGGCGGCGCTGCGCAACCGGCGCAAAAGCGGCGGCGCGGCATTGGTCGCCAGAACCACCCGGGCCGCCGCGATCCGTCCGCCCGGCGTGAGCAATGTGACGCCATCGGCCTGCTTTGCCACCCCGCTCACCGGCGTGGCCTCGTGGATCTCGACCCCCCTGGCCAGCGCGACACGCCGCAGCTCGGCCACCATCTTGCCGGGGTTCAGCAGCGCATAGTTCGGCTCGAACAGACCGGCCGGGTAGAGGGGCGACGCCAGCCGCTCGCGCAGGGCGTCGCCTTCAAGGAAGCGGGCCTCGACCCCGAACCGCTGGGAAAGCGCCTGCTGAGCCTGCAGCCCCTCGATCTGCCAGGGGGTCGCGGCGACCGTCAGCTTGCCCGCGCGTTCGAACTCCACCTCCATGCCATACTCGACCAGATCGGCTTCGAAATCGTCCAGATTGGCGCGCCCGAGGCGGATCAGGGTCTCTGCCTCGTTCGGCCAGCGCTGCATTGCATTGCCGATCCCGTGCGAGATCGAGGGCGCGCAGAACCCGCCATTGCGCCCCGACGCGGCATTGCCGCAAAGCCCGGCATCGACCAGCACGATCCGCGCATCCGGCAGGCGGCGTCGCGCCTCAAGCGCCGTCCAGAGCCCGGTGAACCCGCCCCCGACAATGGCAAGGTCGCAGCGCAGATCCGTCTGCAGCGGCGGGCACTCCGGCTGCGGTCCGGCGGTTTCTTTCCAATAAGGGGTGCGCGTCGCTGTGGCGAGGCTCTTCAGGGCGGTTGTCATCGGTGCCTCCGCAGGGTCATTTCGGCGCATCGAGGTACCAGCCCCAATGCAGGTTGTGGTCGAAGCGGGTGATCTGCTTGATCTCGCAACAGGCATCGTACCCGGCCTGGCCCAGTTCGCGGCCGATGCCGGATGTCTTGTAGCCCCCCCAGGGCAGCTGGGTGAAGGTCGGCTGCGAGCAATTGATCCAGACGACGCCCGCGCGCAGCCTTGCCGCGACGCGGTCGCAGCGGTCGGGATCGTCGGACATCACCGCCGCGGCAAGACCATAGGGGCTGTCGTTCGCAAGCTCTATGGCCTCCTGCTCGGTGTCGAAGGGATTGATGCACAGGACCGGGCCGAACACCTCTTCGCGCCAGATCGCCGCCTCCGTGGGGACATCGGCAAAGATCGTCGGTGTCAGGTAATAGCCACGGTCCAGCCCCGCGGGGCGGCCCCCGCCGGTGATCAGACGGGCGCCGGACCGGCGGCCCGCCTCGATGGCGGCGCGCACCTTGTCATACTGGCCCCTCGATACCAGCGGCCCGAGCTTGACGCCCGGCGTCTCTCCCGACCCGATCACGATCGCCTCTGCGGCGGTGCGCAGCCGGTCCAGAAGCCGGTCGTAGAGCCCGCGCTGCACCAGAACCCGCGAGGTGGCTGAACAGACCTCGCCCTTGTTCCAGAAGATGCCGAACATGATCCATTCGACGGCCTTGTCGATGTCGCAGTCGTCAAAGACCACGAAGGGCGATTTGCCTCCCAGTTCCAGCGAAACGGCGCGGATCCCGGCGCTCGCGGCCTGCATCACCTTGCGGCCTGTGGCCACCGAGCCGGTGAAGGCCAGCTTATCGACCAGCGGATGATCGGCCAGCGGCTGGCCCGCCTCCGGCCCGGTCCCGGTGACAAGGTTGAAGACGCCGGGCGGCACCCCGGCGGCGTCGATCACCTGGGCCAGTGCCTCGCAGGAGAGCGAGCAGAGTTCGGATGGTTTCAGCACGATGGTGCAGCCGGCGGCAAGCGCCGGTGCGACCTTCCAGACCGCCATGAGCAGGGGAAAGTTCCAGGGGGTGATGGCGCCGATCACGCCCAGGGGCTCGCGGTGGATCTTGCCCTCGAAACGCGCATCGCCCAGATCGACCGTTTCAGCCGGTTGCGTCGCGCGATGTTCCGCAAGGTCGGCGTAGTAGTCGAAACAGAAGGCCGCATCGCCGACGTCCCATTCGGCCTCGGGCAGCGGTTTGCCATTGTCCCGGACCTCAAGCAGGGCGATGTCGTGCAGCCGGGTCCGAATGCCGTCCGCGATGCGGCGCAGCACGATGGCACGGTCCTTTCCGTCCAGCCCCGACCATCCCCCTGCATCGAAGGCGCGCCGCGCCGCACGCACAGCCCGGTCGATGTCCTCCGCCTGACCGGCCGCAACCTCGGCAAAGGGGTCCTCGGTCGCCGGGTCGATTGCCGGAAAGTGCCGGCCGCTCTCGGGGGGGGTAAACGTTCCGTCGATATAGAGACTGGTTCTGTGCATCGAATCCTCCGTCTGACGAACCTGACGGCGTCTGCCAGCAGCACCCGGCGCAGGCTGTCGCGACTGCCGGTTCCGGCTGACCGGGTCCATCGCCGCGTTCGTGCGGCAGGGCCCTTTCCGCGTTCATCGGAACGTAACGGCAGGAATTAACCTGACGCAAATCAATTAACTTCGCGAAAGGCGCGAGTTCATTTAACGAAATAATCTCGCAAGAACGCTGCCAGTGGCGCGTTCTCCGCTGCGGCTGTTTTGACCTGCGAAGCTCGCATGGCTCATATTTCGTGAATTCATTTATCAAATACGGTCAATTTTATTATCTTGCATCAATCTGTTTAACCAATAGTCTTTTGAACATCGTGATCGGGCAGAGGCCGACAAGGCATCCTGCAATCCGACCGGGCAGCGCGCTCCAGCGTGCCGTTTCCGGGTCGGGACGAGACATTCCGATCATGAATCGGTCACCGGCGTGCAACGCGCGCAGGGCGCGACGACGCAAGTCGCGCCACGCGATAACTAATTTCTGCCGTTAGCGCGGCATACAGGACGGAAAACATGGTAAAAATGGCAATCGAGGTCGGGGGCACTTTCACCGACCTTATCTGGATCGAAGGTGGCGTCGTGCACAGCCACAAGGTTCCCTCCACGCCGCATGATGCCTCGATCGGGGTGCTGGACGGTCTGACCTCGGCGCTGGACGGCGACCTTTCCGGTCTGGACCGGCTGTTTCACGGCTCGACCGTGGCAACCAATGCGGTGATTGAACGCAAGGGGTGCCGGACCGCGCTGCTGACCACCGAAGGGTTCAAGGATCTGCTGCTGCTGCAACGGCAGCTGCGCCCGAACGTCTATGCCATCGCCTGCCACAAGCCCGAACCGCTGGTGCCGCTGAACCTCAGCGTCGAGGCCCGCGAGCGGGTGGACGCAAACGGAGAGATCGTCACCCCGCTGGACGAGGCGGCGCTGATCGAAACTCTGGACCTGCTGCTGGAAAAGGAGCAACCCGAGGCCCTGGCAATCTGCCTGCTGCACGCCTATCGCAACCCGCAGCACGAACAGCGCGTCCGCGAGATTATCGCCGAACGCGCCCCGGACCTTCCTGTGGTGCTGTCCTCGGACGTGCTGCCCACCTTCCGCGAATACGAGCGCGCCTCGACCACCACCATGGCAGCCTATCTTGTGCCGTTGGTCGGGCGCTATCTCGAACGGCTGGAGCAGCACCTCGACGCCGGCTCGCCGGAATGCAACCTGTTCATCATGCAGTCCTCGGGCGGTGTGCTGCCCAGCAGCGGCTCGCACGGGCGCGGCGTCGAGATGCTGAATTCCGGCCCGGCGGCGGGTGTCATCGGGGCCGTGCGGATGGCGGACAGCATTGGCGATGACAATGTCATCACCCTCGATGTCGGCGGAACCAGTGCGGATATCTGCCTGATCGCCAACGGTGCGCCCGAGATCACCTCGGAGACCGAGGTGGACGGTCTGCCCGTGGGCCTGCCCAGCATCGACATCGCGAATATCGGCGCGGGCGGCGGCAGCCTTGGCTGGATCGACGCCGGCGGCATGTTGCAGGTCGGGCCGCGATCGGCGGGCGCGCGTCCGGGGCCGGCCTGCTATGGCCACGGCGGGAAAGACCCGGCGCTGACCGATGCTCTCGTTCAACTGGGCTGGATCCGGCCGCAGCGGTTCCTGGGCGGACGCATGACCCTGCAGCCCGAGCGGGCGACCGAGGCGCTTGCGGCTCTTGGCCTTGGCAGCAACGAGACGCCCGAGGCGATGGCGCAGGCGATGATCGACATCAGTGTCGCCCATATCAGCCAGGGCATTCGCCTGGTGTCGGTGCAGCGCGGGCATGACCCCAAGGGCTATGCGATCTATGCCTATGGCGGCATGGGGCCGATGATCGGCGCGCTGGCCGCCACCGAACTCAAGGTGCAACGTGTGGTGGTGCCGCCCTATCCGGGGCTGTTCTCGGCGCTCGGGCTGCTGGTGGCCGACCTCAAGCGCATCTACCGCGAGACCAACCTGATCCGCGTCACCGACACCGTCGCCGAGGACGTGCGCGCCGCCTTTGACCGCATCCGCAGGCAGGCCGAGGCCGAGTTCACCGAGTTCGGCGGCAAGGCGGAAGACATCGCCTTCGCCTACGAGCTTGAAATGCGCTTCAAGGGTCAGGGCTATGAACTGCTCTCCGACGTCGATCTCGACCGGCTGGAGCGCGAGGGCAAGGACTACGTTCTGGGCCTGTTCAAATCGACCCATGAAACCCGCTACGGGGCGGTTGCCTCCATGGGCGATGTCGAGATCGTGACCTTCCGCCTCACGGCCTCGGTGGCCACGGAAAGCGACGTGATGTCCTCGCTCACCCGGCCCGTCGATGTGGTGTCCGATCCGCAACCGGTGGAGAGCGGGACCATTACCTTCGCCGGCGCGCCGGTCTCCTGCAGCTACTACTGGCGCGGCGATCTGCTGCCCGGAGCCGAGATCACCGGTGCCGCCGTCATCGAAGAGCCGACGGCGACGACGTTGGTGCCGCCGGGGTGGACTGCGACGGTCGACCGCACCGGCGCTCTTATCCTGACCAGCGAGGCGTAATCCAATGTCCGACAAACTCACGCAAGCCACCTTCAACATCATCAGCAACGGGCTGCACGGCATCGCGCAGGAAATGGGCGAAAAGCTGGTCCGGTCCGCCTATTCGACGATCATCCGCGAAGCGCGGGACTGTTCGACGTCGTTTCTGGACCGCAATGGCCGGATCATCGCGCAGGCGCAGTTCTGTCCGATTCACATGAACTCGTTCGGCAAGGTCTTCGAGGCTTTCGCCAACAAGTTCGATCTGTCGACGATCCAGCCCGACGAGGGGCTGATCACCAACGACCCTTACAGCGGTGCGCAGCATCTGAACGACATCATCCTGTTCACGCCGGTCTTCTACCGCGGCAAGCTGGTCGCGTTCAGCGCGTCTCTGGGCCATCACATCGACACCGGCGGCGGCGCCGCGGGCCCCAATGCCTCGGCGAATGACATCTTCTCGGAAGGTCTGCGGATTCCGCTGTCGCGGTTCAACGTCCACCGCGATCTCGGCGACGGCCTGCTGGAACAGTTCATCCGCATCAACGTGCGCCCGCCGGACGAGGTGATGGGCGACATCTATGCCCAGTTCGCCGCCAACCGGACCGGCGAGGGACGTTTCATCGAGATGCTTGAACGCTTCGGTGAAGAGACGGTGCTGGCCGGCGCGGCCGAATTGCAGGACTATTCCGAGCGTCTGGCGCGCGAGGCGATCAGCGCGATCCCCGACGGCATCTATCAGGCCGAGGATTTCGTCGACGACAACGGCTTCAGCCCGGACCCGCTGCGCGTGGCGGTGAAGATCACGGTCGACGGCGACTCGCTCGAGCTGGATTTCGAGGGCAGCGCGCCGCAGACCAAGGGCATCATCAACTCGCCGCTCGCCGCGACCATCTCGGCGGCCTATGGCGCAATCGGCATCCTGCTGGGCGGCGGCCGCATCCCGGTGAATGACGGTCTTTACCGTCCGATCCGCGCGATCAACGTGCCCTATGGCAGCTTCCTCAACCCCAGCGAGCCGCGCGCGGTGCGGGCCCGTAACAATGCCTGCCACCGGGTCTACAACGTGATCATGCTGGCGATGTCGGAGGTGGTGCCGAACCAGGTTCTGGCCTCGGGGCACGACACGACCAACGCGATCGGCATGGGGCACATGTCGCCCGAGGGCTACCGGGTTTACATGGAAGTGGTCGGCGGCGGCTGGGGCGCCTCGGCGGGTGCGGATGGCGCCGATGTCGTGGACGGCTATGTCGGCAACTGCTCGAACGTGCCGGTTGAATCGCTGGAAACCGACTATCCGTTCATGCGGATCGAGGAATACACGTTGCGCCGGGGCTCTGCCGGGGCGGGCGAACGTCGCGGCGGCCTCGGGGCCCGGCGTGTCTACCGCATCCTCGCCGATGGCGTCACGTTCAACTCCTATTCCGACCGGTTCAAGATCGCGCCCTGGGGTCTGTTCGAGGGCGAGAGCGGCGAGCAGTCGCGGTTCATGGTCGAGCGCGACGGCGCCTTCCTTTCGCTGCCGTCCAAGGGCAATACCGAACTGCTCAAGGGCGACCGGCTGATCATCGAAACGGCCGGCGGGGGCGGCTTCGGCGATCCGAAGAAGCGCGACCGCGACCTGCTGCGGCGCGAGATCGCGCAGGGGCTGCTGACCACCGACGACGCGGCACGAGTCTACGGCATGTCGTAAGCGGACCGGCCCGGGAACGCATGTTTCCGGGCCGGCTGCACGTGGGCGGATTTCATTGGACTCACCGGGCGCGCGCGCCCGGAATACACCCCCGGAAGGCGCGCCCGACCACATGCCCTCCGCGCCTCGACGGCAAGCGGAATGGCCGCCCGCGCGCCTGCTGGCACAGCTCGGTCCTCCGGGGGCGGCATTTTGCGAAGCCGTGATGGGCGACCGCGCCATCCAGAACAGGGCTTTCGCACCTGTCCCGATGTGCAGGCGCTGGCGCGAAGCAATGATCCGACACGTCTTGATGTCATCTGCAGACAGGGCTCGACCGAGCCTTCCTTGAGCAAGGCGAGGGCCAGCCCCGTTGCAGCCCCCGACATCCGGGGCCAAGGTTAGGGCCATTGAAAGGGTGTTGTTGCGCAAATCAGCGTTCGGGCTGAGGGGCTCCTTTCGCGTGGCTTTTCAGGCGATGGCCTCGATCTCGGCCTATCCGAGGGCCGGGAAGCGGTTCAGGACTGAGCGGTAAGCGCCATTGGACCGAGCGCCGCCGCGAGGGATGCGGATCTGGATTTCCGCGGTCTGGCGGTCGGGATCTCGGCACTTGATCCGCTCGCCGAAAAGCTTGAGGCGGTTCATCTGGGCTTCGCCCCGGCTTCGGATCTGGTCGTCAGCCCACGTCTTCCAGAGCGCCCTTCCGCGGTGCCGGGTCGTGTGCAGGGTTTTGTTTCGTGCCAGCGCGGCGGGCCAGCCATTCGCCATCCCCGCGAAACTTGATGCCCGTGCTGTCGATCAACAGGTGCAGCGGGCCCTTGGACTCGCGATAGAGGGTATTCACTGCTCAACTTTTCTGACGGCCGACCAGTTGCCGCAGACCCTCGACAAACCCGGTCGTTTGCCGGAGCGCCATGCCGGACAGCACTTTCATCGAAAGGCAGGTTTGGATGGCGGTGTCGCTGAAGCTCTGCTGGCGGCTCCGCCTGCCCATCGGCGCAGCTTCCGAAGTCCTCTCGGGATCAAACCGGATCGTCAGTGAGCTCCGGGGCTTCAGCGCTTCGTGATCGGCAGGCCGGTCTTGGTCATGCAGGTCGGAGGTGCCGGTCTGCTCATGCGGCCCGGCCGCCTCGCTCATTTCACGAGAGGAATCCCTGGCGGGATTTGTGCAACAAAGCCAATTTCACTGACCTATGCACCGGTTACGTATCATCGGATAGACCGCTCGATGCTGCGCCGCATGACTATGTGATGCGCATCCGCAGCGGGCAATTGCCGCCGGTCGGGGCGTTCTGGTCGCTGACCATGTATGACGCGAAAACGCGGTTCCTCGTGCGCAATCCGCTTGACCGCTACCTGATCAACTCGCCGATGCTGCCCGGGCTGAAAGGCGAGGCGAACGGGGACATCCTGCTCTATCTGCAAAAGGACAGCCCGGGCGCCGATCTCGAGAGCAACTGGCTGCCGACACCCGACGGACCGTTTGCTGCCGTCCTGCGGCTCTACCTGCCAAAGCAGTCTGCCCTCGACGGCATCTGGATCGCGCCTGCCATCTGTGCACGCGCCTGAGCCCGCGTGCACAGATGCAAGCGCGCAGCAGAGGTCGCAACCATACCGCCGCCGGATCGGGGGGCCGTCTCATTGCGCCACCGGACGGCGGGCCGGGACCCGAGCGAGGGGCTGTCCCTCCGCGCCTTTCGCGCCGACCTTCCGGCGGTCTGTTTCGCATTGATCGTGCCCCTTCTGTTTCTGGCGGGGTGCAGCCTGCGTCCCGGCCCGGAGCTGCTGTTGCTCGCCGGGACGCAGGCCGCGCCACCGGCCGATGCCCGGCAGGTCCGGGTCTTCATGGCGACGACACGAGGTGCC
Source organism: Paenirhodobacter huangdaonensis (assembly GCF_004022465.1). Classification (NCBI taxonomy): domain Bacteria; kingdom Pseudomonadati; phylum Pseudomonadota; class Alphaproteobacteria; order Rhodobacterales; genus Paenirhodobacter; species Paenirhodobacter huangdaonensis. Next base: position 12,655 of record NZ_SAVA01000015.1, on the reverse strand, counting down.
TCTGTGAACCAGCACCTCTGCGGAGGCGCCCGAGATCTACAACGCCGAGCGCGAGAGGGGGCTGAGCTATTCCTCCTTCGCGATCTCGATCCCGCCGGGGCATCAGGCTTCGGAAATCGAATGGCCCAGGGCGGGGGTACCGGACCCGGCCAGTGATTTCGTCCCCCCCGCCGCTGGGTGCTTGATCGCAAGGGGTTCCTGAACGGTCTTGCGGCCGAGGGCAAAGGGAAGACCGACGTCGCCCTCTATGTTCACGGCTATAACACCAGCGCCCAGGAGGCGCTCTATCGCGCGGCGCAGATTCCCGTCGACGCCGGGGGCGAGGGCGTGCCGGTGGTCTTCACCTGGCCATCGAATGCCCAGTTGATGGCCTATGTTTCCGACCGCGATGCCGCCGATTTCTCGCGGGCCTATCTTGCGGATCTGCTGACGACACTGACCCGGTCGCGCAAGATCGGCCGGACGGTCGTTGTTGCGCACAGCATGGGCGGACGGTTGATGATGGAAGCGCTGGTGCAGCTTCGGCTGATGGGGCGCCGCGACGTGCTCGATCGTCTGGAGGTGGTGCTGGCCGATCCCGACATCGACGTCGATCTGTTCTGGGAAGAGGCGCGGATCGTGGGCAAGCTGACACCACCGATCACCGTGACCGTCGCCCCGGATGATCGGGCGCTCTGCGCGTCCCGGTTCCTGGCGGTCAGCCACGACCGGATCGGCAAGGCCGACCTGACCGCCCCCCGTTTCGCGGAAGCGGCGATGAAATTCGGCGTGCGTCTGGTCGATGTCACCTCGCTCGATACAGATACAATCGCGCACCGCCGGACCGACCAGTTCGCCGTGCTCTACAATCACCTGCCGGCCAGTCAGCAAAGGTTTGGCGCCGGCAGTCTGCGTGGCGCGGGTGCCTTTGTCTTCGAGACGATCGGCTTCGGCTTCACCGGCATCGGGCAAGGACTGGCGCGATGACGATGCTGCCGGCGCGCCCCGCGCCCTCTCTTTCCATGTGCAGCCGCGCCGCGCTCCGTGCTGCGCCTCAGGAGGTTTGAACAGGATGAAACAGTCGATGTGCCAATGCGCGGCCGTGCTTGCCTTGTGCGGGACGACGGCGCCGGCCTCTGCGCAGGAGACCGGCTGGAGCTATGATCCGTCGTCGTACATGTGGCTCCCCGATACCGTGACGAAGGTCGACACCCCTATGGGACCGCTGAATCCAAACTCGACGTTGGCGATGCGCTGAAGGCGCTCGATTTCGGCGTGATGCTTTCCGGCACGGCGCGTCGGGGGCCGCTGGGCCTTTACCGGCGATCTGGTGCATCTGGATCTGACTGCCGATGCCCGCACGCCGCTCGGTGTCTTCTATTCGGGGGAGGTGTCGGCGACACCCGCCGCGCTCCCCTGCGTTTCGTCCCGCCCGGTCGCCCCCGGCCCAGCCGGCCCGGCCGTGTCGTCTGCCGGCGGTCAGGCGGGGGGGCGGGCATAATGCACAGTGCCGCGCAGCAGCGTCAGGTCGACGGGCGCACGGCTGTCGGTCACCAGATGGTCGATCTCGTCGGGGCGGCAGATCGTCACCCGGCTTTCGATGCCGATCTTGTCGGCATGGCACAGCATGATGCAGGCGCGGGCGCGGCGCATCATCGTGCGTGCCACCTCTGCCTCGTGGATCTCGTAATCCGTGGCGCCGCGGGTCGGGTGCATGCCGACCGGCGAGATCACCGCGAAATCGGCGAGGAAGCGGTCGATCTCGGCAAGCGTCATCTCGCCATAGGTCGCGGGGACGTCGCTGTGCGGCCGCCCGCCCAGCAGCAGCGTGTCGCAGCTGTCGACCGGGGCGGTGATCCGGGCAATCTCCAGCGCATTGGTGATGATGCGCATGTTGCCGCGGCGCGCCAGCTCCTGCGCGAAGGCAAGTGTCGTCGTGCCGGCGTCGATGAACAGGGTCGAGCCCGGCGGGATCAGATCGCAGGCGCAACTGCCGATCGCCGCCTTGAATTCGGATTGCACCCCGCGCCGCTCATGGAAGGCGGGTTCGGGGGTGATGTCGGGCCGGCGCTGCATCGCCCCGCCATGCACGCGCAGGATGTCGCCGTCCTCCTCCATCTCGAGCAGGTCGCGCCGCACCGTCTCGCGCGAGACGTCGAAGAGCTGTGCGAGGGTGTTGGTATAGACCTTGCCGTCGCGCCCGAGGATCTCGAGGATCTTCGACTTCCGTTCATGAGCCCACATCGCTGCTCCCCTCCGTTTCGTGATCTGTAGCATGTGCCTCGCGGGGCGTCATTGAATTTGCGTTTATGTGGATGGCTGTGTCATTGATCGTGTTTTTTGCGTATTTATTTGGCGAAATGAAAGGAATCCCGCAGATATAATAGTCAACTTATGGATTTACGTGCTTTCTTTTGTGTTTTTTGTGGTTTTGCGCGGCACTCCTCCTGCAAGCTGCCTGCAAGACCGAATGATTCCACAAGAACTGAAGAGGCACCCGATCATGCTGAACCTGGCAGAGGCGCTGCATTTCGCCAATGAGACCGTCGACGAGGCGGGCAGGATCGCGCGGGAGCATTTCCGCCATCCGCTGGCCGTCGAGCACAAGGCGGACGACAGCCCGGTGACGGTGGCCGATCGCGGCATCGAGGCCTTCGTGCGCGCCCGGATCGGCGCCGCCTATCCCGATCATGGCATCTATGGCGAGGAAGAGGGGCCGGTGAACCTCGATCGCCCGCATGTGTGGGTGGTCGATCCGATCGACGGCACGAAAAGCTTCGTGACCGGCCATCCACTCTTCGGCGGGCTGATGGCGCTGCTCGAGGACGGCAAGCCCTGCCTTGGCATGATCAACATGCCGGTGACCGGCGAGCGCTGGTGCGGGCTGCGCGGGCAGCAGACCACGCTCAACGGCGCCCCCTGTCACACCAGCGGCCGCAAGGATCTGGCCGAGGCCTTCGCCTATACCACCGACCCGCTGCTGTTCACCGGCACGAAGGCGCCGGTGTTCGAGCTGCTGCGCAGCTCGGTGCGGATGATCCGTTTCGGCGGCGATTGCTACAACTATGCGCTGCTCGCCTCGGGCTGGTGCGATCTCGTGCTCGAGACCGGCCTCGAACCCTATGACTACCTGCCGGTGGTGCAGGTGGTGCGCGGCGCGGGCGGCGTCATCACCGACTGGGAGGGGGGCGAACTGAGCACCTCCTCGCGCGGCGATGTGCTGGCCTCGGCCACTCCGGAACTGCATGCGGCGATGCTTGACCGGCTGGCCGGGCTGCGCGCGACACAGGCGGCGTGACGACCGCGCCAACGCAAGACGACAAGACCCAAAAAAGACAGAAAAAACCATAAGATCCAACAGGAGACTGACAGCATGGAAAGACGACAGTTCCTTCGGTACGGCGCCATGGTGGGGGCGGCCTTCGCCGCGCCCCGGATCAATCCCGACTTCCTCTTCAGCTCGGCCCGCGCTGCCGACATGCGGCCGCTGACCTTCCTTTCGGCCGAGAACATCACCGGCAACTGGGACCCGACCTCGCACACGACGCTGTCGCAGTCGAACATCGAGGGCTTCGTCATGGGTTTCCTGACCCGGGCCCCGATGCGCCCCGAAACCCCCGACGAGGTGATCTACGAACTCGCCACCTCGATCCGCGAGATCGACGCGCACCACCTCGAGATCAAGCTGCGCGAGGGCGTCACCTTCCACGACGGCAAGCCCTTCACCGCCGAGGATGTCAAGGCGACCTTCGAATACGGCGCCCAGCCCGACCGGCCGAAGCAGGTTTATCCCGGCCCGACCGGCACCTTCGAGATCACCACTCCCGATGACTACACCGTCATCGTCGACACCTCGAAGGGGGGCTACGGCGCCTCGCTGTTCATCTTCCTCGCCTCCTATCTGCCGATCCTGTCGGCCAAGGACGTGGCCGAGGGGCCGAAGGGCGCGCTGACGCAGCGGCTGAACGGCACCGGGCCGTTCAAGTTCGTCGAACAGCGCGGCAACGACACGGTGATGGAGGCCTTCCCGGGCTACTTCAAGGGCGCCCCGAAGATTGCCGGCGTCACCTTCTCCTTCGTCGGCGATGCCACCACGCGGATGCTGTCGCTGATGAACGGGCAGGCCGACGTCATCGAGCGGCTCGAGCCCGAACAGGTCGAGACGCTGGAAAAGGAAAAGAGCATCAAGCTCTCGCGCCTCGTCTCGGTCGAGAACAAATACCTGTGGTTCCGCTGCTCGAAACCGCCGTTCAACGATCTGCGCCTGCGCAAGGCGGCGGCGCATGCGATCGACCGCGACATGATCATGGAGGTGATGGGCTCGGCCGGGCATGCCTCGTCGAACTTCATCTCGCCGATCAAGTTCGGCTATGTCGACCTGCCGAATTATCCGAAATACGACCCCGACGAATGCCAGCGCCTGCTGGCCGAAGCCGGCTTCCCGGGTGGCAAGGGGCTGCCGGAACTCGAATACATCACCTCGACCGGCTTCTATCCGAAGACCAAGGAATATGGCGAGGTGATCACCGCGATGCTGCAGGAACAGGGCTTCCCGGTGACGCTGAACGTGATGGAGGTCGCGGCCTGGAACGAGCGCCTCTATGACCGTCCCGGCGGCGGCCCGGGCCACATGGTCGATTGCGGCTGGTCGACCGGCTCGCCCGAGCCCGATCTGGTGCTGCGCACGCATTTCCATTCGAGCTCGAAGCGGATCTGCGGCATCGAGGACCCCGAGATCGACGCCGCGCTCGATGCCGAGCGCAACGCCCCCTCGCTCGAGGCGCGCAAGGCATCGCTGCAGACGAACCTGATGCCGATGCTCGCCGACAAGGTGCCGGCGCTGAGCCTGTTCACCTCGGTGCTGATCCACGGCATGCGCGCCGATGTGCAGGACCTGTTCATCTACCCCGACGGGCTGAGCGACGCCTCGAAGGCCACGCTCGGATGATCCCTGCCGGGGCCGCGTTCGCGGCCCCGGTTCCCCCGACAGGCACGCAGCCCGGAGCAGTCGATGTCCATCCTCCGTTTTCTCGTGCGCCGGCTCTTCCAGGGGGCGATCATCGTCTTCCTGGTCTCGGCGCTGATCTTCACCTTGCTGCGCGTCGTCCCCGGCGATCCGGTGCGGCTGATGGCGGGCGGCATGGCGCCCGAGGCGCTGATCGAGCAGATCGCGACCGAGATGGGCCTGCGCGACCCGATCTATGAACAGTTCGGCCGCTACATCGGCGGCGTGCTGCAAGGCGATCTGGGGCAAAGCTTCGTGCGCCCGGCGAACGGGGCGGCCGTCGGCGGCGCGAGTTTCGACGACAGCACCCGATCCGAGCGCGCCAAGGTGCTCGACCTGATCGCGCAGACGGCACCGAAGACGATCCAGCTTGCCCTTCTGGCCATGGTCTTCGCGCTGATCATCGCGGTGCCGATCGGGGTCTGGGGCGGGCTCAATCCGGGGCGGCTGCCCGACCGGCTGGCGCTTTATCTGTCCTCGCTGCTCGTCAGCCTGCCGAACTTCTGGCTGGGCATCGTGCTGGCGCTGCTGCTGTCGGTGAAGCTGAACCTGCTGCCGGCGATCGGCTACAAGGGCTTTGCCTACACGATCCTGCCGGCCTTCGTGCTGGCGCTCGAGATCGCGCCCTTCATCATCCGCAACCTCTCGGTCTCGGTTGCGGGGGTGATGGGGCAGAATTTCATCGACATTGCCCGGGTGCGCGGCCTGACCCGCAACCAGATCGTCTTTCGCCACGCGATGAAGAACTCGGCGGTGCCGCTTCTGAACCTGCTCGGCGTGCAGTTCTCGATGCTGCTCGGCGGCGTGCTCGTGATCGAATTCATCTTCGACTATCCGGGGCTCGGCCTGTTGACGATCAATGCCGTGATGCAGCGTGACTTTCCGCTGATCCAGGGCATCGCCGTCGTCACCGCCGCGGCCTTCGTCCTCATCAACATCGTCGTCGACCTGCTGGCGACGACCATCGACCCGAGGCTCGACTACTGATGAGCAGCATCGACATCACCCCGCCCCGCGCCATCGCCCGGGAAAAGACCGTCTCCGCCCGGATCTGGCAGCACGCGCTGTCCTCGGTCGAGTTCCGCATCGGCCTTGTCGTCTTCACCGTGCTGCTGCTTGCGGCGCTGTTCTATCCCTGGCTGAGCGGCATCGACCCGCTGAAGATGGCGATCCGCGACAAGCTCGCGCCGCCGCTGTTGCTGGGCGAGGGCTGGAAATGGGTGCATCCGCTCGGCACCGACCAGCTGGGCCGCGACATGCTGGCGCGGGCGCTCGTCGGGCTGCGCTATTCGCTGCTGATCGGCATCTCGACGACGGTGCTGATGGTGCTGATCGGCGCGCTCGTCGGGCTGTTCGCCGGCTATTACGGCGGCCGGGTCGACACCGTGCTGATGCGGCTGACCGATGCACAGCTGTCGATCCCGATGATCATCCTCGCGATCACCATCCTCGGCGTCTCGCGTCCGACGATCCCGGCGATCATCGTCGTGCTCGGTCTTGCGGGCTGGCCGGTCTATGCGCGGGTCATGCGCTCGACGGTGATGGCCGAGCGCAAGAAGGAATACGTGCGCGGCGCGATGGTGCTGGGCGCCACCGACCTGCGGATCATGTTCACCCTGATCCTGCCGCTGGTGCTGCCGCCGATGTGCTTCGTCGCGGTGCTCGACATCGCGCGGATGATGATCTTCGAAAGCGTGCTCGGTTTTCTCGGCCTCGGCGTGCAGCCGCCCACCCCCACCTTCGGCAACATCATCGCCGACGGCCGCAAATACCTGATGAACGCCTGGTGGATCGCCACCATGCCCGGTGTGTTCCTGGTGCTGACGCTGACCAGCATCAACCTGATGGGCGCCGCGCTCGAACGCGCCCGCAACGCGATCTACGGAGGTGCGTGAGATGTCGCTCGACATGGTCCGGAACGAGGTGCTGCTGTCGGTGCGCGATCTGTCGGTCGCGGCGGAGGAAGGGGGCGGTGCGGCGCGTCCGATCCTCGACCGGATCTCTTTCGATCTGGCGCCGCAGCAGATCCTGTCGGTGATCGGCGAAAGCGGTTCCGGCAAGACCGTGCTCGCCCGCGCGATCGCAAGCTGGCTCTCCGCGCCGCTGAGGGTCACCGGGGGCGAGGTGCTGTTTCGCGGCCGCGACCTGCTCGCGGACCCCGCCCATGCGCGCAGCCTTGCCGGGCGCGAGATCGCCTATGTCGGCGGCAACCCGGCCGGCGCACTCGACCCGACGATGACGGTCGGCGCGCAGCTGGTCGAGAAGCTGCGCGCGGTGCGCCCCGAGATCACCCCCGCCGAGGCGAAGGACAAGGCGATCCGGCTGTTGTCTGCGGTGCGCATTCCCGCGGCCGCGCGGCGTTTCCACGAATACCCGTTCCAGTATTCGGGCGGCATGATGCAGCGCGCGATGATCGTCGATGCGCTGATCTCCGATCCGGCGCTGCTGATCGCCGACAACATCACGCAGCCGCTCGACGTCACGGTGGCCGCGCAGATCCTCAAGCTGATGCGCGAGCTGAACGCCGAGTTCTCGACCGCGATCCTGTTCATCTGCTCCTCGCTGCCGGTGGCCTGCGATGCCTCGGACGAGGTGATGGTCCTGCACCGGGGCCGGGTGGTGGAGCGGCAGGCCCCCGCCGCCCTCGTCGCCCATCCCGAACACAGCTATACCCGCGCCCTGATCGCAGAACTGCCGACGCTGTGGCAGGGCGGCCCCGCGGGGCACGATGCGCCGCAAAAACGCGACCAGCGCGCGATCATGTCGGTCAGCGGCGTCTCGAAGGCCTACGAGACCCGCGGCAAGAGCGGCAAGGCGCTGGTGCAGGCGGTGCGCGATGTCACCTTCGACGTCTTCCCCGGCGACAACTTCGGCATCGTGGGCGAATCCGGCTGCGGCAAGTCCTCGCTGATGCGGCTGCTGACCGGGCTCGAACGCCCCGATGGCGGCACGATCTTCTTCGAGGGCGAGAACATCGGTGCGGCCAGTCCGGCGCGCCTGCGCGAGCTGCGCCGCAAGTTCCAGCTCGTGCTGCAGGACCCCTATGGCTCGCTGCCGCCGCAAAGCGCGATCGGCGCGATTCTCGAGGAGCCCCTGAAGATCCACCGCATCGGCACCGCCGCCGAGCGGCGCGAACGCGCCCGCGCGGTGATGAACGAGGTCGGCCTGCCTGCGGACATCTATGAAAGCCTGCCGACCGGGCTCTCGGCCGGCCAGCGCCAGCGCCTCAACGTCGCCCGCGCGATGATCCTGGAGCCGCGGCTGCTGATCATGGACGAGACGCTTTCGGCGCTTGACCAGACCGAGCAGGGCAAGCTGCTCGACCTGTTCGAGCGGCTGCAGGCGCAGCACGGCTTCACCTATATCTTCATCTCGCATGACATGACGATGGTGCGGCAGGTCTGCTCGCGCATCGCGGTGATGTATCTGGGCGAGACCGTCGAGGTGGCCCCGAACGAGCGGCTGTTCTTCGAGCCGGGCCACCCCTACACGCGCGCGCTGCTCTCCGCCGCGCCGACGCTCGAACCGCGCCGCTACCGGCCCGAGGACTGCCTGCTCGACGGCGAGCCGCCGAGCCCGATCGACCTGCCGCCGGGCTGCGCCTTCGCCTCGCGCTGCCCGAGCGTCACTGCCCGCTGCCGCGCCGAAAACCCGGCGCTGCGCACCCGTGGAGGTCAGGCGCTTGCCGCCTGTTTCCTCGTTCCCGACCCTTCCGTGACTTCCGATGAACCGATGGAGCACTCCGATGTCTGACACCCTTGACCTTGCGCAGATCGATGCGGGCCTCTTCCAGGCCCTGATGGAGAAGGTCTCCGAATTCGGCTCGACCGGGGATGGCGGGGTCGACCGCCCGGTGCTGACCGACGCCCACAAGGCGGCGCGCGACTGGTTCATCTCGGAACTGACGGCGCGCGGCTACACCGTGGTGATCGACGACATCGGCAACCTGTTCGGCCGCATTGATCTGGCCGGGCCCGACGCGCCGCTGGTCATGCTGGGCTCGCATCTCGACAGCCAGCCGAAGGGCGGCCGCTTCGATGGCGCCTATGGCGTGATGGCGGCGCTGGCGGCTGTCGAAAGCTGGCGCGCGAGTGCCGCGGCGCAGGGCATCGCGCCGAAATGCAACTATGTCGTCGCTGACTGGATGAACGAGGAAGGCGCGCGGTTTCAGCCCTCGCTGCTCGGCTCCTCGGTCTGGGCGGGGCTGGTCGAGCGCGACTGGGCGCTGGCGCGGCGCGACCGCGACGGCAAGAGCGTGGGCGAGGAGCTGGTCCGCACCGGGTTCAACGGCACCGGCGTGATGCCGAAGCCCGACCTCTATCTGGAAATCCACATCGAGGGGGATTCGAAGATGGAGCAGGCCGGCGCCCGCATCGCCCCCTATGCCCGGCACTGGGGTGCCTACAAGGTCCGCATCGAGGTCACCGGCGAGCAGAACCACACCGGCCCGACCCCGATGGAGGAACGCAAGGACGCCGTTCTCGGCGCGGCCTACATCATCGCCAAGGTGCGCGAGCTGGCCGAGACCGCGGCCGACACGCTCTACACCTCGGTGGCGCGGGTCGACATCTCGCCGAACTCGCCCAACATCGTGCCCGGCAAGGCGATCCTCTTCGCCGAGCTGCGCTCGCCCGAGCAGGCGATGCTCGACTGGTCGCTCGCCGAGCTGCGCAAGGCACTTCCCGGGCTGGCCGCGCAGGCGCATGTCAGCGCCGAGATCGCCGCGATCGACGAGCGCCCGGCGGGCCGGTTCGATCCGCGGCTGGTGAAGCTGACCGAACAGGCCGCCGATGCCTTCGGCTATCCGCGGATGGAACTCGACACCGTGGGCGGCCATGACGCCGTTGCGGTGAACGCGATCCTGCCCGCGATCGTGATCGCGGTGCCCTCGGTCAACGGGGTGATCCACCGCAACGACGAATACACCTCGCCCGAGGATCTGGCGGCGGGCTGTGACGTCTTCGTCGATATCGTGCGGCGCGTCGATCAGGCGGGGGGCGACCTCGACAAGGCGGTGGGGGCGAACGCATGACCGCGCCGCTCGTCACCCCCGACACCCTTGCCGGCGCCTGCCGGGCCGCGGGCCTGCCCGAGGGGGCCGCGGTCACGCCCGGGCCGGGGCCGCTTGCCTCGCCAAGCTACAAGGCCCTCGAGAGCACCTCGATCGTCGTCGAGGCGCCGGCCGGGCCGGTCTTCCTCAAGGTCATCCACCCCGAGATGCGGCCGGGCTTCGATCTGCCCGCGGCGATGAGCCTCGCCCGGGCCGCGGGCGAGATCGGCGTCGGGCCGGAGGTCCTGTGGTCGGATGCCGGGGCAGGGGCGATCGCGATGACGGCGCTTCTGCCCGCCGCGGGCTGGCGCACCGCCAATCAGGCGGTGTTGCAGGACCCGGCCATTGTCGCCGCGGCGATGGCGGCGCTGCGCGCGCTGCAGGCCACCGCGCCGCTTGCGCACCGCTTCGACCCCTTCGCCGAGATCGACCGGCTGATCGCGGGCTTTGCCGAGATCGGCGCGCCGCTGCCTGCCGACACCGGCTGGCTGCGCGCGGTCATCGCGCTGTGCGAGCCGATGATGGAGGATGCCGCGCTGGCGCCCTGCCGCAACGACGGCGCGGCCTCGAACCTGCTGGTCGGGCCGGGCGGCGTGCGGCTGATCGACTTCGACCGGGCCGGGATGATGGATCCGCTCTACGAGGTCGGCGCGCTGCTGGCCGAGATCACCGATTTCGAGACCGACATGATGCCCGGCTTCGTCGCTTATCTCGGTGGCTTCGACGCGGTGGCCTTCGCCCGCGCGCGGCTGTGGTCCTTCGTCGATGACATGCTGCACGGGCTGTGGTCGCGGCTGCAGGCGCATCGGTCGGTGCGCGGCGGCGTCGAATGGCAGAAATACGGCGAATGGCGGCTGATGCGGCTGCGCCTTGCGCTGAACCATCCGGGGTTCGAGGAAAAGATCCGCATCGTCAGGGGGCAGGCATGATGAAATCTCTGGGCACGGCGGCAACGCCGATGGAAGAGACGATCGAGGCGGCCATTCTCGAGGCCCCCTTGTTCCGCGGCGGGCTGGGGATGGTCTATGGTCCGGTCTCGGGTGGGATCTCGAACGAGAACTGGCGCGTCACCGCCACCGATGGCAGCGGCGACTGGTTCGTGAAGGTGCCCGGCACCGGCACCGAGATGTTCATCGACCGGATCGCCGCCTTCGATGCCGCCCGCAAGGCGGCGGCGGCGGGGCTTGGCCCGCGGGTCTATGAGGACCTTGCGCACAAGGGCATCGAGATCAACGACTTCCTGCCCGACCGGCGGCCCTCGACGCACAGTGACTTCGCCGATCCGGCAAAGCGGCGCGCGGCGATTGCGGCCTATCGCAGGATGCACGGCATGCCCGCGCTCGGCCTGACGAAGACAGTCTTCGACATGATCGACGAGCATGCCGCGCAGGTGGCGGCGCTCGGCGCGCCGCATTACCGCGACGAGGCCTGGGTGATGTTCAACGCCGATCTGGCGCGACAGGCGCTGATGGCTTCGGGGCTCGATCTCGTGCCCTCCTTCAACGATCCGATGCCCGGCAATTTCATGATCGGGCCCGATGGTTCGGTGATGCTGATCGACTATGAATATGCCTCGATGAACGACCGCTGTTATGACCTTGGCATCTGGTTCGGCGAGATGTTCTTTCCGCCGGAACAGGAGCTCGAGCTGATCGAGGCGTATTTCGGTGAGGTCCGGCGCGACATCGTTGCCCGCGTCACCGTGCACAAGGCGCTCGCGGATGTGAAATGGGCGCTGTGGTCGATGGTGCAGCTCAAGGTCTCGCGTCTCGATTTCGACTTCCATAAATACGGGGTATGGAAGCTGATGCGGTTCCGGCAGATCACCGGCCACCCGGACTGGCCCGCGCATCTGCGCAATCTGTGAGGTTTTGATGGGATATCGGGCGACGGCACGCGGCGAACGGTTTCGCTTCGACACCCTTGCGGCGGTGATGGCTGCGGCGACGCCGGAGCGGTCTGGTGATGCGCTGGCGGGGATTGCGGCGGGCAGTGCGCTCGAACGGGTGGCGGCGCGGCGGGTGCTGATGGATCTGCCGCTTGCGACCTTCCTGACCGAGGCGCTGGTGCCCTATGAGGTCGACGAGGTCACGCGGCTGATCCTCGACACGCATGATGCGGCGGCCTTCGCGCCGTTCCGCTCGATGACGGTGGGGGCGCTGCGCGACTGGCTGCTGTCGCCCGCGGCGACCGCCGGGACCCTGCGCGCCGCGGCGCCGGGCTTCACCCCGGAGATGGTCGCGGCGGTCTCGAAGCTGATGCGCAATCAGGACCTGATCCGCGTCGCGCGCAAATGCGAGGTGGTGACGGCGTTTCGCAACACGCTGGGCACGCGCGGCACGCTCTCGACCCGGCTGCAGCCGAACCACCCGGCCGACGACCCGCAGGGGATCGCGGTGTCAATCCTCGACGGGCTGTTGCACGGCGCGGGCGATGCGGTGATCGGCATCAACCCGGCCTCCGACAACCTCGGCAATTGCCGTGACCTGCTGGTGGCGCTCGACGCGCTGCGGCAAAGCCTCGAGATCCCGACGCAGAGCTGCGTGCTGACCCATGTCACGAATTCGGTGCGGCTGCTCGAGGCGGGCGCGCCGGTCGATCTGATCTTCCAGTCGGTCGCG
>NZ_SAVA01000014.1:0-80714 GCF_004022465.1 Paenirhodobacter huangdaonensis | reverse complement strand
TCAGCATGTCGGTGAGCATGTCCCCGAGCCGGGGCCGCAAAGCGTCCTTCTTCAGAAAGAGGCCAACGATGCCACACATGGTCTTCTCCGTTCAGCTTCGGCTTCAGCCGTCACGGATTAACTATCAGGCAATTTATTTTCTTCACAATCTATTTTGCGCCTCAGGAAGAAGAATTTCCTCCGGTGCAAGCCGTGCCGGTTTTTTGGGCACGTCCCCCCGCACCCCGCCCCGCACAAGCCAAAATTCCGGGCAGATCCCCCGCCCGGCCCCAACCCTCACGTCACCTGCGGATAGGTGATGATCGACAGGGGACGGCTCAGAACTCGACCTCGAGCTCGACGATCTCGTCGGGCTCGGCGAGCGCGCCGGCCGTCCATTCCTGCATCGGCGCCCAGCCGAGGATGGTTTCGACATAGGCCGCGAGCCGGGTTTCGAGCGGCACGGAATAGGTGCGGAAGCGGGTGCAGACCGGGGCATACATCGCATCGGCGACCGTCGGCGTCGCGCCAAACAGGAACGGCCCGCCATGGGTCGCAAGACACTCGAGCCAGATCGCCTTGACCCGTTCGACATCGGGCCGCGCGCCCGAGAAGATCTTGAACTTCTCGTGCCGCGCCTTGAGGTTCATCGGCAGCGCCGAGCGCAGGTTGTAAAAGCCCGAGTGCATCTCGCCCGAGACCGAGCGGCACTGGGCGCGGGCGACCTTGTCGGCGGGATAGAGGCCGGCCTTCGGGAAGGTCTCGTTCAGGTATTCGGCGATGGCGAGCGTGTCCCAGACCTCGACCTTGCCATGGGTGAGGCGCGGCACCAGCACCGAGGGCGTGAGCAGCAGCAGCTCCTGCCGCGCGCCGGCATCGGAGAGGTCGACCGGGCTCTCGGCGAAGTCGAGCCCCGCCATCTTGCACAACAACCAGCCGCGCAAGGACCACGACGAATAGTTTTTCGATGAAATCGTAAGCGTTGCTTGCGTCATGGTGCCTCCTCGCCCAAGAAGGGCTGTATTCCCGGAATTTTTGTCGCAGGCTGGCCCTGGCCTGACCAGTGGTTTTCGGGCGTCAACGGGGTGAATCGCCATGCTTTACGCAACCTACCAGTCTCTTGATGATATTTTCGCCCCTTTTCGCACCGCCGCCCATTTCGCGCTCTCCTTTACCCCCAAGGCCAGCGGCCCCTTCACGCAGCTGATCCGCACGCAGGCGGCGGGGCTCGAGATGATCACCCGCTTCGGCCTCAGCCATGACCGGCCGCGCTTCGGCATCGGCACGGTGAAGGTCGACGGGCGCGAGCGGCCGGTGCGCGAGGAGGTGGCGCTCGAGCTGCCCTTCGGCCGGCTGCTGCATTTCGCGCGTGACCTCGACACGCCGCTGCCGAAGGTGCTGGTGACGGCGCCGCTTTCGGGCCATTTCGCCACGCTGCTCGCCGGCACCGTGCGCACCCTGCTGCGCGACCATGACGTCTACATCACCGACTGGACGAATGCGCGCGACGTGCCGCTGTCGGCGGGCCGCTTCGGCGTCGAGGATTACGTCGCCTATCTGATCCGCTTCATGGAAGAGATCGGCCCGGGGGCGCATATGCTCGCGGTGTGCCAGCCCTGCGTGCAGGCGCTTGCGGCAACCGCGGTGATGTCCGAGGACCGCAACCCGGCGACGCCGCGCTCGCTGATCCTGATGGCGGGGCCGGTCGATGTGCGCGAAAGCCCGACCGCGGTCAACGATCTGGCGAACGAGAAGCCGATGGAGTGGTTCGAGCGCACGGTGATCGGCACCGTGCCGCTGCGGTTCAGGGGCGCGGGGCGCAAGGTCTATCCGGGTTTCGTGCAGCTGTTCTCCTTCATGGCGATGAACATGGACCGCCACCGCGAGCAGCACGAGAAGCTCTATCAGCACCTCGCCAATGGCGAGGAGGCCGAGGCGCGCAAGATCAAGGACTTCTACGACGAGTATTTCTCGGTGCTGGACCTGACCGCGGAATTCTACCTCGAGACCATCGACCGGGTGTTCCAGAAGGCCGAGCTTGCGACCGGCGAGTTCAGCTTCAAGGGCCGCAAGGTGGACCCGGGCGCGATCCGGCACACGGCGCTGCTGACCGTCGAGGGCGGGCGCGACGACATCTGCGGGCTGGGGCAGACCTCGGCCGCGCATGATCTGTGCTGCTCGCTGCGGCCGCATCTGAAGCGCCACCACCTGCAGGCGAATGTCGGCCATTACGGCGTGTTCAACGGCCGCCGCTGGGACAACGAGATCTATCCGGTGGTGCGCAACATGATCCTGGCAGTGGATTAAGGGCGCCGCGCAAGCGATTGTCGAAAAAGAAAACTCCTCCGAGGCCACAGGCATCGGGGGAGTTTTGTCTCAGGGCTCAGCCGATCTTTTCGAGCCGCGCGGGCAGCCCCTGCCGCACCGCGGTGCCGGCGACCGGATCGACCCAGACGCCGTCTTTCGGCCGGGTCGGGTCGAGCATGCCGACATCGTTCAGAAGCACCCCTGTCGCCAGTCGCGGATCGCCGGGCCGGGTCTCGCCGTCGATGGTGATCGGCTGCGCGCCGAAGCCGCGATGGCCAAAGCCGTGCTCGATCGCCACCGTGTCGGGGGCGATGCCATCGCGCACCACCGCCACGCTGTCGAGGCTGCCACCGGGCGTCGTCAGCCGCACCCGGTCGCCAGTCGCGATGCCATGCGCGGCCGCAAGCGCGCGCCCGATGTTCACCGGGTTCGAGGCCACCACCCGCAGCAGCGCCGGCGCGCCGACCGAATAGGAGTTCTGCAGCGGCGACTTGAAGGAGACGAGCTTCACCGGCCAGTCGCTTTCGGGGTAATGCGCGGCGACCGGCGAGCCATCGGCGAATTCGGGCTCGAGCCAGGCCGGGCAGCCCGGCATCCGCGTGCCGGTGCCGGCGCGGCGGAAGGAGCCGAGCGCCTCGTTCCAGACCTGCATCGGCTGTTCGAAGGGATGGGCGGCCCGCTCGCCGTCATAGCCCTTCGCCGCATCCTCGTAGCGCCCGCCCTTGGCGTAGATCGTCGCGGCCTTGCGCCATTCGCCGGGCTTCAGCGTCGCCTCGAGATCGGCGCGGATCCGGCTCACCCCGCTCAGCGCGATGTCGTCGTCGCTTGCGTCCGCCACCGGCTTCTGCCCGATCATCGCGACATTCGCCGCGCCGCGCAGATACCAGTCCTCGGCGCGTTCGAGCGGATGCAGAGTGCCCTCGGCATCCGGGATCGCCGCGGCACCGAAGCCCGGCAGCCCCATCCGCTTCGCCGTGGCGATGAGAAACGTCTCCATCCCCACCCGCTCGCCCGCAGCGTTCCTTTCCATCCGCGGCTCGACCACCGGCCAGCGCGCCGTCGTCGCCTTCGTCGCGATACCGCCCCAGGGCCTGGTGAAGCCCCAGGTCTCGTACATCACCGAGTCGGGCACGATGTAATCGGCGATCGCCGAGCTCTCGTTGATGAACGGGTCGATCGAGACGATCAGCGGCACCACCTTCGGGTCCTTCAGCCGCTCGAGCAGATGGGCGATGCCGGGCAGGCCATAGACCGGGTTGGTGTTGCGGAAGACGAGCGCCTCGGCGCGATAGGGATAGCCGGTGACGATCGAGGAGATCCACTCGGTCGCGAGCCCCGGCGCGTTCGGATACCACGGCCCGTCCGCCGGATAGGGCTTGCCCGCCGCCTTCTTCGCCTTGAACTCCGAGGTCTTCTCGTAAGGCGCATTGCGGCCGATCGGCAGGCCCTTCGCCGTGACCGCGCCGGGGAAATCGGCAAGGTCATAGGCCGGGCCCTTGCTGTCGGGGAACCAGCCGCCCGCGACCATCGTGCCGCCCTTGCAATTGAGGTTGCCGATCAGCGTGTTGATCATCATCAGCGCATAGGCGTTGTAATGGCCCATGCCCGACATCATGCCACCATGGCTGTTCACCGCGGCGCGGCGGCCGTGGCTTGTGAGCTCGCGCGCCAGCCCCTCGATCGTGGCGAGCGGTATGCCGCAGGCGGTCGAATACTCCGCCATCTCGTGCTTCATCGCCTCCTCGCGCAGCAGGGTCAGCGCGGTCTTCACCGCCACCCCCTCCCCGGCGCCCCCGACCACGCCGTCGAAGAACAGCGGCGCGGCCGAGGTCCCGGCCGGGGCCGGGCCGGTCCCCGAGGCGACCAGGAACGGGTCGGCCTCGGAATAGGGCTCCACCCCCTCGGCCAGCGGCAGCCCGATGTCCGAGCCGCGCAGGAAGCGGCCGAAGCGGGGGTGGGTCGGTGCGACGATCACCAGATGGGTGGCATTGGTGAAACTTGCCTCGCCCGCGGCCTCGGCGGCGGCCTGTGTCGGCTGGGCAAGATAGGCGGTGTTGATCTTCCCGTTCTCGAACATCCAGCGGATGATCGCCATCGCCAGTGCGCCATCGCTGCCGGGCTTGATCGGCAGCCAGCGGGAGCGCTCGCCCGAGGGGCCGTTCTGCGCATGGGTCAGCACCGGGTCGACGACGACATAGCCGAGCTTGCCGTCCGCGCGGGCCTGCGCGACCTTGGTGCCGACGATCTTGAACGGGTTGCCGGCATTGCCCGGCGCGGTGCCGACGAAAAGGATGAACTCGGCATTGTTGAAATCGGGCTTGGCGTGCGGCTGGGTCTTGAAATCGCCGAACATCGCGCCCGAACCGTTGCGATAGGCGCCGCCGCAATAGGCGCCGTGGCGCACGAAATTGGTCGAGCCATAGCTTTGCTTGAGCCAGCGCAGCACCAGATTGTCGCGCCCGTCATCGACGCAGTTCATCCAGACGAGCCCGTTCGCGCGCGGCCCGAACTCGGGCGCGCCGGCCTTGATCGGGGTGTTCAGATCCCGGATCTCGCGCAGCCCGGCGACGCGCCCCTCGCCGAAGAGATCGCCGCCCTCGACCACCTCCTCGACCAGCTGCTCGAAGCTGATCGTCTGCCACTGGCCCGCGCCGCGCGGACCGACGCGCTTGAGCGGCTTCAGCACCCGGCGCGGATTGTCGAGCTGTTGCAGCACCGCATTGCCGCGCCCGCAGGCGGTCGAGCGGTGGGTCAGCCCGCCGCCCTCGCCCGCCCGGGCCAGCGCGGTGAAGCTCTCGCGCACCGAGCGCGCATAGGGGATGTGCGGGTCGGTCGACATCGGGCTGAAGGGATTGCCCGCGACGCGCAGCACCTTGTTCGCGGCCCGGTCGACGCGCACCCGCACGCCGCACATCGTGGTGCAGCCGATGCACATCGTGTAGCTCACCGCCTGATCGGGGTTCGGGACCAGATCGCCGGTGGCGGCATCGAGGCGGAACTCGGGCTCGGGGGCAAAGCCGGTCAGCGCCTGCGGCGGCACCGCGCCCGACCATTTGCCGCGGGCGATCTTCTTCACCGTCTCGGCATAGCCCGCACCGAAGGTGGCAAGCGCCCCGGTCGCGACGGCACCCTTGAGGATGTTGCGGCGGGTGGACATCGGGTCTCTCCTTCAGAAGCTGCGGGCGGGTTCGGAGGCGGCGCCGGATTTCGGCACCCCGGCCTGATCCCAGGGGACGAAGGTGGTGTAGGCGATCAGCAGGAAGAGCCAGAGCCCGAAGGTGCCGATCACCCCCATCAGCCCGGCAAGCCCGGTGGGCATCAGCGCGTCATAGAGGCCCGAGCCCACCTTCGGCACCGCCTGCCCGCCCATGAACACGGTCCAGCGGAACATCCAGGCGGCGTGGATGGCGAGAAGCCCGGTGATCCAGCCGCTGCGGTCCGGCGCGGCCAGCGCGATCGCGAAGGGCAGCACGATCGCCACCGCCCCCCAGAGCGCGATCCGCTGCCAGACCGGGAAGCCCGCGACGGAGGCGAGCGCCTCGGCGTGGCGCGGGCTGAGACCCGAAAGCGCCAGCACGAACCAGGCCACCCCCAGCACACCGACGAGGCCGAGCACCAGCGCAAGGGCGCGGTTCATCGCCGCCTCGACCGCCCGCCCGGTGCCCAGCGACCGCCCGAGCACCAGCATCACCCCAAGCGCGCCGACAAATCCCGTGGCTGCGAATTGCAGCGGCAGGAACGGGGTGTTCCACAGCGGCCGCGAGCGCACCACCATCACCTCCATCCCGGTGTAGGTCAGGATGCCGAGCGCCGCGAGCCCGGCAAGGGCCCCGAGCGGACGGGCAAAGCCGTTGCCCGCGCCACCGAGCGCCAAGAGCCGGAACAGCGGCGCATAGCGCCAGTCGCCCTGCCCCCAGGCCCAGAAGGCCGGCCGGTGCACGGCCCAGGCGAAGGCGATCAGCAGCCCGACATAGCCCGGCACGATCCAGGCGCCCCAGGCCATCCACGAGGTCGGATGGGTGTAGAAGAAGAACTCCCAGAACCGGCCGGGCTGGTGCAGGTCGGCCAGGAGCGCGATCGGCGCGGTGATCCCGGTCGTCACCGCGGTCATCAGCGCCAGCCGTGCCCGCGGCAGCGCCGCCTCGCGGCCCAGCACGAAGCCCGGCAGCGCCATGAGAAGCGCGGTGACCGAGAGCGCGATCAGGAAGAAATACTGCACCGCCCAGGGCAGCCAGGCCGCCTCGTGCGTTGCGCCGACAAGTTCGTGGATCTGCACCTGCATGTCAGTGGACCTCCGCCACATGCGCGCCGGGGTCGAAGGGCGGATGCCAGGCCGCCTCGCCCGTCACGCGCCCGTCGAGCACCGCGTCGAGACCGATGTAATAGACGTTCGGATGGGTGCGCATCTCGGGGCGCAGCACCGAGACCGGATGCGCCGCGAGCAGTTTCGAGACCGGGCTTTCCGGGTCGTTCAGATCGCCGAAATTGCGCGCCCCGCCGACGCAGGTCTCGACACAGGCGGGCAGCAGCCCAGCGCGCGTGCGGTGGATGCAGAAGGTGCACTTGTCGGCCACCTGCGTCTCGTGGTTGACGAAGCGCGCGTCATAGGGGCAGGCCTGCACGCAATAGGCACAGCCCACGCATTTGCTCGCATCGACCAGCACCTCGCCGGTCTCGGCCTTGAAGGTCGCCTCGACCGGGCAGACCGGCAGGCAGGGCGGATCGTCACAATGGTTGCACAGCCGCGGCAGCATCACCATCGCCGGGTCCTGCCCGTCCCGCACCAGCTCGTAGACCGAGACATGGGTGCGGAAGGCATCCTCGGGGACGTGGTTTTCCATGATGCAGGCGACGGTGCAGGCCTGACAGCCGATGCATTTGCGCAGATCGACCACCATGCCCCAATGCGGTGCCAGTGCCGGGGCGGCGGCCTCGGCCGCCTCGCCCGCCCCCGCGATCGAGGCCGCGGCGCCGATCGTCACCCGGCCGACCGCACCGAGAAAACCGCGACGGTTCGTGTCCATGGCTGGTCCTTTCCTTCTCTGTCGGAAAGAACCCTACGTCCGGCGGCGCCCCGGGCGGTATCGGCGCAAACCCCGCAAACCTAGGGGTTTGCCCCTAGGTTTCGGCCCAGCCGGCCGCGACAAGCAGACGCACCAGATCGGCAGCGCTACTCGCCCCCATCTTCTCCATCACGTTGTGGCGGTGGATCTCGACGGTCTTCAGGCTGATGCCGAGCTCGGCCGCGATCTGCTTGTTCAGCCGCCCGGCCAGCACCGCACGGGCGACCTCGGCCTCGCGCGCGGTGAGGCTCTCGACGCGGGCGCGCAGCTGCGCCGTGCCTCGCGCCGCCTCGGCCCGCGACCGGCTGAGCGCCAGCGCCTCGTTCAGCCGCCCGACAAGGGCCATGCCGTTCACCGGCTTCTCGAAGAAATCCATCGCGCCGGCGCGCATCGCGCGCACCGCCATCGGCACGTCGCCATGCCCGGTGATCATAATCACCGGCAGCGCGCAGCCGCGCCGGCCAAGCTCGTCCAGCAGGTCGAGCCCGGTCATCCCCGGCATCCGCACATCGGCAAGGATACAGCCCACGCCCCCACAGTCGAGCCGCTCGAGCAGCTCGGCCGCCGAGGCATGCGCCTCCACCCTCAGCCCGAGCGAGCCGAGCAGGAAGCCCAGCCCCTCGCGCGCGGCGCGGTCGTCGTCGACCACATGGATCACCGCATCCTCGTTCATCTCTCCTCCTGTGCCGGCAGCCAGATGCTGACGCGCAGCCCGTGCCCGTCGGCCGGGGTCTCGGCGCGCAGCCAGCCGCCATGGGCTTCGACGATCGAGCGACTGAGCGCAAGGCCAAGCCCGATCCCCTCGGGTTTCGTGGTGTGGAAGGCCTCGGCAAAGCGCGCCATCGCGGCAGGCGACAGCCCGGTGCCGCGGTCGCGCACCGAGATGCACACCCCCGGCCCCTTCAGCACATCGGCCTGCCGCGCCGAGCGGATCAGCAGCCGCTTGTCCTCGGCCGGCGTCTCGGCCATCGCGTCGACGGCGTTCTGCACGAGGTTCAGCACCACCTGCTGCAATTGCACCCGGTCGGCCAGCACCACCGGCAGATCGCCCGCCAGCATCAGCTCGGTGCGCACGCCGGCGCGGTGCACCGTCGCCTCGTAGAGCACCTCCGTCTCGCGCAGCATGTCGTTCAGATCGACCGGGTCGCGCAGGCTCTCGCGCTTCTTCACGAAGGCGCGGATGCGGCGGATCACGGTTGCCGCGCGCTCGGCCTGCGCCGCGATCTCGGTCGAGGCGCGCTCCATGTCCTCGGGGGTGAAGGTGCCGAATTTCAGCCGCATCGAGCAGCCCTGCGCGTAATTCGCGATCGCGCTGAGCGGCTGGTTCAGCTCATGCGCGATGCTCGACGCCATCTCGCCCAGGATCGAGAGCCGCGCGACGTGTTCAAGTTCGCGCCGGTGCAGCCGCTCCTCTTCCTCGAGCCGCTCGCGCTCGGCGATCTCGCGCACCAGCCCCGCATTCGCGGCATCGAGCGCAGCGGTGCGCCGGCGCACGAGGCTTTCGATCCGCACCGAGTAGAGCGCCCAGAACATCAGCGCGATGCCAAGCGCAATGAGCCAGTCGCGGTAATCCTCGACGAATTCGCTCAGGCTGACCGGGCCGGTGCGGGCATAGGGCCCGATGCGCAGCGCGCGCAACAGATCATGCACCGGCTGATAGTCGAGCGGCACGGTCCAGAGGTTGCCCCCCTCCATCGCCAGAAGCGCGATCGCCACCTGTTTCGACAATGCCGCATCGGTGTGGCGGGTCTTGGCGAAGGGCCAGCCCGGATAGACCCGGCTCGAGACCGCGCAGGGCACCCCGGGCAGATCGCGGGTGGCAAAGGCATGCAGCCGCGCCCAATGGCCCGGATCGGCCGCCTGCAGTTCTTCCAGCAGGCAGGCGCGCAGCACCGCGGCATCGGCGCGCCCGTCAAGCACCGCCTGCGCCGCGGCCTGCATCGGATAGCCGGTCACCAAGGGCTCGATCCGCCCGGGCAGGCGCGTGTCGTGGTCGTAAAGCTCGCGCCAGAGCACCTGAAAGCCGCCGAAGGCCTCGGGCGCGACGACGGCGAGGCGGCGGCCGGAGAGGTCATCATAGCTTTCGAGCGGCTCGGTGGTGACGAGGGTCGAGGCCACCGGCATGTCGCCCTCGGCCGTCGCGATGCGGCTGACATGGTGGCGATATTCAAGCTCGGCGTAATTGCCGGGGTTGGTGATGACGAAATCGAGGCTGTTCGCATCAAGCGCGGCATCGAGGGCATGGATGTCGAGCGCCACAAGCTCGAAGTGATGGCCGGGCAGTGCCGCGTTCAGCGCCGCCCCGGTCGCCTGCCAATGCGCGATCGAATGTTCCGAGCCCTGATAGTCGAGCACGCCGATGCGCAGCACATCGGCCTGCGCTGCCGGGGCGGCAAACACCACAAGGGCCGCCACCAGCCCCCATCCTGCCCCGATCCGTGCCAGCACCCGCGCCCTCGTTCTTGTCCGCCCCCAGCATAGGCGCAAGCACGGGCAAGGGGAAAGGGGGCGACATGCCGCCCCCCTTCCGTGCCTTCCGGCTCACTCGCGGTTCAGCGCCACCACCGGGTCGAGCTGGGCCGCCGAGCGCGCGGGCAGGAAGCCGAAGGTCACCCCGATCAGCGTCGAGGACAGGAACGCCACCACGATCGCCGTGCCCGAGAAGGAGAGCGTCACCGTGGTGTAGACCATGCCGAGCAGCGCCCCCGCGCCAAGCGCCAGCGCGATGCCGAGAATGCCGCCGACCAGACACACGAGCACCGCCTCGACCAGAAACTGCCCGACAATGTCGCTGCGCCGCGCGCCGACGGCGACGCGCACGCCGATCTCGCGGGTGCGCTCGGTCACCGAGACCAGCATGATGTTCATCACCCCGATGCCGCCGACGACGAGCGAGATCACCGCGATCGCGGCGACGAGCCAGGTCATCGTCTCGGTGGTGGTGGTGATCGTGGCGCGGATGGTGTCGCTGTTCGACAGGAAGAAGTCCTGCGTGCCGTGACGGTTCAGCATCAGCGCGGTGATCTCGGACTGCGCCTTGTCCATGTCATAGCTGTCGGCGATCTTCACCCCGATGCTGTCGAGGTAATTCTGCCCCGAGACCCGCGACATCGCGGTGGTGTAGGGGATCCAGACGTTCAGCGATGAGGGCCCGAAGGTCGCGCCGGTCGAGCGCACGACGCCGATCACCCGCACCGGCACATGGCCGAGGATCAGCACCTGACCAAGCGGATCCTCGCCGTTCGGGAAGAAGGTGTCGCGGGTGTCCTCGTCGATCACCGCGACCTGCGCCAGCTCGGTCACGTCGCGGCTGTCGAACTGCTGGCCGATGACGGTCTCGTAGGCATGCACGGCGAAGTAATCGCCGCTCACCCCGTTGATCATGGCACTGGCCGAGACATTGCCATGCAGCAGGTTCGCGCTGTTCGACACCGCCGGCGAGACGCCGTCGGCATAGGGCTGCAGCGCGATCATCGAGGCATCCGAGGGCATCAGCGTCTCGGTCTTGCCGGCATCGCGGGCGCCAAAGCCGGTGCCCGCCCGCACGGTGATCGTATTGGTGCCGAGCGAGGAGATGTTTTGCAGGATCTTCGCCTGCGTGCCCGAGCCGAGTGCCACCACCAGCACCACCGAGGCGATGCCGATGATGATGCCGAGCATGGTCAGGAACGAACGCACCCGATGCGCGAGCATCGCCTTCAGCGCCATCGAGAGGGTCTCGCCCGCCCGGCGCAGCAGCGCGCCGGCACCGCGGCCGGCGGGGGCAAGGCGGGGCGTGCCCTCTGCCGCTCCGGTGCGGCCGCTGTCGCGCACGATCCGGCCGTCGCTGATCTCGATCTCGCGCCGCGCATGGGCGGCGACGGTCGGGTCGTGGGTGACGACGATCACCGTGTGGCCCTTGGCGTTCAGATCGAGCAGCAGCGCGATCAGCTCGGCCGAGCTTTTGGTGTCGAGCGCGCCGGTCGGCTCGTCGGCAAGGATCACCTCGCCGCCGTTGATCAGCGCGCGCGCCACCGAGACCCGCTGCTGCTGGCCGCCCGAAAGCTCGTTCGGCCGGTGGTCGAGCCGGGTGCCGAGGCCAAGCTGGGTCAGCAGCTCGGTCGCCCGCGCGCGCCGGCTGGCCCGGCCCTCGCCCGCATAGATCGCCGGCACCTCGACATTGCCGACCGCATCGAGATCGCCGAGCAGCTGATAGCGCTGGAAGATGAAGCCGAAATGCTCGCGCCGCAGCCGGGCGAGCGCGTCGGGGTCGAGCCCGCCCACATCCTCGCCGGCAAAGCGGTAGCTGCCGGCACTCGGCCGGTCGAGGCAGCCCAGAATGTTCATCAGCGTCGACTTGCCCGAGCCGGAGGCGCCGATGATGGCGACGAACTCGCCCGGCCAGATGTCGAGATCGACGTCGCGCAGGACGGTGATCGTCTCCTCGCCGGCCTGGAAGGAGCGGCCGACGCCGCGCACGGAAATCAGCGGATCGGTCATCTCACATCCCCATCGGCGAGCGCATCCGGGTGGTGGTGCCCGTCGCCTTCGGCGTGACGGCCGTGCCGGTGACGACCTGCTGCCCCTCGCTCAGCCCCGCGCGGATCTCGGCGGTGACCTTGTCGTTCAGCCCGACCTCGACCCTGGTCGGGGTGGCGGTGCCGGTCTTCGCATCCCAGACCTCGACATAGGTGCCCGCGTCGTCGCGTTTCACCGCCGAGGCGAGCACGGTCAGCACGTTCTCGGCCTTGTCGAGCAGGACCGAGACCTGCGTCGTCATGCCGATGCGCAGCTTGTGGTCGGGGTTCGCGACGTCGAGCAGGCCGTTGTAATAGATCGCCTCGTCGGTCGAGATCGTGTCGCTGCTCTCGATTTCCGAGGGCGCGGGTTCGATCGAGCTGACCTTGGCGGTGAAGGTGGTCTCCGGCTCGCCGAGGATGGTGAAGCGCACATCCTGACCGGGTTTCACATGCACCACGTCGGCTTCCGAGATCTCGGCCTTGACCTGCATGGTGTCGAGATCGGCGAGCTTGACGAGGGTCGGTGCGCTCTGGATGGCGTTGACGGTCTGGCCCTGCTCGACCGCCACGGCAACGACGGTGCCCGAGATCGGCGCGGTGATCCGGGTGCGGTCAAGCTCGATCTTGGCGGTGGTCACGGTGACCTCGGCGCGCGCCTTCTGCGCCTGCAGCGCGGCAAGGTTGGCGGTATAGACCTGCACCTCGGCGGTGGCACTCTCGATCGTCTCCTTCGAGGCCCAGTCCGATTTCCCAAGCGCCGTCTGCCGGCCGAGCGTCAGCTCGGCCTTGCGCAGGTTCGCCTGCATCGCGACGATCTGCGCCTCGATATTGGCAAGATCGGCCTCGGCCTGCAGCACGTCGTTTTGCTGGTCCTGGCTGTCGATCTGGGCGATCAGGTCGCCCGCCTTCACCGTATCGCCGAGGCTGACGGCGAGGGTCTCGATCTGGCCCGAGACACGCGCACCGACCGAGACGAGCTGCTTCGCCTCGATCTGGCCCGAGGCGAGCACGGTCTCGCTGACGGTGCCGCGGGTGACGGTGGCGACGGTCGCCGATGTGCCGTCATCGGCGGTCGAGCGCGCCCACCAGTACCACAGCCCTCCGCCGGCGAGCACCGCCACCAGAAGAAGGGTCAGAAGTCGCGCGCGTTTTTTCATGTCGGTCACTCTTGAGCTGGTGTGTTCCTGTCGTGCTGAGGGATGATACGGGCGCGGCAGCGTTTTCCGACGCGGCCGGGCGCGGATAGTCCCGCAATCGCGCCGCGGGAAAGATCCGGGCTCAGGCGTCCTTCGGGGCCTCGCCCCGGGTTTCGGCGGCAATCGCGGCGGCGGCCTGCGCGCCCGAGGCCGAGACCGGCGGCGGCAGGCTCACGCCGCGCTGGCGTTCGCGCGCAAGGGTCAAAAGCCCCGAGCCGACGATCAGCACCATCCCCGCCAGCATCGGCAGATCGACCCCGTCGCCGAAGATCAGATAGCCCAGAACGATCGCCCAGATCATCTGGCTGTATTGCGTCGGGCTGACCGCGGCGGCGGGCGCAAGCCGGGTCGCCGCCATCATCATCAGGTTGGCAAGCGCGGCGAGCAGGCCATAGCCCGCCAGCAGCGCCCATTGCGTCGCGTCGGGCCAGCGGAAGGCGGGCAACATCGCGGCAAAGCACAGCGTCACGCCGCCAAGCGTGCCCGAGCCGAACAGCGACAGCCGCGATTCCCCGCCGCCGACGATGCGGAAGGAAACGACCGAGATCGCCCCGCACAGCCCGGCGAGCGTGGCGCCGAGATGGCCGATGCCAAGCTCGCGAAAGCCCGGGCGCAGCACGATCAGCACGCCGATGAAGCCGAGCACCACCGCCCCCCAGCGCCGCGGCCCGACCCGCTCGCCGATGAAGACGACCGACATCACGGTGACGAAGGCGGGCATCAGGAAGATCAGCACGAAGGCCTCGGCCATCGACAGCTCGGTGAAGGCGGTGACCGAGCCCATCACGCCGACCGGATAGGCGAAGAAGCGCAGCCACCATTGGCCGCGCCGGCGGGTGGCGAAGATCGCCCGCCAGGGCTCGCCCGGCGCGCGCAGGGCGGGCAGCAGCAGCAGCGCGAAAACCGCGCCGAAGAAGGCCGATTCATAGGGCGGCAACTGCCCCTCGATCAGCTTCACGCAGGCGTCCGAGACGGCGTAGATCGCAAAGGCGCCAAAGCCGATCAGAACACCCGCGGTCACCGGGTCCATGCCCGCGGGCAGCCGCAGAGGATTGCGCAATCCGATCATCACCTTCTCCGTTTCCGGCCCCGTGACGGCCTGGCCCGAAGCCCCGCAAGGCTGCGCTGAAATGACGCGTATCTCTACCGCGGCGCGGGCGCGCGGTCCATGCCGAAGCGTGCCGGCCCGCCCTGCCCCGCGCAGAGCGAAACGCGCCCGGCGGCGATCTGCCACCGGGCGCGGTCTGCGGCGCCGAAAGGCGATCGGGCCGCCCTTCTGGGCGGCCCGACGAAGAGGTCTCAGGCGGCGGTCTGCGCCCCGGCCTTCCTGCGGCGACCGAAGAGCAGGTTGGTCAGCACGAAGAAGAGCGGCACGAAGAAGATCGCAAGCGCCGTCCCGGTGAGGGTGCCGAAGAAGGTGGCGTAGCCGATCGCCTCGCGCGCGCCGGCCCCGGCGCCGGTCGACAGGATCAGCGGCACCACACCGAGCGAGAAGGCCATCGAGGTCATCAGGATCGGACGGAACCGCAGCCGCGCCGCGGCAACCACCGCCTCGCGCGCGCTTTCGCCCATGTGCCGCATCCGGTCGCGGGCGAATTCGACGATCATGATGCCGTTCTTGCCGGTCAGACCGACCACGGTCAGCAGGCCGACCTGGAAGTAGACGCCGTTCGACTGCCCGCCGAGCGAGGCCCCGATCAGGGTGCCGAGGATGCCGACCGGCATCGCCAGGATCACCGCGATCGGGATCACCCAGCTTTCATAAAGCGCGGCAAGGCACAGGAACACCGCGGCAAGCGACAGCGCGTAAAGCAGCATCGCGCCATTGCCGGCCTCCTTCTCCTCGAGCGACAGGCCCGACCATTGCAGCGAGAAGCCGGGCGGCAGCTGGCTGGCCAGACGCTCCATCTCGGCCAGCGCCTCGCCCGAGGAGACGCCGGGCTTCGGCGAGCCCTGGATCTCCATCGCCGGCAGCGCGTCATAGCGCACCACCTGCTGCGGGCCATAGACCCATTCCTGCGTGGCGAAGGTGGAAAGCGAGACGAAATCGCCGTTTGCATTCGGCACCCGCCACAGGTCGAAGTCGGAAGGCGTCGCCCGCGCCCAGGGCTCGCCCTGCACGTAGACCCGCTTCACCCGGCCGTCATAGAGGAAGTCGTTGACATAGGTCGAGGACCAGACGGTGTTCAGGAACGAACCGACCTGTGCTGCCGTCAGCCCCACCGCGCCGGCCTTCGGCCAGTCGATGTTGAGCTTGAACTGCGCCGCGTCCTCGACGCCGTTCGGGCGCACCGCCATCAGCTTGTCGCTCTTGCCCGCCATGCCAAGCAGCATGTTGCGCGCGGCCAGAAGCTCGTCGTGGCTTTGCCCGGTGCGGGCCTGCAGGAAGGCGGTGAAGCCGTTCGAGTTGCCAAGTTCGAGCACCGGCGGCGGCACGATCGGGATCACCACCGCCTCGTTGATGCCGCCCATCAGCGGCCCGAAGGCACGCCCGGCGATCGCCTCGGCGCCGTTCTGCACGCCCTGACGCTCTTCCCAGTCCTTCAGCTTGACGAAGATCATCGCCATGTTCTGGCCCTGCCCCGCGAAGGAGAAGCCGACCACCGAGAACACCGAGGTGACATTGTCCTTCTCGGCGTTCAGATAATATTGCTCGACCTTCTCGACGACCTTCTTCGTCTGCTCGGCGGTGGTGCCCGAGGGCGCCTGGATGATCGTCATCAGCACGCCCTGATCCTCGTTCGGCAGGAACGAGGTCGGCGTGCGCATATAAAGCGCGCCCATCGCCGCCACCAGAACCGCATAGACGACGATGCCCTTCACCGGGTTGGCCACCACCCATTTCACCATGCCGCCATAGCCGCCGGTGATCCGGGTGAAACGGGTCTCGAACCCGGTCGAGAACCGCGCCGCGATCCCCGCCTTCGCCCCGGCATGCGGCTTGAGCATGGTGGCGCAGAGCGCGGGGGTGAACACGATCGCCACGATCACCGACAGCGTCATCGCCGAGACGATGGTGATCGAGAACTGCTTGTAGATCTCGCCCGTGGAGCCGCCGAAGAAGGCCATCGGCACGAACACCGCCGAGAGCACCATGGCGATGCCGACGAGCGCGCCGGTGATCTCGCCCATCGACTTCTTCGTCGCCTCCTTGGGCGAGAGATGTTCCTCGGCCATGATCCGCTCGACGTTCTCGACCACGACGATCGCGTCATCGACCAGAAGCCCGATCGCCAGCACCATCGCAAGCATGGTGAGCGTGTTGATCGAGAAGCCGAAGGCCGCCATCACCCCGAAGGTGCCGAGCAGAACCACCGGCACCGCGAGCGTCGGGATCAGCGTCGCCCGGAAGTTGTGCAGGAAAAGCAGCATCACCAGGAAGACGAGCACGATCGCCTCGAGCAGGGTATGCACCACTGCCTCGATCGAGAGGGTGACGAAGGGCGTCGTGTCATAGGGGATGACATAGCTCATCCCCGCCGGGAAATAGGGCGCGATCTCGTCCAGCCGCGACTTCACCAGCCCGGCCGTGTCGAGCGCATTCGCCCCCGAGGCCAGCTGGATCGCCATGCCGGCGGAGGGGGCGCCGTCGAAATAGGCCTGGATCTCGTAATTCTCGGCGCCCAGCTCGACCCGCGCCACATCGCGCAGCAGAACCATGCCGCCGTCGGTATCGGCGCGCAGCACGATGCGCTCGAAGTCCTGCGGCGTCTTCAGCAGCGATTGCGCGGTGATCGTGGCGTTCAGAAGCTGCCCCTTGGGCGCGGGCTGCGCGCCGAAGGCGCCGGCCGAGATCTGCGCGTTCTGCCCCTGCACGGCCGCGATCACCGTCGCCGGTGCCATGTCATAGGTCTTGAGCTTCTGCGGATCGAGCCAGATCCGCATCGCGTATTCCGAGCCGAAGACCTGCACCGAGCCGACCCCCGGCAGGCGCGAGAAGCTCTCGACCATCGTCGAGTTCATGTAATCGGCAAGCTCGACCTGGCTGCGCGACTTGTCGGGCGAGATCAGCGCGACGACCATCAGGAAGCCGGTGGTCGACTTCTTCACCGTCACCCCCTGCCGCGTCACCGATTCCGGCAGCGAGGCCTCGGCCTGGCTGAGCTTGTTTTGCACCTGCACCTGCGCGATGTCGGGATTGGTGCCGAGCTTGAACGACAGCGTGATCGTCGCACGCCCGGTCGAGGTGGTTTCCGACTTGATGTAGCGCAGCCCGTCGAGGCCGGTCATCTGCTTCTCGATCACCTGCACCACGGTGTCGGCCACGGTCTCGGCCGAGGCGCCGGGATATGTCGCCGAGATCACCACCGAGGGCGAGGCGATCGAGGGATATTGCGAGACCGGAAGATTGAAGATCGAGAGCGCGCCAAGCCCCATGATGACGATCGCGATCACCCAGGCAAAGATCGGGCGGTCGATGAAGAAACGCGCCATCTCAGTTGCCCTCGCCCTGAGCGCCGCCGCCCGTGGCTGCGCCCGCAGCCGCACCCTCGGCCGGAACGATCTCGACCGGGGCACCGACCGCGGTCTTCTGGAAGCCCGAGGTGATCACCTGATCGCCCTCGCGCACGCCGTCGGTGACGATCCAGTCCGAGCCCGAGGAAGTGGCGATATGCACCGGACGCTGCGCCACGGTGCCGTTGTCGACGACCCAGACGAAGGGGTTGCCGGTGCGGTCGCGCATCACCGTGTTCTGCGGCAGCGAGACCGCGCCGCGCGCCATCGACTGCGGCAGGTCGACCTCGACATACATGCCGGGCAGCAGCAGGTGGTCGGGGTTCTGGAAGGTCATGCGCAGGGTGATCATGCCGGTGGTCGGCTCGACGTTCGGCTCGGCGGCGGCGAGATGGCCGGTCTCGTGATAGATCGAGCCGTCGGCCAGGATCAGCCGCGCCGCGCCGGTCGCGCGCATCTCGCGGCCCTCGGCGGTCGAGGTCAGGCGCAGGATGTCGGTCGCCGACTGGGTGACGTCGACATAGACGGTGTCGAGCGCGCGGATCGTGGCAAGGGGCGTCGCCTGCTGCGCCGCGACGAGCGCGCCGGTGGTCGTCTGCGACAGGCCGATGACGCCGGCGATGGGCGCGCGGATGGTGGTGCGGTCAAGGTCGATCTCGGAGCTCATCAGCTGCGCCTGCGCAAGCTGCAGCGCCGCATCGGCGGCCTGCCGCGAGGCCACGGCGGCATCGCGCTTCTGTGCCGAGCCGGCGTTGTTGCCAAAGAGCTCGATCGCGCGCTTCTCCTCGGTCACGGCGAGATCGCGGTTCGCCTGCGCCTGCGCCACTGCGGCGCGCGCCGCGGCGACCGCGGCACGGTAGCTCTCGTCCTCGATCTTGTAGAGCGGCGCGTCCTTCGCGACCGAGGCGCCCTCGTCGAACAGCCGCTCGCGGATGATGCCCGAGACCTGCGGGCGCACCTCGGCCACGGTCGAGGCCTTGACCCGGCCAGGCAGACGCCCGGTCAGCGGAAAGTCACCGGTCTGCGCCGTGACAACGGTGACCCGCGAGGGGCCCTGTGCCTGCTGGGCGAAAAGCGGGGTGGCGGCGAGGGTCAGGGCCACGAGGGGCAGAACCCTGAAAGGTGTGGAGAATGACATGAGGCGGACCTTCGGAACTGGGGAGGAGGGACGGCTCAGCGGGTGCTGCCGGCGGCGGCGACGCTGAGGGTGATGAAGTCGGAGGCGCGCTGACGCTCGGCCGCGGCAAGGCCCTCCTGCGCCGTGAGATAGCTGCGCTCGGCGTCGAGGACGGACATGAAGCTGCCCTCGCCATAGCTGAAATTGGCGCGCGACAGATCGACCGCCTCGGCGCTGGTGCTCACCAGCCGGCTTTGCGCGGCAATCGCCCGGCCGTCACGGTTATAGGCGGCAAGCCCGCTCTCGATTTCCTCGATCGCGGTCAGCACCGCGGCTTCCCAGGCGAGCTTCGCCTGCACCGCGCGCGCCTCGGCCCCCTTCAGATTGGCCCGGTTCGCACCGCCGGTGAAGATCGGCAGGTCGATCTGCGGGCCGACGGCCCAGTAGCTGATCGAGCCGCCGTGGCGGATGTCGGTCGGCGTGATCGAGCCCGAGAGCGAGACGGAGGGGTAGAAGGCCGCCTTCGCCACCCCCACCTCAAAGGCCGCGGCGGCATAGGCGCGCTCGGCCATGCGCACGTCGGGACGCGCCGCGACCACCTGGGCGGGCACGCCGACGCTTGCCTTGAAGCGCGGCTTCGGTTGCGCCGCGCCGCGCTGCAGCCGCGGCCGCAGCGTCGCGCTGCGCTCGGCGGTCAGCGTCGCAAGCTGGGCCAGCGCCTGATCGAAGCCGGTCTCGAAGGCCGGCAGCTGCGCCTCGCCCTCGGCCACCAGCTGCTCGGCCTGGATCTGGTCGAGCCGCGAGGCATCGCCCGCCTCGACCTGGGCCTTGGTCAGCTCGAGGCTGCGCTTGCGGCTCGTGATCGAGCGCTTGGTCAGCGCGATGCTTTCCTGATGGTAGCGCAGCGCGACATAGGCCTGGGCGATGGCGCTTTCCATCATCAGCCGCGCGACATCGGCCGAGAGATAGGCCGCGTCGAGCCGCGCCGCCGCCGCCTTGCGGCTGTTGCGGTTCGCCCCGAAGATATCGAGCAGCCAGCTGACGCCGAGCCCCGCCGATGTCGTCCCGCGCGTGCCGGTGCCCTGCTGGTCCCCGCGCGTCGCGGCGGCCGAGCCCGAAACCTGCGGCAGATCGGCCGCCCCCGTGGCATCGGCGGCGGCACGGGCCTCCTCGATCGCGGCGAGGGCCTGCTGGACATCGAGGTTGCGCGCCTGCCCTGCGGCAACCAGCCGGTTCAGTTCGTCATCGCGAAAGGCGAGCCACCAGTTGCGGGCCTGCGCCTCGTCCCCGCGCGCCGGCGCCGCGCCGTCGAAGCGGTCCGCGACCGAGGCCTTGGGGGACTCATAGGCAACATCCGCACAGCCCGCGAGGGCCAGGCAGGACGCCGCGCCCCACAGGAAAGACCGGCGCGACGGCGCGCGCCCCGAAGGTTCAGACAGATTCACAGCCATATCTCATTCCTGCTGATGGGTGCGGCCGCGCAGTCCTGCGACCGCCCGCCCCCTTGTTCGCTCGACAGTGGCAGAGCTACATACATTCACGTATGGATGTAAATAACGAATTGCGGCATAAGGTGATCTTGACGCGCAGGCTGTGACACGTGAGGAACAGATGTGCGTTTCGTGAACGGCCATGCCCGTTCTGACGATGAAAATCTGCCCGGTTCACCCCATCGGTCGCAGGGGCACGCCACAGGCAGAACCGGAGGAGCACAGTGTGAGACGATGCAAGGCAGATGCCGAACAGACCCGGCTGAAGATTCTCGAGGCCGCGGAGGTGCTTTTTGCCGAGCAAGGGATCGCGCGCACCACGCTTGAACAGATCGCCCGGGCCGCGGGCGTCACCCGTGGCGCATTCTACTGGCATTTCAGGGACAAGACCGCGGTGCTGAGCGCGCTTTACGAACGCACCACCGCGCCGCAGCTCGCGCTGATCCGGGAAGCGTCGGAGCAGGCCGACCTGACCGATCCGCTTGCATTCCTCGAATGTTCCGGCACCCGCTTCCTGTCGGTCTTCGCCGCGGACAAGTCCCAGCAGCGGATGCACCGGATCATGTCGAACGCGGCGATGACCGAGGAAACGGCGGCCTGGCTGGCGGAGGCGAATGTCGAACTGTGGCGGGTGTTCCAGCGCCTTCTCGCCCGCGCCGGCGAGGCCGGCCAGCTGACCGACGAGCTGACCCCCGACGAGGTGGCGGTCTCG
Organism: Paenirhodobacter huangdaonensis; assembly: GCF_004022465.1. NCBI lineage: Bacteria > Pseudomonadati > Pseudomonadota > Alphaproteobacteria > Rhodobacterales > Paenirhodobacter > Paenirhodobacter huangdaonensis. The sequence continues at coordinate 59,896 of NZ_SAVA01000014.1, read as the reverse complement.
CTGATGGTGATGTTCAACGGGCTCCTGAACGAATGGCTGCGCTCCGACCGGGCCTTCCCGCTCGACACCCTCGGCGCAAAGCTGCTGCACCACCATATCGCCTCGCTGCGCCGCAACGGCAGCGCGGCCTAACCGGCCCGGTGCCACGCCGGCACGCCCCTCGCCGGGGGCGCGCCGGAAGGGCCGGCTCAGCGCCAGCCGAGGGCCGGCGCGACATGCTTCAGGATGCTCTCGATCACATGGGTGTTGTACGCGACACCGAGCGAGTTCGGCACCGTCAGCAGCAGCGTGTCCGCCTCGGCGATCGCCTCGTCCTGCCTCAGTTGCTCGACCAGCTTGTCGGGCTCGTCGGCATAAGAGCGGCCGAAGATCGAGCGCTGCCGCTCGATGAAGCCCACCTGGTCATCCTCGCTGCCGCCGTGGCCGAAATACATCCGGTCCTCGTCATTCGTCAGCGCGAAGATCGAGCGGCTGACCGAAACCCGCGGCTTGCGGGTATGGCCCGCAGCCTTCCAGGCCTCGCGATAGGCGCGGATCTGCTGTGCCTGCTGGACGTGGAACGGCTCGCCGGTCTCGTCATCCTTCAGCGTCGAGCTTTGCAGGTTCATCCCCAGCATCGCCGCCCATTCGGCCGTCTTGTTCGAGCCCGCCCCCCACCAGATCCGGTCGCGCAGCCCTTCCGAATAGGGTTCGAGCCGCAGCTTTCCGGGCGGGTTCGGGAACATCGGCCGCGGGTTCGGCTCGGCAAAGCCATGGCCCTCGATCATCTCGAGGAAGACCTGCGCGTGACGGCGGCCCATGTCGGCGTCGGTCTCGCCCTCCTCGGGCGCATAGCCGAAATAGCGCCAGCCCTCGATCACCTGCTCGGGGCTGCCGCGGCTGATGCCAAGCTGCAGCCGGCCGCCGCTGATCAGGTCGGCCGCCCCCGCCTCTTCCGCCATGTAGAGCGGGTTCTCATAGCGCATGTCGATGACGCCGGTGCCGATCTCGATCTTCGAGGTGCGGGCAGCGACGGCCGAGAGCAGCGGGAACGGGCTCGCGTGCTGGCGGGCGAAGTGGTGGACGCGGAAATAGGCGCCGTCGAGACCAAGCTCCTCGGCGGCGACGGCCAGGTCGATCGCCTGCAACAGCGCGTCGGAAGCGGTCCGGGTCGCCGAGCCACGCTGCGCCGACCAATGTCCGAAGGACAGGAAACCGATGTTTTTCATGTCATTGCTCCTCGGGCTGCAGCGGCCGGAGCTGAGGCTCCGGCGCCGGTCCCGTTCGCCACATAGCTAGCCATTGACACCGCGTCTCTGCAACCGGCCCCGTGTGTTTGCTCAAGCGCAGAGGCTGTGCGCCAGAGGCCCCACGGCCGGTTTCCCCATCAACGGGCATCTCGCGTTGCCAGCGCCGGATCAAACCCTTGCGGGCGGAACTTCATGCAGGACAGAGGACGGCGCGGCGCTTTTGGGCGATTGCTCCGGCCGGGGTGGCCCGATATTCTGGCCGTCAGCATTGGAGTTGCGCATGGACGATTTCGAGTTTTTTCTGATCATTTTCGGGATCGCCTATGGCGCGATGGTGGGCATCGGCCTGCCGGTGCTGCTGTTCCTCGTGCCGGCGCTGCGCGGCCGGGTGCGCCGGCTCGAGGAAGAGATCGCCGCGCTGAAAGCCGCCGCCCCCCGGGCCGATGCGCCGGCGCCGGCGCCTGTGCTCTGGCCGGACACCATCGCCGCGACGGAGGAGCCGGCGGCGGCGCCTGTCGCGCCCGGGCTCATCGCCGCCGAGGCGCCGGCGCCGGCGCCTGTGCTCTGGCCGGACACCATCGCCGCGACGGAGGAGCCGGCGGCGGCGCCTGTCGCGCCCGGGCTCATCGCCGCCGAGGCGCCGGCGCCGGAACGACCGCTGCCGCCGCCGCTGCCGCAATCCGTGGCGCCGCCGGCCGGGGCATCCGCCCCCGGGCCGGGCGCGCTTGCCCCTGTCGCCGCCTGGCTGCGCACGAACTGGACCCTCGCCATCGCCGCGCTGTCGCTGATCCTCGGCGGGCTCTTCATGGTGCAATATGGCGTCGAGAAGGGCCTTCTGACGCCGCCCTTGCGCGTGCTCGGCGCGCTCGCGCTCGGCCTTGGCCTGATCGGGGGCGGCGAGGCGATCCGGCGCCGCACCGGCGATGTGGTGACGCCTGCGACGCGCGCCCTGCCCTCGACGCTGTCGGGCGCGGGGGCGGTGGTGATGTTCATCGCGATGGCGGCAGCGCATGCGCTTTATGGCCTGATCGGGCCCGGCGTGGCACTGGCCGGGCTGGCGCTGATCTCGGCCGCCACCGTGCTGCTCGGCTGGTTCTACGGGCCGGTGCTGTCCGCGATCGGGCTGATCGGCGCCGGCGCCGCGCCCTTCCTGATCGGCGGCGGCCCGGATGGCGCACGTCTCTTCTACGGCTACTTCCCGCTCGTCGGCCTTGCCGGTCTGGCGATCGACAGTTTCCGCCGCTGGGGCTGGGTCTCGGCGCTCGCGCTTGCCGTCGCGAGTTTTGGCCTCGTGCTGCTCTGGGGCTCCGTTCCCTTCACCCCGGGCCTTGCCGGGGCGGCGCTGGTGCTGGCCTTTGCCGCGCTGACCTTCCCCGAGCGCCACCTGACGCCGCGCCACACCGGCGCGCCCGTCACCGGACTTTTCCGCGGCCCGAGGCCCGAGGTGCCGACGCTGATCGCCGCGGCGGGCGCCGCCATCGCCACCATCGCCGGGCTGATGATCGTCGCGGGCGCCACGAGCCCGGCCGAATCCGGCATCGGCTTTGCGCTGCTCGTCGTGCTGTTCGCGGCGGCCAGCCTGTGGCTCCACCGCGCCCCGGCGCTCGATGCGCTCGCCGCACTGCCGGCGCTTGGCTTCCTCCTTGCGCTGATCATCGAGCCGATGCGCGCGGGCCCGCTGTTCGAGGGGCTCTTCGCCGCGCTCAATGCGGCGCCGGGCGCCGAGATCCCGCTGCCGCCGACGCTCTGGGCGCTCGCCCTTGCCGGCGCAGCGCTTTCCGCCCTTGCCTTCGCGCGGCTGCGCTATGCGCGCGCCAGCGGCGAGGCCGACCCGATGTTCTGGGCCTTTGGGGCGGCGAAACTCGGCACCGCGACGATCTTCGCGCTCGAGTTCTTCTGGGCGCCGGGACTCTTCCTCGGGCCCGGCCCCTGGTCGCTCGTGGTGATCGCGATGGCGGCGCTGATGGTGCTGTTCGCCGAGCGCCGCGCCCGGATGGGCGGCGAGGCCCTGCCCCGCGATCTTGGCCTTTTCGCCGCGGCCGCGGTGCTGCTGATTGCGCTCGCCTTCTTCATCCTGCTCACCAAGGCGGCGCTGACGCTGGGCCTTGCGCTGCTTGTCGTGCTGGCCACGCTGACCGACCGCCGCTTCCGGCTGCCGCTGATGGGTTGGGTGGCGCAGCTTGGCGTGGCGGTGATCGGCTACCGGCTGCTTGCCGATCCGGGCTTCGACTGGAGCCTGTACGGGGCAAGCTGGCCCGCCTTCGGGCTCAGCCACCTCGGCCCGATCGCCGCCTTCGAGGCCGCCCGCCGCCTGGCCCGCCCCGAGCGCGCGGGGCTGCGCGCAGTGCTCGAGTCGGCGCTGATGACCACGGTCGCGCTTTTCGTCACGCTGACCATCGCGCGGCTGATCCCCGACCGGGACACCCACACGCATTGGTTCGCCGGGCTCAGCGCCGCGATCTGGTGCGGCGCGGCCTTCGGGCAGATCTGGCGGATGCCGACCAGCGGGCGGGCGGTCCGCTGGCTGCGCGGCGTCATTGCCGGGCTGAGCGGGCTTGCCGCGCTCGGCGCACTCGGGGCGCTGGCGGGCGATCTCGTCGACATGCTCGACTGGGGGGCCGATCTGGTGCTTGGCCCGCCGCTTCTCGACAGCCTCGCGCTCGCCTTCTGGCCGCTCGCCGCGACGCTTGCCGCGGGGGCGGTCTTCCTCGGCGCGCCCGGACGGCCCCGCGCCCGCCTGCTGCGCCCCGGCCTCGCCGCCGGTGCCGGCCTTGCCACCCTGATCTGGGGCTGGCTCGAGATCCGGCGGCTGTGGCGCGGGACGGACCTGTCGCTGCCCGGCCCCTCGGATGGCGAGCTTTACAGCTACACCATCGCGCTGCTCGCGGCCGCGCTCGCGCTGCTTGTCGCTGCCGTGCCGCGCCGCTCGCTGACGCTGCGCCGGATCGCGATGACGGGGGTGGCGCTGACCATCGCCAAGGTGTTCCTGATCGACATGGCTGGGCTGTCGGGGCTGACCCGCGTCGCCTCCTTCGTCGGGCTCGGCCTCGCCCTCACCGGCCTTGCCTGGCTCAACCGGCAGATCGACGCCCATTGGCGCGCGACCGGCGCCGAGCCCCCGCCGCCCCTGCCCGAAGACTGAGCCGCCGCGCGGCCGCCCCGGACGAGACCGGACCGGACATACCAGCCGCTAGACGCGGCTGGTATGCAATCCGACCAGCCGCGAGAGCAGAAGGACCGAGTAGAGCGTGCCGCCGATGGCCTCGAATGAGGCAAACGACTGGGCGTAAAACCCCACGGGCGTGATGTCGCCATAGCCGACGGTCGTCATCGTCACATAGCTGAAATACAGCATCTGCTGCCAGCCGACGGGGGCACCGGAACTCGCCACGAACGAGCCCGGCGCGCTCCATTCGACAAGGGACAGCAGCGCGGCAAAGCCGGAGCCGATCACCAGATAGAGCGAGGTCGCCGACAGGAGCACATCGGTCATCACGGTGCGCGCGCCGAATGTGTAGCGCGCCAGAACCACAATCATTCCGATGTGATACGCGATAGAGCTCAGAAAGACCGCGAGCGCCGTGCCCCCGGTCGGAGCGTAAGAATTCATCAGCCCCGCGACGAGGGTCACAAGGCCGATACCGGCCATCGCCGCCCGCATGCCCTTCGACGCGCTCAGCGCCCATGTCGCCACGACGAAGATCGAGGCGTAAAAGCCGTAGAACAGCGCAGGCCATGCCCCGCCCGCGGCCGAGAGCGGGTAGGTCAGGTTGTGGATCAGGATCGCGGCGAGCAATGCGCCACTCGCGAGAACCCGGTTTCGCGCGACGGGCAGCGACAGCATCTCAGGCCGCCTTCCGACGCGCGAGGCCGGCCATGAGCATCAGGATCGCCAGCACCCCGGCCCCGAGCCAGAGCCCGTTCAGATGCAGGCCGAGAGCGCCCCAGCTCCAGACGGCCAGCGCCGCCACCGCCAGCAGGTAGAGCCCGCGCAGCCGCTCGGCAGTGACCCGATGGAAGATCGTGCAGCCCAGCAGGAACAGCGACGGCCCGGCAAAGGCGATGAGCGCCGTTTCGGCATGCACCGGATCATGCGGATGCGCGACGATCATCTCGATCGCGACGGCGGTGACGATCGCGCCGCAGACCGCCACGCCATGGGCATAGGCCAGACCCGCGCGCGCAAGGCTGGTGTGATCCGTCTCGTGCTGAAAGCGGTGTTCGCCCGGCTCGGCAAGATCGACGAAATAGATCCACCACAGCGTGACGATCAGCAAGAAGCCGATCAGCGCGGCAAGGGCGGTGTCGGCATGGATCTCGTGGCCCGCAAGATAGCCGCCAAGCAGCAGGATCGACTCGCCGAGTGCGATGATGAAGATCAGCTGGTTGCGCTCGAACAGGTGCAGCCCCTTCAGCGTCCAGCTCGACATCGGCGTCGCGCCCTTACCGGGCAGCCAGTAGCCCAGATAGGGTGCGGCATAGTCGATCGCGACGGCAAGGATCCAGAGCCCGAGCCGCATGGGTTCGCTCAGCGCCCCGGCAATCCAGAAGACGCCCGAGATCGCGCTCCAGGCGCCAAGCTGGGCGTAGTTGCGCCCCATCACCTGACCGCGGAAGACGACGGCCATATAGCCCGCCCGGATCAGCGCCATCGCGACATAGGCCAGCACGAAAAGCCCCGCCCGCGCCCCGAAGGCCTGTGGCGCGGCGATGGCCATCACCAGCGCGCAGCCCATCAGCACGATCATCAGCACCCGCCCGCTCGGATGATCGGGATTGAGCCAGTTCGCCGCCCAGGCGGTATAGTTCCACGCCCACCAGACCGCGGCGAAAAGCGTCGCATATTCGAGCGCGCCGAGCGCGCTCGCGTGCTCGAGCAGGTAATGCGAAAGCTGGATGATGGTGAAGACATAGACCAGATCGAAGAACAGCTCCATCGTGGTGACACGGGGCGTTTCTTCGGGGCCGAGGTTGCGCAGGGCGCCCGGCGGGGCGAGACGTTGGAACAGGCTGGACATGAAACTTTCCTGAGGGAGATGCGGCATCATCCCCGAATTTTCCCGAAGATCAAAGAGCCCGAATCCGACCGCGGCCGGCGCTGGGCCCTGCGCTCATGCCCGGCCCCGCAGGGCGAGCCAGGCAAGCGCGGTGGGCACCGCGAAGACCAGCCCGAAGATCGGCAGCTCCTCGGCCAGCGCATAGCCCGCATGGGCGACGCCGACCCAGAGGTTGACCGCCGCGACCAGCGCCCAGAGCGCCGCGAAAACCGCAAAGGCCCGGCGCATCGGCCATCTGCGCAGATGCGCGATGCCATAGATCCCTGCCAGCAGGACCAGACCGCCGAGGAGCATCTGCGCCGTATGGCTCACAGGAACATGCCCCCCGAAACCTCGATCCGCTGGCCGGTCACCCATTTCGCCGCCTCCGAGCACAGGAAGGCCACGACCCCGCCGAGGTCATCGGGCCGGCCGGCCCGGCCAAGCGCCGTCTGCGCGGCGATGAAGGCGTTGATCCCGGCATTGTCGCGCACGGCGCCGCCGCCGAAATCGGTCTCGATCGCGCCGGGCGCCACGACATTCACCCGGATGCCGCGCGCGCCAAGCTCCTTCGCCTGATAGCGGGTCAGCACCTCGATCCCGCCCTTCACCGCGGCATAGGCGGCATAGCCCGGAAGCGAGAACCGGGTGAGCCCGCTCGAGACATTGACCACCCCGCCGCCGTCGCGCAGCAGCGGCAGCGCCCTTTGCGTGAGCAGGAAAGCCGGCTTCAGGTGGGTCGCCACCATCTGCTCGAACTGCGCCTCGGTGGTCTCGTCAAAGGCCGCGTGGATGCCGACGCCCGCGTTGTTCACCAGATAGTCGAGCCGGTCCGCGCCGAGGCCCCCGAGCACCCCGCCGAGCGTGGCGAAGAAACCGTCGTAGCTTGCGCTGTCGGTCACATCGAGCTGCAGCGCGGCGGCCTTTCGGCCCTTGGCCTTGATCTCGGCGACCACCGCCTCGGCCTTGTCGCGATTGCCCAGATAGGTCAGCACCACATCGGTGCCCGCCTGTGCAAGCGCAAGCGCCATGTCACGGCCAAGGCCCCGGCTTCCGCCCGTTACAAGTGCGATCGTCATCTCATCTCTCCTGCGGGTCGGGACGACCCGGTTCAGGACAGGGTAGACATTGGCCTGTTCTGGATAAACAGCCACATCTTGACATCATTCGCCAGAAATGCCGAACAATGCCCATGGATCGGATTCAGCAGATGCAAGTCTTCGTGCAGGTCGTCGAGAGCGGGAATTTCACCCGCGCGGCGGCGGCGCTCGGCCTGCCGCGCTCGACCGTCTCGGCCACGGTGCAGGCGCTCGAGGACCGGCTTGGCGTGCAGCTCCTGCAGCGCACGACCCGGGTGGTGCGACCGACGCAGGAAGGGCTGCACTTCGCCGAGACCGCCCGCGACCTCGTCGATGCGCTGGCACAGGCCGAAGGGCAGTTCCGCCATCGCCCGGGGCAGATTTCAGGACGGCTGCGTGTCGACATGCCAAGCCGGATGGCCCGGCGCATGGTGATCCCGCACCTGCACGAATTTCGCGCCCTCTATCCGGCGGTGACACTCGATATCAGCGCGACCGACCGGATGGTCGACCTCGTGTCCGAAGGCGTCGATGCCGTGGTGCGGATGGCCGACCTCGAAGACAGCGAGCTGATCTGCCGCAAGCTCGGCGATGTGCCGATCCTGACCTGCGCCGGGGCGGGCTATGTCGCCCGGCACGGGATTCCGGCCCGCCCCGAGGAGCTGTGCCGGCACGTGCTGGTCAATTACGCGCTGAGGATGCCGGCCGCCGCGGCCGAATGGGACGGGCAGGAGAACGGCCGGGCCATCTCGGTGCCGATGCAGAGCTATCTCTGCGTCGACAACGCCGAGAGCTATGTCGCCGGCGCGCTGCACGGGCATGGGCTGATTCAGGTGCCGGCGCGCGACGTGGCCGAGGATATCGCCGCCGGACGGCTGCTCGAGGTGCTGGCCGATTTCCGCCCCGCCCCGGTTCCGATCTCGGTCCTCTATGCCCGCAGACGCCACCTCGCACCGCGGCTGAAGGTCTTCATGGACTGGCTGGAAGAGCTGCTGCGCCGCGAGGGGTTCGTCGCCCCGCAGGCGCGAGGTGAGCGACACGGCTCCTGAAACGGGAGCTCTGCCGTTCCGCAGGTCCGCCCGCCAGTCGCCGGGGATGGTCTCCCACCTCCGCGCCAGGGCGAATCGAAAGCGGCTGTCGAAATCGACGCTGACGTTGGTCGCACGACACAAGACCGACACAGGGCTTTGGGAGCACATGCAGCAATCCCCCCGCAAGCGACTTGCGCGCGAGGGGATGACGGAACGACTTTTATAATGATTTCAAACTGGTGCCCGAGGCGAGACTCGAACTCGCACGCCTTGCGGCGGAGGATTTTGAATCCCCTGCGTCTACCATTCCGCCACTCGGGCCAGTTCCTGCCCATGTAGCGGGCGGCCGGGCGGCTGACAAGAGGCTTGCCGCACCGCCCGCCGCCGGCTCAGGGCTCGGCCACCGAGAAGGTGTCGCAATGCCCGATATTGCCACTCTCGTAGCCGGTCTCGAACCAGCGCTGGCGCTGTTCGGAGGTGCCATGGGTGAAGCTGTCGGGCATCGGCCGGCGCCCGGCGTTGCGCTGAAGCGTGTCGTCGCCGATCCGCGCGGCCGCATTCATCGCCTCGGCGATGTCGCCGCGCTCGATCGTGCCGAACTGCTCCTCGGCATGGAAGGCCCAGATCCCCGCCAGGCAATCGGCCTGCAGCTCGGTGCGCACGGACAGCGCATTGCTCTCCGCCGCGCCCGCCTTCGCGCGCAGCGCGTTCACCTTCGACAGCACGCCCAGCTCGTCCTGCACATGGTGGCCGATCTCATGCGCCACGACATAGGCGGCGGCGAAATCGCCCGAGGCGCCAAGCTCGCGCGACAGCGTGGTGAAGAAATCGGTGTCGAGGTAAACCTTCTTGTCGCTCGGGCAATAGAACGGCCCCGTCGCCCCCGAGGCCGTGCCGCAGGGCGATTGCGTCACCTGGCTGTAAAGCACCAGCGTCGCCGGGTGATAGGTGCGGCCGAGCTCGTCGGTGAAGATCTTCGCCCAGACCTCCTCGGTATCGGCGAGCGTCACCGAGACGAAATCCCCCATCTGCTGGTCTTCCTCGCTGAGCGTGCCCGAGGTCTGCACCGACGGCCCCTGCCCGCCCTGGTCGAGCAGCGGCGTCAGGTCGACGCCGAAATACCAGCCGACAAGGACGACCGCGAGCACACCGAGCCCGCCTGCCCCGCGCAGGCCCAGCGGGCTGCCCGACGCCCCGCGCCGATCCTCGATGTAGCGGCTGCCGCGCCGTCCCTGCCATTTCATTGCACACCTCCACTGGTCACAAGCGCGAGATTAACGGTTCCGCCTCCCCCCGCACAACGCAAAAGCTTGCGCCGCTGCTTGACCTTGCAGCGCAGAGCGGCGAGACATCAGGCGAAACCGGAGATGGGGCGCAGATGATCCGACGGCTTTACGACTGGACGATGAGCCTTGCCTGCCATCCGCGCGCGATCTGGGCCCTGGCGGTCGTGGCCTTCGTGGAAAGCTCGGTCTTCCCGATTCCGCCCGACGTGCTGATGATCCCGATGGTTCTGGCGGCGCGCGAGAAGGCCTGGAAGATCGCCTTCGTCGCAACCCTTGCCTCGGTGCTCGGCGGCTGCCTCGGCTATGCGATCGGCTACGGCTTCATGGATGCGATCGGCAAGCCGATCCTCGAATTCTACGGCAAGGCCGACAAGTTCGACGAGCTTGCCCTGCGCTTCAACGACTATGGCGGCTGGGCGGTGCTGGTCGCGGGCGTCACGCCCTTCCCCTACAAGGTGATCACCATCTTCTCGGGGGCGACGCAGCTGTCGCTGCCGCTCTTCCTCGCCGTCTCGGTGCTCGCCCGCGCGCTGCGCTTCTTCGTGGTGGCGGGGCTGCTGTGGCGCTTCGGCGCGCCGATCCGCGACTTCATCGAGCGCTGGCTCGGCCCGCTCTTCTCTGCCTTCGTGGTGCTGCTGATCGGCGGCTTCTATGCGTTGAGGTATCTGTGATGCTCGACCTTCTCACCCCCCGCCGCCTCGTCGGCCTTGCCGCGGCCGGCTCGGCCGCGGTGCTGGTCGGTGCGCTGATCTTCCAGGCGATCGGCTACGCGCCCTGCGAGCTCTGCATCGAGCAGCGCTGGCCGCATCTCTTCGCCGCCCTTCTCGGCGCGGCGATGCTGCTGTTCCGGCTGCCGATCGGGCTGTCGCTTCTCGGCGCGCTCGCCGCCCTCACCACCTCGGTGCTGGGCTTCTACCACTCGGGGGTCGAGCGCCACATCTTCGCCGGCCCCGATGCCTGCACCTCGAACCCGGTCGCGGGACTGTCGGCACAGGACCTGCTCGCGCAGATCCAGGCCGCGCCGCTGGTGCGCTGCGACGAGATCAGCTGGGAGATCTTCGGCATCACCATGGCGAACCTGAACGCGATCGGCTCGCTCGTCTTCGCCGGGATCTGGGTCTGGGCCTTTCTCAAAGCCCGCGCCACCGCCTGAGCCGCAGGGCGGCGCCACCGGGGGCCGGCCGATGGTTTTTTCTTGGCAAAAATACTCGAATCCGCCGGTCGCCGCCCGGCACGACGCTTCGAGATTGCACCCAAACCGTTGGATCGGCTATAAGACGGCCAACAAGATCTAGAAAAAGAAGACGCGCGTGACCGATACTCCCGAAACGCCGGAAACTCTCGACGAAGGCCCGAAGCGGCCTGTCTATGACGGCCCCACCGTCTCGATCGCCGAGGAGATGAAGACCGCCTATCTCGATTACGCGATGAGCGTGATCGTGTCCCGCGCGATCCCCGATCTGCGCGACGGTCTGAAGCCCGTGCACCGGCGCATCCTCTACGCGATGCACGAAACCGGGAACACCGCGGACAAGCCCTATCGCAAATCGGCCCGCCCGGTCGGCGACGTCATGGGTAAGTATCACCCGCATGGCGACGCGGCGATCTATGACGCGCTGGTGCGCATGGCGCAGGACTTCTCGATGTCGCTGCCGCTGCTCGACGGTCAGGGCAACTTCGGCTCGATGGACGGCGACAGCGCCGCGGCGATGCGCTACACCGAAGTGCGCATGGACAAGCCCTCGGCCTTCATGCTTGCCGACATCGAAAAGGACACCGTCGACTTCCAGGACAACTACGACGGCAAGGACAAGGAACCCACCGTCCTTCCGGCGCGCTTCCCGAACATGCTGGTGAACGGCGCGGGCGGCATCGCGGTCGGCATGGCGACCAACATCCCGCCGCACAACCTCGGCGAGGTGATCGACGCGACCCTCGCCCTGATCGACACGCCCGACATGTCGACCGAGGCGCTGATGCAGATCGTGCCCGGCCCCGACTTCCCGACCGGGGCGCAGATCATGGGCCGCGGCGGCATCCGCAAGGCCTATCTCGAGGGCCGCGGTTCGGTCATCATCCGCGCCAAGACCCGGATCGAGGAGATCCGCAAGGACCGCCACGCGATCATCGTCGACGACATCCCCTACCAGGTGAACAAGGCGGCGATGATCGAGAAGATGGCCGAGCTCGTGCGCGACAAGCGGCTCGAGGGGATCTCGAACATCGCCGATGAATCCGACCGGGTCGGCGTGCGCGTGGTGATCGAGCTGAAGCGCGACGCAACCCCCGACGTGGTGCTGAACCAGCTTTACCGCTTCACGCCGCTGCAGACCTCCTTCGGCTGCAACATGCTGGCGCTGAACGGCGGCAAGCCCGAACAGCTGACGCTGCGCGATTTCCTCACCCATTTCATCACCTTCCGCGAGGAAGTGGTGGCGCGCCGCACGGCCTGGGAGCTGCGCAAGGCACGCGAGCGCAGCCATATCCTGTGCGGTCTCGCCGTTGCCGTGTCGAACGTCGACGAGGTCGTCGCGACGATCCGCGCCTCGGTTGATGCCGCCGAAGCGCGTGAAAAGCTGATGACCCGGCGCTGGCCGGCGCATGAGATCGCCGGATATATCCGGCTGATCGACGATCCGCTGCACGAGATGAACGAGGACGGCACCTACAACCTCTCCGAGATTCAGGCCCGCGCCATTCTCGACCTGCGGCTGCAGCGCCTGACCCAGCTCGGCGTCAAGGAAGTCACCGACGAACTCGCCGATCTCGCCGCGAAAATCCGCGATTACCTCGAGATCCTCGGCTCGCGCGAACGGATCATGGCGATCATCTCGGCCGAGCTGCGCGAGGTGAAGGAGCAATTCGCCGTGCCGCGCCGCACCGAGATCATCGACTGGGCGGGCGACCTTGACGACGAGGATCTGATCGAGCGCGAGGACATGGTCGTCACCATCACCTCGGGCGGCTACATCAAGCGCACGCCGCTGGCCGAGTTCCGCGCGCAGCGCCGCGGCGGCAAGGGGCTCGCCTCGATGGCGACGAAGGAAGACGATGTCGTCACCACCCTCTTCGTCGCCAACACCCATACGCAGCTTCTGTTCTTCACCACCGACGGCATGGTCTACAGCCTGAAGTGCTGGCGCCTGCCGCTGGCGGGCCGCACCTCGAAGGGCAAGGCGATCGTCAACATCCTGCCGATCCCGCAGGGCGTCTCCGTCGCCTCGCTGATGCCGGTCGATGCGCCCGAGGAGGAATGGGGGAACTATCAGGTGTTCTTCGCCACCTCCGACGGCGACGTGCGCCGCAACGCGCTGAGCGACTTTGCCAAGGTGATGCGCAACGGCAAGCGGGCGATGGAACTGCCCGAGGGCGTGACGCTGGTCGATACCCGCATGTGCACCGAAGAGGATGACATCATGCTGGTGATGGCGGGCGGGCGGGCGATCCGCTTCCCCGTCCCCGAGGTGCGCGTGTTCAAGGGCCGTTCCTCCACCGGCGTGCGCGGCGTGCGCCTCGCCGGGGGCGACAAGGTCGTCTCGATGTCGGTGATCCGCCACTTCGAGGCCGAGCCCTGGGAACGCGCCGCCTTCATCCGCCGCTACCGCGCGGAACATGGCGCCGAGGACCAGACCGAGGATACCGAAGTCGAGACCGACGAGGACGAGTCCGTGGCCGAGGGCACGCTGTCCGAGGCGCGCTATGCCGAGATGCTCGCGGCACAGGACCTGATCCTGACCGTCACCGCCAAGGGGCTGGGCAAGATCTCGTCGAGCCACGATTACCCGGTGCGCGGCCGTGGCGGCCAGGGCGTCACCGCCTTCGACAAGCGCATGCCCGGTGGCGCGCTCGTCGCCTCCTTCCCGGTCGAGGACGAGGACCAGATCATGCTGGCCACCTCGACGGGCCAGTCGATCCGCTGCCCGGTGGCGGGGATCTCTTTCCGCTCGCGCTCGGCGGGCGGGGTGAAGGTGTTCAACACCGGAGCCGAAGAAGAAGTCGTCACGGTGGCGCGCGTCGCCGACCAGGGCGATGAAGACAGTGAAGCATGACCTTCCGTGAAGGAGGGCAGTTGATGAGGTGCATGATGCAGAAAAAACTTCTTCTCGCGCTTTGCGCGGCCGGGCTGCTGCCGCAGACCGGGATCGCCGAAGTGACCGGCGCCGAGGTCGGTTTCCACTACTCGACGCTGGCCGACGCCGATGCGCGTGACCTGAACAAGGCCACGCTCGGCGGTGCGCTCGAATATGGCATCGGGCCGCAGTTCTCGGTGCAGGGCGATCTCGCGCAGCGCTACTACGGGCTGACCAACTGGGACGGCACCACCTTCACCCTGCACGGCAGCTATCGTCCGACCGACACCATGGCCGCCGGCGCCTTCGTCGGCCATGACTGGCTCGACAATCAGGACGTGATCTATTACGGCCTCGAATTCGCCAACAAGGTCAATCAGATCTCCTATGAGGCGGCGTTCACCCACTTCGACAGCATGGGCAAGAACGCCAACGGTCTGACCCTGCGCGGCGGCTATGCGGTGAACCAGCAGCTCGACCTCGGCGGCCGGGTCGACATCGTCCATGGCGAGGGCGACAACAACTACCGCATCAGCGGCACCGCCGGCTACGAAATCACCCCCGGCATTCAGGCCACCGGCGAGCTCGGCTTCTACGACGGCGACGGCATGGCGGCCGAAAGCTTTGTCGGCGTCGGCGTGAAGGCCACCTTCGGCAACAACAATGGCGTGACCTTCGGCGGCCGCGGCATCCAGGACTTCCTGCCCGGGCTCTGAGCCCTTGCCCTTCGGCGCCCCTTCGGGGGCGTCCCCGGCGCCCTCCCCGTGAGGGCGCTTTCCTTTTTCCGCAACCCACCGTAAACGGACCCCATGAGCGAGACACTTCACATCATCGGCGGCGGCATGGCCGGATCGGAAGCCGCCTGGCAGGCCGCGCAGGCGGGCATCGCCGTCGTGCTGCACGAGATGCGGCCGAAGGTCGCCACCTTCGCGCATCAAAGTGGCGATTTCGCCGAAATGGTCTGTTCGAACTCGTTCCGCTCGGACGATGACGAGCGCAACGCCGTGGGCCTGCTGCATTGGGAAATGCGCGCCGCGGGCGGGCTGATCATGGGCACCGCCGACCGCCATTCGCTGCCCGCCGGCGGCGCCCTTGCCGTCGACCGCGAGGCGTTCTCGCAGGCGGTGACGGCGGCGCTGCGGTCGCACCCGCTGATCTCCTTCGCCGACGAGGAAATCACCGAACTGCCCACCTCGGGGCACTGGATCGTTGCCACCGGGCCGCTGACCTCGGGCGCGCTCGCGCAAAGCATCCGCACCGTGACCGGCGCCGAGAGCCTCGCCTTCTTCGACGCGATCGCGCCGATCGTCTATGCCGAGACGATCGAAATGGACATCGCCTGGCGGCAAAGCCGCTACGACAAGGGCGAGACCGAGGAAGAGCGCACCGCCTATATCAACTGCCCGATGACCAAGGCGGAGTACGAGGCCTTCATCGACGCGCTGCTGGCGGCCGAGAAGACCGAGTTCCACGAAGGCGAGACCGCGGGCTATTTCGACGGCTGCCTGCCGATCGAGGTGATGGCCGAGCGCGGCCGCGAGACGCTGCGCCACGGACCGATGAAGCCGGTGGGGCTCACCAATGCGCACAAGCCCGAGGAAAAGGCCTATGCCGTGGTGCAGCTGCGCCGCGACAATGCGCTTGGCACGCTCTACAATATCGTCGGCTTCCAGACGAAGATGAAGTATGGCGCGCAAACATCTGTTTTCAAGATGATTCCAGCCCTTCAGAACGCCAGCTTCGCGCGTCTTGGCGGGATCCATCGCAACACCTTCATCAACTCGCCGACGCTGCTCGATGACCAGATGCGGCTGAAACTGCGGCCGAACCTGCGCTTTGCCGGGCAGATCACCGGCGTCGAGGGCTATGTCGAAAGCGCGGCGATGGGGCTTTTGGCGGGCCGCATGGCCGCGGCCGAGATCAGGGGCGAGAGCCTGCCGCCGCCCGCGCCCGAGACCGCGATGGGCAGTCTGGTGAACCACATCACCGGCGGCGCCGAGGCGAAAAGCTTCCAGCCGATGAACGTGAACTTCGGCCTGTTCCCGCCGCTCGAGGAAGCCCGCGGCGGCCGCAAGGGCCGCAAGGACCGCTACAAGGGATATACAGACCGGGCGAAAGAGCTGTTCACGCAATGGCTTGCGGCGCAAAGCTGAGATGATCACCCGGTTCGCGCCTTCGCCGACCGGGCCGCTGCATCTGGGCCATGCCTATAGCGCGATCCTCGCCCATGACATGGCGCGCGCGGCGGGCGGGCGGTTCCTACTGCGGATCGAGGACATCGACCGGCAGCGTTCGAAACCCGAATGGGAAGCGCAGATCCAGGACGACCTGCGCTGGCTCGGGCTGAGCTGGGACGGGCCGGTGATGCGGCAGTCAGAGCGCCTGAAGATCTATCGAGACTGCCTTGAAAAGCTGTGGAATTCCGGATTCCTCTTCGCCTGCAGCTGCAGCCGCCGCGATATCGAGGCCGCCGCTTCGGCGCCGCAGGAAGGCGTGCCGCTTGGCCCCGACGGCATCATCTATCCCGGCACCTGCCGGCTGACGGGCGCACCGAAACCCGGCGAACCGCTGCCCGACGCGGCCCTGCGGCTGTATATGGATCGCGCTGCAACCGCCTGTTCCTTCACCGAAATCGGCGAGAAATACCGCGGCATCCATGCGATCACGCGCGAGCGGATGATCCGCGAGGTCGGCGATGTGGTGCTTTCGCGGCGCGACATGGGCACCTCCTACCATCTCTCGGTGGTGCTCGATGATGCGGCGCAGGGGGTGACGCTCGTGACCCGCGGCGAAGACCTGTTCGAGGCGACGGCGATCCATGTCACGCTTCAGAAACTACTTGAGCTTCCAACGCCAACCTATTGCCATCACAGGCTGATCCGGGATGAGGTCGGCAAGAGGCTGGCGAAGCGCGACGATGCAAGGGCGCTGGCGAAATATCGGGCCGAGGGCGCGACCCCGGCCGATATCCGCCGCATGGTCGGGCTGTAGCTCACTCCATCGGCTTCAGGATCTCGACCTCGTCGCCCTGCCGCAGCGCGGTGTAGAAGCACGAGCGGCGGTTGGTGTGACAGGCCGGGCCGGTCTGATCGACGAGCAGCAGCAGACAGTCGCGATCGCAGTCGATGCGCAGCTCGACCAGCCGCTGCACATGGCCCGAGCTTTCGCCCTTCGCCCAGAAGCTCTGGCGCGAGCGCGACCAATAGGTCACCTGCCCGGTCTCGAGCGTGCGCGCGAGGCTTTCGGCATTCATCCAGGCCATCATCAGCACATCCCCGGTCGCCGCGTCCTGCGCGATTGCCGGGATCAGGCCGTTGGCGTCGTATTTCAGTGTGGCGGGGTCGAAACTCATCGGGCTTTCCTTGCGCGTTGTGCCGTCCTATCTACCCTGCGCAACCCCGGGGGAAAAGCCATGAGCGACGCCGATCTGTTCAAGCTCTATTCGCAGCGCATCCTGGCGCTCGCCGCGGACATCCCGTTCACCGAGCCGCTGGCCGCCCCGGATGCCAGCGCGCGCAAACGCGCGCCGCTCTGTGGCTCGACCGTTGCCGTTTCGCTGACGCTGCAGGACGGGCGGATCACCGGCTACAGCCAGCAGGTGCATGCCTGCGCGCTTGGTCAGGCCTCGGCGGCGATCTTCGGCGCGGCGGTGATCGGGCGCACGCCCGACGAGGTGGCGGCGCTGCGCGACGCGCTCGCCGCGATGCTGAAAGGCGGGCCGGTGCCCGCCGCCCCCTTCGGCGACTATGAGGTGCTGCAGGCGGCGCGCGACTATCCGAACCGCCACGCCTCGATCCTGCTTGCCCCCGAGGCGACGCTTGCGGCGCTCGACGCCGCCGCCTCCGCCGCCTGATCTCTCCCCGCTGTCAGGACAAAAAAAACGCCGCCATCCGAAGATGGCGGCGCAGGAGCGCTTTCGGGGGGCGGAACCCCTCTTTGGACAGGCGGCCGCGCATCGGGGACAGAGGCGGCAGCGAAAGCGCGAGGCAGTGAACGGGGCCGGGCTCAGAACAGCCCGGGCAGATAGAGAACCGCAACGAAAGTGACGCACAGCGAAAGAGCGCCCAGGGCGTCGTGCATCAGAGTGTTCGGCGACCGGCCGAGGGTGGCGTTCAGATCCTTGCGCATTCCGTACTCCTTTCGTTCCAGTTGCTATTTTGTTCTCATATCCCGTTTCGCAAGTAAAGAACTTTTTGAGAACATCGCTCAGCCGACGTCGATCAGCCGGATCGCGCGGTCCTGTTCCATCAGCCACAGGAAGACCCGCACCGCCTGGCCGCGGTCGCTGGCAAGGTCCGGGTCGCGGGCCAGAAGCGTGCGCGCGTCGCTTTGGGCGAGCGCCATCAGCCCGGCCTGACGTTCGAAATCGGCGATGCGGAAGCGCGGCAGGCCCGATTGCGCGGTGCCGATCACGTCGCCCGCACCGCGCATCGCAAGGTCTTCCTCGGCGATGCGGAAGCCATCCTCGCTCTCGCGCAGGATCGCCAGCCGCCGCTCGCCGCTTTCGGAGAGCGGCGGCTGATAGAGCAGCAGGCAGGTCGATGCGGCCGTCCCCCTCCCGACGCGCCCGCGCAGCTGATGCAGCTGTGCCAGGCCGAAGGTCTCGGCCCGCTCGATCACCATGATCGAGGCCGCGGGCACGTTCACGCCGACCTCGATCACCGTGGTCGCGACCAGAACCCGGGTGCGGCCGGCGACGAAATCGGCCATTGCGGCGTCCTTCTCGGCGGGCGGCATCTGGCCGTGGACGAGCCCCACCACGCCCTCGCCAAGCGCCGCACGCAGGGCAAGGAAGCGGTCCTCGGCGGCGGTCAGATCGACGCGCTCACTCTCCTCGACCAGCGGGCAGACCCAATAGGCCTGCCGCCCCTCGGCCACCGCACGGCGCAGATGCGCGACCACCTCGTCCAGCCGCGCGGTCGAGATCAGCGCGGTCTGCACCGGCTTGCGCCCGGGCGGCTTCTCGTCGAGCAGGCTGACGTCCATGTCGCCGTATTGGGCAAGCGCCAGCGAGCGCGGGATCGGCGTTGCGGTCATCACCAGCACATCCGCCGCCCGCCCCTTGGCGCCCAGCTCCATCCGCTGCGCAACGCCGAAGCGGTGCTGCTCGTCGACGATCACAAGGCGCAGGTCGTGAAAGACCACGTCCTTCTGAAAGACCGCATGGGTGCCGATCAGGATATGGATGCGGCCCTCGGCGAGATCAGTCAGCTTTGCCGCCCGCTCTGCCCCCTTGTCGCGGCCGGTGAGCAGCGCAAGGCGCACCCCCGCGGCCTCGGCCAGCTCGACCAGCCCTTCGTGGTGCTGACGGGCGAGGATCTCGGTCGGGGCCATCATCACCCCCTGCCCGCCCGCCTCGACCGCGGCGAGCAGCGCGAGCAGCGCCACGAGCGTCTTGCCGGAGCCGACATCGCCCTGCAGCAGCCGGTTCATCCGTCGCTCGGCGGCCATGTCGGCGCTGATTTCCTCGACCGCGCGGGTCTGGGCGCCGGTCGGCCGGTACGGCAGCGCGGCGAGCACCCGCGCCCGCAGCCGGCCGTCGCCAAGGCTTGCCCGGCCCTTGCCGCGCCGCTGCATCCGGCGGGCGAGCGCCAGCGTCATCTGATGGGCGAAGAACTCGTCATAGGCGAGACGGGTGCGCGCGGGCGTGGTGGGCGCGGTGTCGGCAAGCGACGTGGGCGCATGGGCCGTGCGCAGCGCCTCGGCCCAGCCCGGCCAGCCCTCGCGCGCCCGCAGCGCCGGGTCGATCCATTCGGCCAGATCGGGCAGACGGGCCAGCGCCCCCTCGGCCGCCTTCGCCATCACCCGCTGCGTCACCCCGGCCCCAAGCGGATAGACCGGCTCGAAACGCGGCAGCTTGTCCGCCTCTTCGGGCGGCAACAGGTGATCGGGGTGGACCATCTGCGCGGTGCCGTCGAAGAGTTCGAGCTTGCCCGAGACGAGACGCCGCGCGCCGATGGGCAGCTGCCGTTCCAGAAAATCGCCGCGGGCGTGGAAGAAGACCAGCGCGAACTCGGCTTCTGCGTCATGCACCAGCACCCGCGACGGCCCGCCCTTGCGCCGTGCCGGCACATGGGCGTCGATGGTGACTTCGACGGTGACGATGGCGGGCGGCACCGCCTCGCGGATCGTGCGCAAGGGCGTGCGGTCGATGACCGAATGCGGCAGCGCGAAAAGCACGTCGCGCGGCCGCGCAATGTCGAGCTGCGCGAGCGCCGCCGCGGTCTTGGCGCCGATGCCGGGCAAGGTCTCGAGCCCGGCAAACAGCGGAAAGAGACCCGCGGGGCGGCCGCTCATGTGCCCTGCGCCAGCGCGAGCCAGGCGTCCTCGTCGATCACCTCGATGCCAAGCTCGGCGGCCTTCGCGGCCTTCGAGCCGGCGCCCGGGCCGGCGATGACCAGATCGGTCTTCGCCGAGACCGAGCCCGCCACCTTGGCGCCAAGCGCCTCGGCCCGCGCCTTCGCCTCGGCCCGCGTCATCTTCTCGAGCGTGCCGGTGAAGACGAGCGTCTTGCCGGCGATCGCGCCGCTTGCGGCCTTGGCCGGCGGCGGCAGGATGGTGAGCTGCGCCACCAGCCGGTCGATGGCCGAGCGCTCCTCGGGGTTCGCGAAAGCGTCCGAGAGCGACAGTGCCAGCACCGGGCCGATGCCGTCGGTGGCGACAAGATCAGCCCAGGCGGCGGTGGCCTCGGCCGGCACATCAAGGGCGGCGATCGCCGCGTTGCGCGCCTCGGTGATGCGGGCGCGGCGGCCCTCGGTCTGGGCCGCGGCCCGCTCGGCCTCTTCGGCCGCATCGGCCGCGCGCTGCGCCAGCGCCGCCGGGCGGGCGCGGTCGAGCGCCTCGGCCATCGCCGCCCAGCTGCCGTAATGCTGCGCCACGTCCTTCGCCGCCGCCTCGCCGCAATGGCGGATGCCAAGCGCGAAGATCAGCCGGTCGAGCCCGATCTCGCGCCGCAGCTCGATCGCCGCAAACAGGTTCTGCGCCGATTTCTCGCCCCAGCCCTTGACCCGGGCCAGCGGCTTCGCCGCCAGATACTCGATGCCGGCGATGACATGGTCGGGGTCGGCCTCATTGACCGGCACGCCCGCGGCCCGCAACATCTCGGCCAGCCCTGCGAGCAGGTCCGGCACCCGGTCTGGCAAGGCGAGCTGATGGGCCAGCCGCTCGCGCGGCCGGGCGACCAGCGCCCCGGGCTGACCATCGCGGGCCGCCAGGGTGAAAATGTCGGCGGGTTCCGAGATCCGGCACAGCTCATAGAAGAACTCGATCTGCTTCGCGCCGAGCCCCTCGATGTCGAAGGCCGCGCGCGAGACGAAGTGGCGCAGCTTCTCCACCGCCTGCGCCGGGCAGATCAGCCCGCCGGTGCAGCGGCGCACCGCATCGCCCTCCTCGCGGATCGCGGGCGAGCCGCATTCCGGGCAGATCGCCGGGAAGACATAGGGCGCGGCGCCTTCGGGCCGACGGCTCAGGTCGACATCGGCCACCTTCGGGATCACGTCGCCGGCGCGATAGACCTGCACCCAGTCCCCCTCGCGGATGTCCTTGCCGCCGCGGATCTCCTCGCCGAAGGAGTTGCGGCCGGCGATGTAATCCTCGTTGTGCAGCGTCGCGTTCGAGACCACGACACCGCCGACGGTGACCGGCATCAGCCGCGCCACCGGGCTGAGCGCGCCGGTGCGGCCGACCTGAATCTCGATCCGTTCCAGCAGCGTCCAGGCAGTCTGCGCCGGGAACTTGTGCGCGATCGCCCAGCGCGGCGTGGTCGAGCGATAGCCAAGCCGGCGCTGCAACGCGAGGTCGTTCACCTTGTAGACGACGCCGTCGATGTCATAGCCGAGCGTGGCGCGCTGCGCCTCGATGGCGCGGTAATGGGCGAGCATCTCGCCCGGTCCGTCGCACAGCACGGTGAGCGGGTTGACGGTGAAGCCAAGTGCGCGGAAGCGCTCCATCGCCGCCATTTGCGTCTCGGCCACGGGTTCGGAATGCGCGCCCCAGGCATAGGCAAAGAAATGCAGCGAGCGCGCCGCGGTGATGCGCGCGTCAAGCTGGCGCAGCGAGCCCGCGGCGGCGTTGCGCGGATTGGCGAAAGGCTTCTCTCCCGCCGCCTCCTGGCGCGCATTCAGCGCCTCGAAATCGGCATGGCTCATGTAGACCTCGCCGCGCACCTCGAGCACCTCGGGGGCGTTCTCGAGCTGCTGCGGGATATCGGCGATGGTGCGGGCGTTCTCGGTGACATTCTCGCCGACCTCGCCGTCGCCGCGGGTCGCGGCCTGCACCAGCACGCCCTTCTCATAGAGCAGGGCAAGCGACAGCCCGTCGATCTTCGGCTCGGCGGTATAGGTCAGCGGCGCTTCCGGGCCGAGGCCCAGATAGGTGCGCACCCGACCGTCGAAATCGCGGATGTCCTCGTCGGTGAAGCCGTTCTCGAGGCTGAGCATCGGCACCGCATGGGTGACCTTGCCAAAGCCCTCGGCCACCGCGCCGCCGACCTGCTGGGTCGGGCTGTCGGGGCGGGCGAGATCGGGGAATCGCCGCTCGATCGCACGCAGGCGCTGCTTCAGCGCGTCATAATCCGCATCCGAAATCTCGGGCGCGTCGAGCGTGTGATAGGCAGTATTCGCGGCCTCGATGCCGGCAACGAGCGCAGGCAGCTCGGCGGCGGCCTGCGCATGGGTCAGTTCTTCGATCGCGGGCTTGTCGTCCGTCATCTTCGTCCCTTTCGGCTGCCCCAATCCATAGGGTCAGCCGGCAGGGTCGTCCAGAGCTTCAGGCGCCCATCGCGACACGACCGCCAAGCGCGCTGTGATCGGGGTCGCGCAGCACATAGCCGCGGCCCCAGACCGTCTCGATATAGTTCTCGCCCTCGGTCACTTCCGACAGTTTCTTGCGCAGCTTGCAGATGAAGACGTCGATGATCTTCAGCTCCGGCTCGTCCATGCCGCCGTAGAGATGGTTGAGGAACATCTCCTTGGTCAGGGTGGTGCCCTTGCGCAGGCTGAGCAGTTCGAGCATCTGGTATTCCTTGCCGGTCAGATGCACCGGGCGCCCGCCCGCCTCGACCGTCTTCGCATCGAGGTTGACCGCGATCTTGCCGGTGCGGATCACCGATTGCGAATGGCCCTTGGAGCGGCGGATGATCGCGTGGATGCGGGCGATCAGCTCCTCGCGGTGGAAGGGTTTCGTCATGTAATCGTCGGCGCCGAAACCGAAGCCCTTGATCTTGTTCTCGGTGTCATCGGCGCCGGTGAGGATCAGGATCGGCGTGTCGACGCGGGCAAGGCGCAGCTGGCGCAGCACCTCGAGCCCGTTGATGTCGGGCAGGTTCAGATCGAGCAGGATCAGATCGTAGTCATAGAGCTTGGCGAGATCGATCCCCTCCTCGCCCAGATCCGTGCAATAGACATTCAGGTTCGCATGGGTCAGCATGAGCTCGATGCTGCGCGAGGTCGTGGGGTCATCCTCCACCAGCAAGATCCGCATCGTCAGTCCTCCGCATTCGTCCCTCGATCGCTCTCGAGACTCGCATCAAGTGGTTAACACCTCCTTAATGTTGCATATTTTTAACGTTACGCAACTTAAAGTTGTCTGAATTTCTGAATCGCGGTCACTTTCAGCCCGGCAATCCCGTGTTTTTCCACCGCCTCCGTCCAGAGATCGAATTCCTCGTCGGAAAGTTCGTAGCGTTGCAAAACCTCCGCCCGGGGAATCAACCCACAGGCAACGGCCTGCACCAGCACCGCCTTGCGCGACGCAACCCAACGGCGCGTGTCCTTCGGCGGCAAGTCCGCGCGCGTCAGAATCGTGCCATCAGGCAGGGTGACCGAGCGCGGACCATCGACTTTCTTCAGATACATAGCTCTCCCCTCCGACCTTCCGTTCCCCGAGATCTGCGGCCCCCACCATGCCCTGTCGGTCTTAACGCCGCGTGAAGCAAAGGGTTGTGAGCGGCGGGGTTTTTCCTATATTCCTGCGGGTCTGGTTAAAGGACCCTCGAAATGAGCAAGGATTTGCCTGACGACATGCCCCTGAACTCGCTCGGCCTGCCGAAACCGCCGGCCGAGACGCGAGTCGTGGTGGCGATGTCGGGCGGCGTCGACAGCTCGGTGGTGGCGGCGATGCTGGCCGAGGAAGGCTATGATGTCGTCGGCGTGACGCTGCAGCTTTACGACCATGGCGCGGCACTGGCGAAAAAGGGCGCGTGCTGTGCGGGCCAGGACATCCACGACGCCCGCCGCGTCGCCGAGACGATGGGCTTTCCGCATTACGTGCTCGATTACGAGAATACCTTCCGCGAGGCGGTGATCGAGGAATTCGCCGATGCCTATCTGGCCGGCGCCACCCCCGTGCCCTGCATCCGCTGCAACGAGCGGGTGAAGTTCAAGGACCTGCTCGAGACCGCGAAGGATCTCGAGGCCGATTGCATGGCGACCGGCCATTACATCCAGCGCCGGATCGGGCCGACCGGGCCGGAGCTTCATTGCGCCGCCGATCCGAACCGCGACCAGAGCTATTTCCTGTTCTCGACCACGCCCGAGCAGCTGACCTTCCTGCGCTTCCCGCTCGGCCACCTCGCCTCGAAGGCCGAGACCCGGGCGCTTGCCGCGAAATACGGCCTGCCGGTCGCCGACAAGCCCGACAGCCAGGACATCTGCTTCGTGCCGAACGGCAGCTACGCGAGCGTGATCGAGAAGCTGCGCCCGGGCGCCGCCGATCCGGGCGAGATCGTCGATCTGTCGGGCCGGGTGCTGGGCACGCATCGCGGCGTGATCCATTACACCATCGGCCAGCGCCGCGGGCTTGGCATCGGCGGCGGCGAGCCGCTTTACGTCGTCAGGCTCGATCCCGGGACGCGGCGGGTGATCGTCGGCCCGAAGGAGGCGCTCGCCACCCGCATCATCCCGGTGCGCGAGATCAACTGGCTTGGCGACGAGGCGCTCGCCGCGCGGCCAGAATGGCATGTCTCGGTCAAGGTCCGCTCGACCCGCCCGCCGCGCGAGGCGATCTTGCGGCCGCTGAGCGCGACCGAGGCCGAGGTCGAGCTGCTCGACCCCGAGGAAGGCGTCAGCCCCGGTCAGGCCTGTGTCTTCTACGAGACCGGCGGCACGCGCATCCTTGGCGGCGGCTGGATCTGGAAGGGCCGCGCCGCCTGACCGCCCTGCCCCCCTCGGGCAAAAGAACCGGGCAAAGAAAAACCCCTCGCCGTGGCGAGGGGTTTTCCATTTCAGATAGGCCTCAGCGCACCAGCACGTAGCTGCCGGGGGCGTCGGCGAGCGGGGCATAGCCCGCCTCTTCGTTGCCCATCGGCGGCGGCGCGCCATCCTCGAGCCCCTGCGTCTCGCGCAGCCAGTCGGCCCAGGGCTGCCACCACGAACCCGGAACCTTCGGCACGCTCGCCGCCCATTCCTTCGGCCCGGGATGCGCCCGGCCCGGCTCGTGCGTCATCATCCGGTATTTCGCCCGCGGGCTGCCCGGAGGAGCGACGATGCCGGTGTTGTGCCCGCCCGAGACCAGCGCGAAGGTCACGCTGCCATGCATCAGGTAGGTCAGCTTGAACACCGAGTTCCAGGGCGCGATGTGGTCATGCTCGGTCGCTACGGCGAAGATCGGCGCCTTGATGTCCTGCAAGAAGATGTGCCCGCCGCCCGATTCCATCCGGCCATCAGCCAGATCGTTGTTCAGGAACAGCTTGCGCAGGTATTCCGAATGCATCTTGTAGGGCATCCGGGTGGCGTCCTTCGACCAGGCGCCAAGCGACGAGGCCGTCTCGCGCTCGCCCATCATGTATTCGCGCACCATGTGCGACCACACGAGGTCTTGCGACTTCAGCATCGAGAAGGTGCCGGCCATCGCTTCCTTGTCGAGATAGCCCTCCTCCCACATCATGTCTTCAAGAAGCGCGAGCTGGTCCTCGCTGGTGAACAGGCTCAGCTCGCCCGCCTCGGTGAAGTCGACCTGCGCCGCCAGCATCGTCAGCGTCGCCAGCCGCTCGTCGCCGTCGCGCGCCATCGTCGCCGCGGTCACCGAGAACAGCGTGCCGCCGAGACAATAGCCGAGCCCGTGCACCTTCTCCGAGCCGGTGATCGCCGTCACCGCATCGATCGCCGCCATCACCCCGAGGGTGCGGTAATCGTCGAAGCCGAGATCGCGGTCTTCCTCGTCGGGGTTCTTCCAGCTGATGCAGAAGACGGTGAAGCCCTGACCCACCAGCCAGTTGATCAGCGATTCCTGCTTCGTCAGGTCGAGGATGTAATATTTCATGATCCAGGCCGGCACGATCAGCAGCGGCACTGGATGCGTGACCTCGGTGGTCGGCGAATATTGCAACAGCTCGATCAGCCGGTTGCGGAACACCACCTTGCCCGGCGTCACCGCGACCTCGCGCCCCGGCACGAAGACATCGGCCATCTCTTCCTGGCCGGTCGCCTTCTTCAGCAGGTCCTCGGCGAAATACTGCGCGCCGCGCACCAGATTGCGCCCGCCCTCCTCGATCGTGCGCGAGATCAGCTGCGGGTTGGTGGCGAGGAAGTTCGAGGGCGAGAACATGTCGAGCATCTGCCGGCCGTAGAATTCGACCAGCTTCTCGTGCTTCTTCTCGACGCCGGGAACGTCGGTCGTCGCCTTCGCCCACCATTGCTGGGCAAGCAGGAAGCTTTGCGACCAGTAGGAGAAGGGCAGCTTCGACCATTCCGGCCCGGCAAAACGCCGGTCCTGCTTCAGCGGTTCGATGCAGGGGGCGGCTTCCGTGCCGACGCCGCCGACCTGGCACATCACCTCGGCGGCCAGACGCTGCGCCTTGCGGGCCGATTTCCACGCCAACTCGGCCTGCTTGCCGGGGCTGATCGCGAGATGTGCCGCCCAGTCGGCCCAGGCGAGCGACAGCGCAAGCGGCGACAGACCGCCCTCGGCCTTGCCCATCAGCGCATGCACATAATGGTCAAGCTGGCGGAAGGACTCCTCGGCCGCACGTTTCTCGGGCGTATCGCCCACGATGCCGGCATTCGTCACGAAGGGAACCGGCAGCTGCGCCCGCGGGGCCTCGGCCACGGGGGCGGGCTTGGCCACCTTCGCCCTCGCCCGCACGGCAGGCTTCGCCGCCGGCATTTCATCAGCGCTCAGGATCTCATCCGACGCCGGGGCGTCGGATTTGACGCGCCGGCCGCGCGTCTTGCGGAGGGTAGTCGTCATCGCGTTTCCTCATTCTCGGGGCGGGCAGAGCGCCCGCCCGCTGCGTCAGTCCTTGCTCTTGCCGCCTGCAGCCGTCACCATCGCCTCGCCCTCCTCAGTCGCGGCGCGGATCGCCTGCTCGGCGATTTCGGTGGCCGAAGCGGCCAGCTTGTTCGTCTCGACCGAATAATCGGTCAGCATCTTCTGCCAGAATCCCTGCCACATCGCCATGGCCTCGGCAGGGCTGCCGGCATCGGCGAGTTCATCCAGCATCTCACGGTCGCGCTCGAAGCGGGCCTTGAGAAATTCCAGCATCTCGATGTTGTGTTTCAGCAACGACTCGGCCATGCGGGCCTGCGGCTTCATGAACATCGTCCAGGTCTCGGCCGACGGTGCCTTCATCATGGAGGCGAAGGTGATCGTCGACGGCGGGGTCTTCGTTGGCATGACTGTCCTCCTTCAGGCTTTCCAATGCAGGAACTCTAGCACGTTTTTGCAGGTGCAGAATTGATCTGTGACAACCTTTGCGCGACCGGACGCACCGTCACCGCCGGGCGCCGCGTGATGGGCGCACACGATTCGAGGGAGGGCCGCTTCCCTCCCCTGTTATCGCCGCACATCATATCAGCATGTTGACAGTCTGGCCCCGCGACAAGATCGCCCGGCGGGCAACGAGCAACGGGCGCGCCCCGTTCCCGCCCGCGCCCGGACGGCGGACACCGGGCGCAGGCGATTCGTCCCGCCGGGCCCCGCGGTGCGGCCTCAGCCCAGCTTGCGCAGCCGCGCGATCAGGCTCGAGGTGTCCCAGCGGGCGCCGCCCATGGCCTGCACCTCCTTGTAGAACTGGTCGACCAGCGCGGTGACCGGCAGGCTCGCCCCGGTCTCGTTCGCGGTGGCGAGGCAGATCCCCAGATCCTTGCGCATCCAGTCGACGGCGAAACCGAAGTCGAAAGTGCCCGCCTCCATCGTCTGGTAGCGGTTCGACATCTGCCAGCTGCCCGCCGCGCCCTGACTGATCGCCTCGACCACATCCGAGATCGACAGCCCCGCCTTCTCGGCGAAATGCAGCGCCTCGGAGAGGCCCTGCACCAGCCCGGCGATGGCGATCTGGTTGCACATCTTGGTCAGCTGGCCGGCGCCGGTCTCGCCCATCCGCCGGCAGGCCTTGGCATAGGACGCAATCACCGGCTCGGCCGCGGCATAATCCGCCTCGGAGCCGCCGCACATCACCGTCAGCACGCCGTTCTCGGCCCCCGCCTGCCCGCCCGAGACCGGCGCATCGACGAAGCCGAGCCCCATCTGCGCGGCGACCGCGGCCAGCTCGCGGGTGACCTTGGCCGAGACGGTGGTGTGATCGACGAAGATCGCCTCCGCGCCCATGCCGGCGAAGGCGCCCTCGTCGCCGAGACAGACGGCGCGCAGGTCGTCGTCATTGCCGACGCAGGCCATCACGAAATCGGCACCCGCGGCGGCGGCGGCCGGCGTGGCCGCGGCGCGCCCGCCATGGCGCGCGACCCAGGCCTCGGCCTTGGCCGGGGTGCGGTTGTAGACCGTCACCTCATGCCCCTTCGCCGCCAGATGCCCCGCCATCGGAAAGCCCATCACCCCGAGCCCCAGAAATGCCACCTTCGCCATGGGCCTGCTCCCGCTTTCTTGCGCGAAACGCGCGTTGATCATTGGTCCTGCCTGAC
The DNA here is from genome assembly GCF_004022465.1 of Paenirhodobacter huangdaonensis. Lineage (NCBI taxonomy): Bacteria > Pseudomonadati > Pseudomonadota > Alphaproteobacteria > Rhodobacterales > Paenirhodobacter > Paenirhodobacter huangdaonensis. Next base: position 31,310 of record NZ_SAVA01000014.1, on the reverse strand, counting down.
TTAGTAACCTCTCGACCCGCCCCGTCAACCGACGCCTCCCTCCCTCAGCCGCCGAGCCCGCCGATGTTCACCCTGTTTCGCTGGATGGTCCGCCTTGTCACGCTGGCGCTCGTGGTGCTGGTTCTGGCCGGGCTCGGGGCGTGGTATTTCGCCTCGCGCTCGCTGCCCGATTACAACGCGAGCTACAGCGTCACCGGCATCTCGGCCCCGGTCGAGATCGTGCGCTCGACCGAGGACGTGCCGCATATCTTCGGCAAGACCGATGCCGATGTGTTCTTCGCCCTCGGCCTTGCCCATGCGCAGGACCGGCTGTGGCAGATGACCGTGCTGCGCCGCACCGTGCAGGGCCGGCTGAGCGAGGTCTTCGGCGCCGAGACGCTGAAGACCGACGAGCTGATGCGCCGCCTCGACCTTTACGGCGCGGCGGTGAAATCGGTGGCGGCGCAGGACGAAGAGACGAAGGCCGCGCTCGAGGCCTATGCCCGCGGCGTCAACGCCTGGATCGAACAGGTGAACAAGGGCGCGCTTGGCCGCGGCGCACCCGAGTTCTTCCTGTTCAAGGCCGATATCGCCTATTGGACGCCCGCCGATTCCATCGCCATCCTCAAGCTTCTGGCCGCCGAAACCGCAAGCCAGGTGCAGACCGAGGTGCTGCGGGCGCGCGTCTCGATGCTGGGCCAGGACTGGGTGAAGGATATCCTGCCCGACGTGCCGGGTGCCGGCATCGCCGCGCTGCCCGATTACGCGAGCCTTTTCCCGGGCCTCCCCCCCGGGGTGAAGATGGCCGATGCCGAAGGGGAGATGTCGCCCTTCCCGCCGCGCGATTTCGCCGGCGCCTCGAATGCCGTCGCCGCCGCACCGCGCCGCTCGGCGGCCGGTGGCTCGCTGCTCGCGAACGATCCGCACATGGCCTTCACCGCGCCGTCCTGGTGGTATCTCGCCCGGCTCGAGCTCGGCACCGGCGGCGTCATCGGCGCCACCATCCCGGGCCTCCCGCTGGTGCTGAGCGGGCGCAACGCGCGGCTCGGCTGGGGCATCACCTCGGCCCATGTCGACGACCAGGACCTGCACATCGAAGAGCTGAACCCCGCCGATCCCGAGCGCTACCGCACGCCCGACGGCTGGAAGGCCTTCGACACCCGCCGCGCGATCATCGAGGTGAAGGACGCCCAGCCCGTCACCATCACCCTGCGCTGGACCGACAACGGCCCGGTGCTGCCGGCGGGGCATTTCAACCTCGCCGCGATCACCCCCCCGGGCGATGTCGTCTCGCTGAACTGGACCGCGCTCGACCCTGCCGACACCTCGATGAGCGCCGGGCTCGCGCTGATGCAGGCGGGGTCGGTCGCGGCGGCAGTGGCGGCGGGCGAGCGCTACATCGCGCCCGCCGAGAACCTGATCCTCGCCGACGAAACCGGCGTCGGCATGGTGACGATCGGGGCGATCCCGGCGCGCGATCCGGGCCATGTCACGCAAGGACGGATGCCCTCGCCGGGCTGGGAGACGGTGAACCGCTGGCAGGGCCGGCTGCCCTATGCCGACAACCCGCGCTTCCTGGACCCCGAGGGCGGCATCGTCATCAACACCAACAACAAGATGATCGACCGCCCCTTCCCCTACAATGTCAGCTTCGACTGGGGCGACAGCCAGCGCGTGCTGCGCCTGACCCGGCTGATGGGCGAGCGCGAGGTGCATTCGCGCGAAAGCTTCATCTCGGCCCAGCTCGACACCGTCTCGCCCGCCGCGCGCAACCTGCTGCCGCTCGTCGGCAAGGACCTGTGGTTCACCGGCGAGGCGGCGCCCGAGGGCACCCCCGAACGGCTGCGCCAGCGCGCGCTCGAACTGCTCGCCGCCTGGGATGGCGACATGAACGAGCACCTGCCCGAGCCGCTGATCTATGCCGCCTGGATGCGGCACCTGCAGAACCGGCTGATCCGCGACGAGCTCGGCCCGCTCGCCACGGAATTCACCCATCTCGAGCCGCTCTTCATCGAGCGCGTGTTCCGCAACACCGAGGGCGCCAGCCGCTGGTGCGACGTGATGCAATCGGCCCCGGTCGAGACCTGCACCGACATCGCGCGGATCTCGCTCGACGAGGCGCTCCTGGAACTGAAGGCGAAATACGGGCCCAATATCGAAAGCTGGCGCTGGGGCGACGCGCATGAGGCGCTGCACGACCATGCCGTGCTCGGCAAGACGCCGATCCTGAACTGGCTGATGAACATCCGGCAATCGACCTCGGGCGGCGATTTCACCCTGAACCGGGGCCTGACCTCGGGCACCGGCGCGAACCCCTTCGCCAATGTGAACGGCGCGGGCTATCGCGGCGTCTATGACTTCGCCGACCCCGATAGCTCGGTCTTCATCATCGCCACGGGTCAGTCGGGCCACCCGCTCAGCCGCCATTACGACGACCTGTCCGAGCTGTGGCGGCGCGGCGAATACATCCCGATGTCGCTCGACCCCGAGCTCGCCCGCGCCGCCGCCGCCGGCATCACCCGGCTCGAACCGGCCGCCCCCGACGACAAGTAGTCCCGCCTCGGCGCAGAAGACAAAAGCCGCGGCACAGGGGTCCCGTGCCGCGGCTTTTCCTTGTCCAAATACTCCCGCCGGAGGCCCCGGCCGGGGGCAGACCCCGCCCTCAGAGCGCGCGGAAGCGGTGCCGCTGGCTCGTCGACCAGTTCACCTCGAGCTCCCAGCCGTCCTTCGTCTCGCGCTCGCCCCGCACCACGTTCTGCGCATGCAGCCAGGCGCGGGCGCGGCCCTGGTCGAAGTGCAGCGTCAGCGTCTCGTCGTGGCGCTCCTCGCCAAGCCGCGCCTCGATCGCCGCAAGCAGCGGCTCGAAGCCGTCGCCGGTCAGCGCCGAAACCGCCTGCACGTCGCCGCGCCGCGCATCCTGCACCAGAAGCGCCGCGCGGGTCTCCTCGGAAAGCGCATCGATCTTGTTCCAGACCTCGATCAGCGGCACGTCCTCGGACACGCCGAGGCTTTCGAGGATCTCGCCGACGTCAGCCGCCTGTTCCTCGGTCTCGGGATGCGCGATGTCGCGCACGTGCAAGATCAGATCGGCCTCGAGCACCTCCTCGAGCGTGGCGCGGAAGGCCGCGACCAGCTCGTGCGGCAGGTCGGAGATGAAACCCACCGTGTCCGACAGGATCACCTTGCGGCCGGAGGGCAGCGTGATGCCGCGCATCGTCGGATCGAGCGTGGCGAAGAGCATGTCCTTCGCCAGCACATCGGCCCCGGTCATCCGGTTGAAGAGCGTCGACTTCCCGGCGTTGGTATAGCCAACGAGCGCCACGATCGGGAACGGCACCTTGCGCCGCGCGGCGCGGTGCAGCTCGCGTGTCTTCACCACCTTGGCAAGCTGGCGACGGATCTTGATCACCTGCTCGTCGATCGCGCGCCGGTCGGCCTCGATCTGCGTCTCGCCGGGGCCGCCGACGAAACCGAAACCGCCGCGCTGGCGCTCGAGGTGGGTCCAGGCGCGCACCAGCCGCGTGCGCTGATAGCTGAGCGCGGCAAGCTCGACCTGCAGCACGCCTTCACGGGTGCGCGCACGGTCGGCGAAGATCTCGAGGATCAGCCCGGTGCGGTCGAGGAGCTTCACCCCCCAGTCCTTCTCCAGGTTGCGCTGCTGCACCGGCGTCACCGGCCCGTCGACGAGGACGAGATCGACCTCGACCTCGTGCAGGCGCTCCTTCAGCTCGGCAAGCTTGCCGGTGCCGAACAGATGGCCCGGATTGGGTTTCGGCAGGCGCACAACCTCGGCGCCGACAACCTCGAGGTTCGGCAGCGCCGCCGCAAGCGAAACCGCCTCGGCGAGGCGGTGCTCCGGCAGACGGCGGGCATCGGCCGTCTTCAGATCGGGATGCAGGACCCAGGCCCGTGTGGGCCTCGCCTGCGACAGGACGGGATCGCTCAGTCTTCGCCCTCGTACAGAGAAATCGGCTGACCCGGCATGATCGTCGAGATCGCATGCTTGTAGACAAGCTGGCTCTGGCCATCCCGGCGCAGCAGCACGCAGAAGTTGTCGAACCAGGTGATCACGCCCTGCAGTTTGACCCCGTTGATGAGGAAGATCGTGACCGGAACCTTCGTCTTGCGGACGTGGTTGAGGAATGCGTCCTGCAGGTTCTGTTTGTCGGCAGCCATTTTTATTATGCCTTCGTGTTTTTGTCGCGCGCCGGCCGCGTTGCTGCGTCCGTTGGAATCAGTATGCGCAAGAGTGGGGGAGATTCCACCCCCAAAAACAGCCCGTTATCTCATGCGCGGCAAAGATAGCACTCGCAGCCCGGTCAGCCGCGCCAGAACTCGGGGTTGAAAAGCGCAATGATCGCGAGGGTTTCGAGCCGGCCGAGCACCATCGCCGCGGCCAGCACAAATTTTGTCGCGTCGCCGAGGTCCGCCCAGCTCAGCGGCGTGTCCGCGGCAAAGGCGGCAAGCGGGCCGGTGTTCGACAGCGCCGCGATCGACATGATCGTCGCCGGTTCGAAGGCCAGCCCGGTCAGCGACACCGCCATCATCACCACCGCGATCGACATCGCGAAGAGCATGAAGAAGATCCAGGCGATATAGGCGCCCTCGCGGCGCAGCTTGCGCGCGGTCGGGCCGCCGCCGGCGATCGAGGCCGGATGGACGAGCTTGTTCAGCTCGCGCTCGCCGTGGCGCAGCAGCGCGTAGACGCGCAGCAGCCGCACCCCCCCCGCCGTGGTGGCGATGCCGCCGCCGGTGATCGCCAGCCCGGCGAGGATCAGACCGGGCGTGCCGAGCCCCGACCAGTGCCGCGCATCGTCCCAGCTCGCGCTCTCGAAGCCCGTGGTGGTGAGGAAGGAAAGCGCGGTGAACAGGCTGCCCCAGAGCGAATGCAGCACCGGACCGAAGGCCGCGGGCGTCTCGACGTCGAGCGCGGCGATCCAGTGGCGCATCAGCAGGAAGGCCGCGACCATGCCCACCAGCACCGCGGCAAGCCACAGCTCGGGGTCGTCGCGCAGCTTTTCCGAGGCGCGCAGCTCGCCGCCGCCCGGCCAGAGCCGGCGCGACAGCGCGGGGATCAGGAAGAGAAAGATCAGCATCTCGCCCACCAGCCCCGCGGGCGCGCCCGCAACGCCGGTGAGCGGCGAGATCCCCGAGGTCGCCAGCGTCGACATCGCATGGCAGAGCGCGACGAGGGAATCATCGCCCGCCATCATCAGCAGCAGCCACAACAGCGCGGTGAGCCCGGCATAGGCGGGCAGCAGCACGCCCGCGTAATGCACCACGCGCTCGCCCGGCTCGGCCGCACCGTCGCGCAGCAAGGAGGGCGCCTCGCCGCCGGTGCTGTTGCCGGCAACGAAAATCTCGAAGCCGCCAAGACGCAGCGGGGCAAGCACCGCGATCGCCATCACCAGCATGAAGAAGCCGCCCATCCAGCCCACGAGCGCGCGCCACAGGTGCAGGCTCGGCGCCAGCCGGTCGGGGACGTAGAGCGTGGCGCCGGTCGTCGTCAGCGACGAGACCATCTCCCACCAGGAATTGTAGAGCCCGGTGTCGCGCACCGATTCGTTGAACGGCACCGCCAGCACCACCGGCAGCAGCACGAAGGCCGCGAACATGGTCAGCAGATGCGTGCGCCCCTGATGCCCCTTCGGGTTCGAGGCGGTGGCGAGGGCGAGCAACGCACTCAGCATCAGAAACAGCACGCCCGAGTAGAAGAAGGCGCGCGACACCGCGTAGTTGCGCAGCACGAAGGCATGCGCGGCCGGCACCAGCATCGCCGCTGCCGCGATCGCGATCAGGAAGACGAAAAGCGGAACATGGCGCAGCTTCTGCAGCATCGCGCCGCCTCAGAAGAAGTCGATCGACACCTGCAGCAAGCGCTCCACCACCGGAACGTCCGCCGCAAGCGCGAAGAGCACGATGACATCGCCCTCGTCGACCTTGGTGTCGCCGCCCGGCTTGACGATGCGGTCGCCCTTCATCAGCGCCCCCATCAGCACGCCCTCGGGGAAGTCGATGTCGCGCAGCAGCCGGCCTGCGATCGGCGAGGTGCCCAGCACCTGCGCCTCGATCACCTCGGCCTCGGCATCGCCGATCGAGTAGATCGCCCGCACCCGGCCGTGGCGGATGTGGCGCAGGATCGAGCTGACCGTGGTGGCGCGCGGGTTGATGTAGGCGTCGATGTCGAGCGGCGCCATCAGCGGCACCATCGTCGGGTCGTTGACCAGCGAGATCGCCATCTTGCAGCCCGCCTGCTTCGCCCGCACCGCGGCCAGGATGTTGGTCTTGTCGTCGTCCGTCACCACCAGCACCGCGTCGGCGCGGTCGATGTTCGCTTCCTCGAGCAGCTCGGCGCTCATCCCGTCGCCATTGAGCACGATCGTCCGTTCGAGCATGTCGGCGGCGCGTTCGGCATTGGCGCGGTTCTTCTCGATGATCTTCGCCCGCACCCGGTCCGAGCGCGCCTCGAGCGCGCGGGCAACGCCAAGCCCGACATTGCCGCCGCCGATGATGACGATGCGTTCCTGCTTCTTCGTCGCCTTGCCGAAAATCTCGAGGGTGCGGTTCACATCCTCGGTGAAGGCGAAGACATAGATCTGGTCCTCGGCGAAAAGCTGATCGCCCGGCTCGGGAGCGAAGAGGCGCCCCTCGCGCCGCACGCCGACGACCAGCGCGCGCAGCGTCGAAAAGAGGTCGGTGAGCTGGCGCAGCGGCGTGTTCAGCACCGGGCAGTCCTCCTCGAGGACGATGCCCAGAAGCTGCACCCCGCCGTTGAGGAAGCTCTCGGTGTCGAAGGTCGCCGGCGCGTTCAGCCGCTGCAGGGCGGCTTCCGCCACCTCGCGTTCGGGGCTGATGACCACGTCGATCGGCAGATGGTCGCGGCGGTAGAGATCGGCGTATTGCGGCGCGAGATAGGTCTGCGCGCGGATCCGGGCGATCTTGCGGGTGACGCCGAAGACCGATTGCGCCACCTGACAGGTCACCATGTTGACCTCGTCCGAATGGGTGGCGGCGATGATCAGGTCGCAATCGCGCGCGCCCGCCTTTTCCAGCACGTCGGGGTGCGAGGCAAAGCCCGCCACCCCCTGCACGTCAAGCGTGTCCGAGGCGCGGCGCACCAGCTCGGCATTGCTGTCGACGATGGTGACGTCGTTGCGCTCGCCCGCCAGATGGCGCGCGATCTGCCAGCCGACCTGTCCTGCGCCGCAGATGATGACCTTCATTCCGTCCTCCGACTGGCCGTCTGGCTGTTGTATGCGCACAGCCCCCCACGGTCAATCACAGCGCCCGGGCGCCGCACCCTGCCCCGGCTGCGGCCGCTCCGCGGGGAGTATTTGCACAAGGAAAACCGCAGGTCCGAAAGACCTTGCCGCTGTTTTTCCTGGCCCAAATACTCCCGCCGGAGGCGATTGCCGCCGGTGGCGCAGGCGCCGCTCAGAGGTCGTCCTCGTCCTCGTCGGCATCCTCGAGATGGGCGACACGGCCGCCCGCCTTGGCCGAGGTGACGACGCCCAGAGACTTCAGCTTGCGGTGCAGCGCCGAGCGTTCCATGCCGACGAAGGCCGCGGTGCGCGAGATGTTGCCGCCGAAGCGGTTGATCTGGGTGAGCAGGTATTCGCGTTCGAACAGCTCGCGCGCCTCGCGCAGCGGCAGCGTCGCCAGCGCGCCGCCGAGCACGATCCGCCCCTCCTCGGCCGGGCCGCCCTCGCCCGGCAGCTCGCGCGCCTCGATCGGGCCGGTGCTCTCGCCAAGGATCAGCACCCGCTCGACGATGTTGCGCAGCTGGCGGATGTTGCCCGGCCAGTCCATCGTCTGCAGCGCCGCCCCCGCCTCGTCCGAGATCTCGCGCGCGGGCAGGCCCTGGGTGCGGTTGAAGGCCTCGATGAAATGGCGGGCGAGCAGCGGGATGTCCTCGCGCCGCTCGCTCAGCGGCGGCACCGCGATCGGCACCACGTTGAGCCGGTCGAACAGCTCCTGGCGGAAGCGGCCGGCAGCGATCTCGGCGGCCAGATCGCGCGTCGTCGAGGAGATCACCCGCAGATCGACCCGCACCTTGTCGGCGCCGCCCACCCGGGTGAATTGCTGCTCGGTCAGCACCCGCAGGATCTTCGACTGCGTGCCCGAGGGCATCTCGGCGACCTCGTCGAAATAGATCACCCCGCCATGCGCCTGCTCAAGCAGCCCCTTCTCGATGCCGCGCTCGGAGGTCTCGCGGCCGAACAGCACCTCTTCCATCCGCTCGGGTGCGATCGAGGCCGAGTTCACCGTGACGAAGGGTGCCGCGGCGCGGTTCGAATGCTGATGCACGAAGCGCGCCGCGGTCTCCTTGCCCGATCCCGGCTCGCCGGTCAGCATCACCCGGCCGTTCGACTTCGTCACCTTGTCGAGCTGGTCCTTGAGCTTGCGGAAGGCGGCCGAGGCGCCGAGCATCTCGCCCGAATGCAGGTCGCGCCGGCGCAGCGAGGAGTTTTCGCGCCGCAGCCGGGCGGTCTCCATCGCGCGGCCGATCACCACCATCAGCTGGTCGATGTTGAACGGCTTCTCGATGAAGTCATAGGCGCCCTGCTTGATCGCGGCGACGGCGATCTCGATGTTGCCGTGCCCCGAGATGATGATGATCGGGATGTCCGGGTTGTCGCGCTTCACCGTCTTCAGGATGTCGATGCCGTCCATCCGGCTGTCCTTCAGCCAGATGTCGAGGATCATCAGCGCCGGCGCCTCGGCGTTGATCTGCTCCATGCACTCGTCGGAATTCGCCGCCAGACGAGTGGCATAGCCCTCGTCCTTCAGGATGTCGGCGATCAGTTCGCGGATGTCCTTCTCGTCGTCGACGATCAGAATGTCACTCATGGGTCCCACTGTCCTTGATGGCGCGCTGGCCCGCCCGGGCCCGCGGCAGTCTGATTTCGGCGAGCGCGCCGCGATGCGCGCCCTCGGCGAAGGCCGGTGCATCGGTCAGCACCAGCGTCCCGCCATGTTCCTCGATGATCTTCTTCACGATCGGCAGGCCAAGCCCGGTGCCCTTCGCCCGCGTCGTCACATAGGGCTCGAACAGCCGCGAGCGGTCGGGCGGCAGGCCGATGCCGTTGTCCATGATGCGGATGGTGACGGCGTCGGGCGTGGCCTCCATCGCGACCCGCACCTCGGGCACCCAGCCCTCGGGCGCGCCCTTCTCGGCAAGGCTCTCGATCGCCTCGCCGGCGTTCTTGATGAGATTGGTCACCGCCTGCGAGATCATCGTCGCGTCGAGTTCCACCACCACCGGCTCGGCCGGCAGGTCGGAGACCAGCTTCGCCCCGTGCAGCGCGCCGTCCTGCAACAGCACCGCGTCGCGCATCAGCCGCGCGAGGTCATGGTCGCGCCGGTCGGGTTCGGGCATCCGGGCAAAGCGCGAGAACTCGTCGACGATGCGGCGCAGGTCATTCGTCTGCCGCACGATCACCCCGGTGAGCTGCTCGAGCGTTTCCAGATCCTCGCCCGAGACGAGGCGCGAATACTTGCGCTTGATGCGCTCGGCCGAGAGCTGGATCGGGGTGAGCGGGTTCTTGATCTCATGCGCGATGCGGCGCGCGACGTCGCCCCAGGCGGCCATGCGCTGCGCCGAGACCAGCTCGGTCACATCGTCGAAGGCCACCACATAGCCCTCGCGCCGGCCGTCCTCGCCGCTGCGCACCGCCATCCGCACCAGAAGGCTTTCCAGCCGCCCGCCGCGCGAGATCCGCACCTCTTCTTGCACGACAGGATGAAAACCATCCTGCAAGCGATGGAAAAGGCTTGAGAATTCAGGGACAGCCTCGGCAAGGGAAAGGTCGTGATCCTGGCCCGGGGCAAGCTCCAGCAGACGCATCGCCGAGCGGTTGAGAAAATCGAGCCGGCCCTCGGCATCGAGGCCGATCACCCCCGAGGTGACCGAACTCAGCACCGAATCGAACAGCCGCCGGCGCTCTTCGGTCTTGCGGTGCGAGGCGATCAGCGCTTCGCGCTGGCCTTTCAGCTCGCGCGTCATCCGGTTGAACACGATGCCGAGCGTGGCAATCTCGTCATCGCCCTCATCCTCGATCACCCGGGCATCGAGATCGCCTGCGCCGACCCGCTCGGCGGCCGAGGCGAGCCGGCCGATCGGGCGCGACAGCCGCTCGGCGAACCACAGCCCGACCCAGACCGCGGCGAGGATCAGGATCAGCGCAAAACCGATGTAGACGAGACCGAACTCGAACAGCACCCGGCCACGGGTGGTCTCGAGCTGCTGATAGAGGTGCACGGTCTCGCGCGTGTTGTCGAGCAGCGACAGGATCTGGCCGTCGACGGTGCGCGAGACATAGAGGTAGCGGTCGACGAAGGCATCGAGGCGGACGAGGGCACGCAGTTCCGAATTCGGCCAGTCCTCGATCAGGACGGTGCCGCCCTTCTGCGCCTCGACGATCTTCTCGGGCGCGGGTTTCTCGAAATCGAAGAGATAGCTGCGCTCGCCGCGGGCGACGATCTCGCCGGTGCCGTCGATCACATAGGCTTCCTTCAGCCCGCGCTGGATGCCCGCCTGCCCGGCGACCAGCAGCTCGCGCAGATCGCCGTCCGACATGAAGGTGGCGGCCTGCCGGCGCAGGTTCAGAAAGCCCGCAAGCGCCTCGGCATCGGCGACGATGTCGCGCTTGTGCTCGTCCTGATAGGCCTCGGCCGCAGCGAGCGAAGTGCCGACGACCGAGCGCACCCGGTCGGAGAACCAGCCCTCGAGGCCGATGTTCACGGTGAGCCCGGCGAACAGCGCGACGAGGATCGTCGGCACCAGCGCGATGCCGGCGAAGACCCCGGTGAGCCGCAGCGTCAGCCGCGAGCCCGAGGCGCGGGCGCGCCGCGCCGCGATCATCTGCGTCAGGCGCATCACGATCAGCCCGGCGAGCAGCAGGAAATAGACGAAATCGGCAAGCAGCGTCAGGCGCAGCGCATTCGAATCGGCGCCCTGCCCCATCGGCCCGAGCACCACGAAGGTGCCAAGCGCGAGCACCGGGCCCAACACCGTGAGCCCGAGCGCAAAGCCGTTCTGCACCCGGCGCTGGCGGCGCAAACGAACAAGCTTGTCCCACGCGCTGCGATCGACCGTGCCGTGCAAGATGCCTCTCCCGCTCTCCGGGGCCGGGCGAATCCGCCGAGGCGAAATTGCCACAACCCCCTGTTGCGGGTTTACATCAGTTTCCGGCGCCGTGTCACCTGAATATCCAGATCGGTGATCTTCTTGCGCAAGGTATTGCGGTTGATTCCAAGCAGGTCGGCACATCTCGCCTGATTGCCGCCGGTGGCGTCGAGCGCAATCTCGATCAGCGGCGCCTCCATCTCGCGCAGGATCCGGTCATAGAGGCCGGGCGCAGGCAGGTTGCCGCCGTGCAGGTCGAAATAGCGCCGCAGGTGGCGTGCGATCGAGGCCGAGAGCTTCTCGCCCTCGCCGCCCGAGCGCAGCGGCTCGATCGCCGGCTGATTGCCGAGCACGAATTCCACCTCGGCACGGGTGATTTCCTCTTCGGACGAGGTCACCACCAGCCGGCGCACGGTGTTCTCGAGCTGGCGCACGTTGCCCGGCCAGGCATAGGCGCGCACCAGCGCCAGCGCCTCGGCCGAGAAGCGGCGGGTGCCAAGCCCGTCGCGCTCGGCCCGGGTCAGGAAGTGGTCGGCGAGCAGCGGGATATCCTCGACGCGCTCGCGCAGCGCGGGCACTGCGATGGTGACACCCCCGAGGCGGTAGAACAGGTCCTGGCGGAACTTGCCCGCCTCCATCAGCGCCGACAGGTCGACCTGGGTCGTCGCCATGATCCGCGGGGCGGGATCGGGCAAGGCGTCGAGCATGCGCACGATGCGGCCCTGGGTCTCGTCGTCGTAATCGCCGACCTCGTCGAAGACGAGCGAGCCGCCCTTGGCCTTCGCCAGCAGCGTCGAGGGGCCGTCGGCGCCCTGCAGGTCGGCCGCCTGCGCCACCACGAAGGGCAGCGTGCGGCGATCCGAGAAGTCGTGGATCGCGCGGGCGATCAGCGACTTGCCGGTGCCGGATTCGCCCAAGATCAGCACCGGCAGATCGGCGTTCATCACCCGCGCCACAAGGCGGTAGAGCGCCTGCATCGCCGCGGTGCGGCCGACCAGCGGCAGGTCGGTGCCGCCCTCGGTGCGCGGCTCGATCGTTTTCTGCACGACCTGTGCCTTGCGCTTTTGCTCGAGCGCGCGGGCGGCGCGCTTCATCAGATCGGGCAGATCGAAGGGCTTCGGCAGATAATCGTAGGCATCCGCCTCCGCAGCCTGGATCGCGGTCATGATCGTGTTCTGCGCCGAGATCACGATCACCGGCAGGCCGGGGCGTTCCTGCGCGATGCGCGGCAGGGCCTCGAGCCCGTTGCCGTCGGGCATGACGACATCGGAGATCACGAGATCGCCCTTGCCCTCCTCGACCCATCGCATCAGCGTCATCAGCGAGGCGGTGGCATGAACCTTGCACCCGGCCCGGGTCAGGGCCTGGGTGAGCACGGTGCGGATCGTGCGGTCATCATCGGCGACAAGTACGGTGCCGTCCATCGGTCAGCTCTCCTTCGGGGCGACAGGCAGGGAAATCCGGAACACGGTCTTTCCCGGAACGGAATCGACGGAGATCCAGCCGTCGTGTTCCGAGATGATCTTCGACACCAGCGCAAGGCCGAGCCCGGTGCCGTTCTCGCGGCCGGAGACGAAGGGTTCGAAGATCGACGAGGCGATGTCGGGCGGAATGCCCGGGCCGTCGTCGACGATCTCGATCTGCAGGGGCAGCGCCTGCCCGAGCCCGTCCGCGCGGCGCAGCCGCAGCGAATGTTCGTAGAAGGTGTGCAGCCGGATCGTGCCGGGCTGGCCCTTCGAGGCCTCCGATGCGTTCTTCAGCAGGTTCAGGAAAACCTGGGTGAGCTGATCGGCATCGCCCAGCGTCGGCGGCAGCGAGGGGTCGTAATCCTCGATGATCGTCATATGCGCGCCAAAGCCGACCAGCGCCGACTTCCGCGCCCGGTCGAGCACATCATGGATGTTGACCGGCTTCTTCTCGGGCGGACGGACATTGCCGAACTGCTCGACCTGTTCGAGCAGCTTCACGATCCGCCGGGTCTCGTCGACGATCAGATCGGTCAGCTCGAGATCGTCGCCCGCAAGGCTCATGCTCAGCAGCTGCGCCGCCCCGGCGATGCCCGCAAGCGGGTTCTTGATCTCGTGCGCCAGCATCTCGGCCATGCCGATCGCCGAGCGTGCCGCCGATTTCACCATGCTCGCCCGGCCGAGCCGGTCGGCGAGCTCGCGCGGCGAGATCAGGAACAGGATCGTCGAGGCATCCTCGCCCAGCGGCGCCGCCTGCAGGTTGCACTGCACCGGGGCCTTCTCGCCCGTCGTCACCTCGACGTCGTTGACGAAAAGCGCCGAGCGGTTCTTGCGGACGCGGGCGAAGATCTCCTCGAGCGGGGCCGAAATCGCCAGCCGCTCGAGCACCGACTGCCCCTTCAGCATCCGCGCAGAAATGTTGAGGAACAGCTCGGCCGCCGGGTTGACCTCGATCATCCGGTCATCCTCGCCGATCAGAAGCGCCGGGATCGGCAACGAGCTCCAGATGATGCCGGGTGCGGGAAGGGTCATGCCGCCATCCTTTCGCCGAAAGCCGCGCCGATCAGCGCAAGCGTCGCCGCCGGGGTCTGCGAGACCATCATCTCGGCGCGCAGGGGGGCGCCTGCGGCCTCGGCATACCAGCCCAGATGCTTGCGTGCGAGGCGCAGACCGACCTCGATGCCGTAGAAGGACAGGATCGCCTCGTAATGCTCGGCCACCAGTGCGGCGAGCGCGTCGCCCGCAGGCAGCCGCGGTGCGGGCGTGCCGAAGAGCGCCGCGCCGATCTCGGCCAGCGCCCAGGGCCTTCCCTGCGCGCCGCGCCCGACCATCACCCCGGCCGCGCCGCTTTCCGCCAGCGCGCGGCGCGCCGAGGCCGCGTCGGTGATGTCGCCATTCGCGATCACCGGCACCGAGACCGCCTGCACCACCGGCCGGATCGCCGCCCAGTCGGCCGCGCCCTTGTAGAACTGCATCCGGGTGCGACCGTGGATGACGATCATCCGCACGCCGGCCGCCTCGGCGCGGCGCGCGATCTCGGGCGCGTTCAGGCAGTCCGTGTCCCAGCCAAGCCGCATCTTCAGCGTCACCGGCACGTCGACCGCACCGGTCACCGCCTCGATCAGCGTCAGTGCGTGATCGGGGTCGCGCATCAGCGCCGCGCCGGAATAGCCGCCCGTCACCTTCTTCGCCGGGCAGCCCATGTTGATGTCGATGATCTTCGCGCCCATGTCGGCCACGACCTTCGCCGCCTCGGCCATCGCGCCCGCCTCGCGCCCGGCAAGCTGCACCGAGGAGGCCATGTCGAGGCCAAGCTCGCTGCGCGCCTTCGCCCGCACCGAGGGCTTGGCCGTCAGCATCTCGCCCGAGGCCACCATTTCGGAGACCACAAGCCCGGCGCCGAAACGCGCCACGATCCGCCGGAACGGCAGATCGGTGATACCGGCCATGGGTGCAAGCAGCACCGGGGGCTCCAGCCGGAAAGTGTCGAGCGTGAGGGTCACTTGGCATTCCAGATTGTTGCTGCACTTGAGGTAGCGGCTGAGTTCGGGAATCACAATTGAAACGCGGCAGTTTCGGCGGGAAAAATCAGCACTTGCCTAAACTTTACGCACATCCCCGGCGATTTCGGCCCGGAGTTACCGCTCACAGCCGGAATCGCCCTGCTCTGGTCCCGATTGCACCAGGCGCGGGCTTGGCCTAAGCCTTTCGCCGGAACCGGAGGAGAGGACATGACGGTTGCGGTGATCATCGTGGCGGCGGGGCGCGGCAGCCGGGCGGGCGGCGGCACGCCGAAGCAATGGCGCGACCTGGCGGGCGTGCCGGTGCTGGCGCGCACCGTGTCGGCCTTTCGCGGCCTCGGCCGCATCACCGTGGTGCTGCACCCCGATGACATGGTGCGCGGCGTCGCCCTTTTCGGCGGCACGGTGACGCTGGTCGCAGGCGGCGCGACGCGCGACGCCTCGGTGCGGGCGGCGCTCGAAAGCCTCACCGGCAGCGGCGTCGAGAAGGTGCTGATCCATGACGGCGCGCGCCCCTTGGTGCCGCGTGCGGTGATCGCGGGGGTTCTTGCCGCCCTCGACACCGCGCCGGCTGCCGCGCCGGCGCTTGCCGTCACCGATGCGCTCTGGCGCGGCACCGGGGGCCGGGTCAGCGGCACCGAGAACCGCGAGGGCCTCTATCGCGCGCAGACGCCGCAGGGGTTCCGCTTTGCGCAGATCCTTGCCGCGCATCGCGCCCATCCGGGCGGCGCCGCCGATGACGTCGAGGTCGCCCGCGCCGCGGGGCTGACGGTGGACATCACCCCCGGCTCGGAAGACAATCTGAAGATCACCTTCGCCGAGGACTTCGCCCGCGCAGGCGCGATCCTCGCCGCACGAAAGGACAGAGGCATGGATGTGAGAACGGGCAACGGCTATGACGTGCACGCCTTTTGCGAGGGCGACGGCGTCATCCTGTGCGGGGTGAAGGTGCCGCACACGAAGGCGCTTCTGGGCCATTCCGACGCCGACGTCGGCATGCATGCGCTGACCGATGCGATCTATGGCGCGCTCGCCGAGGGCGACATCGGCCGCCACTTCCCGCCCTCCGACCCGCAGTGGAAGGGCGCGGCAAGCGAGATCTTCCTTGCCCATGCCGCGAAGCTCGCCACCGACAAGGGCTATCGCATTTCGAACGTCGACGTGACGATCGTGTGCGAGCGGCCGAAGGTCGGCCCGCATGCCGCGGCGATGATGGCGGAACTGGCCCGCATCCTCGGGATCTCGCCGAACCGGGTCTCGGTCAAGGCGACCACCTCGGAGCGGCTTGGCTTCACCGGCCGCGAAGAGGGCATCGCCGCCCTCGCCACCGCCACCCTGATCGGAGACTGACCATGTCGCTGCGTGCCATCACCACCTTCGGTTTCGTCGGCCTGCTGCGCCCCGCCCCGGGCACCTGGGGCTCGCTCGTCGCGGTCGCCCTCGGCTGGGCGATCGAGCATTGGCTCGGCTTCCTCCCGCTGGTGATTGCCACCGTCGCGGTCACGCTCCTCGGCTTCTGGGCGGTCAATGCCGCGCTGAAACCGGGCGAGGACCCGTCCGAGGTGGTGATCGACGAGGTTGCGGGGCAATGGCTCGCGCTCCTTTTCCCGGCGATGGGGTTCTGGCTGCGCGATGTGCCGATGGTCTGGCCCGGCCCGGTCGCGGCCTTCCTGCTGTTCCGCCTCTTCGACATCTGGAAACCCGGCCCCGTCGGCACCGCCGACCGCCGCAACGACCCCGCGGGCGTGATGCTGGACGACCTGATCGCGGGTGTCTTCGCGGGCATCGTGACGGTGATCCTGGCCGGGCTCTATCACGGGGTGATGATGCGATGACCCCGGCCGAGATCCTCGCCGCCGCCCGCGCCCGGGGCCTGCGCATCGCCACCGCCGAAAGCTGCACCGGCGGCATGGTCGCCGCCGCGCTGACCGACATTCCGGGCAGCTCCGACGTGTTCGAGCGCGGCTTCGTCACCTATTCGAACCTCGCCAAGGAACAGATGATCGCGGTCCGGCCCGAGACGCTTGCCGCCCATGGCGCGGTGTCCGAGGAGGTGGCGCGCGAGATGGCCGAGGGCGCGCTTGCCCATTCCGCCACCGATCTCGCGGTCTCGATCACCGGCATCGCCGGCCCCGGCGGATCGGAATTCAAGCCCGAGGGCCGGGTCTGCTTCGGTCTGGCCGGCACCGGCCGCCCGACCACCACCGAAACGGTCGAGTTCGGCGCCCTTGGCCGCGACCGGGTGCGCCTTGCCGCCCGCGATCATGCGCTGGCACTTCTGGCGCAGGCCCTCGCTTCGGCGCCCCTCGTCTAGGCGACAGGCCCGTAAAGCGCCGCGGCGCGATCCTCGAAGGCCTTGACGATCTTGCGCATCGCCTGATCGAAGACGACGCCGATCACGCCCTGCAAGATCGCGTTCTTGAACTCGAAATCCACGAAGAAGTCGACGTTGCAGCCGCCCTCTTCCCGGTCGGTGAACTGCCACCAGCTTTTCAGATAGCGGAACGGGCCGTCGAGATATTCGGTATCGACGCGCAGCCGCTGTGGGAACAGGGTCACGCGCGAGCCGAAGCGTTCGCGGAAGACCTTGAACGAGATCACCAGATCGGCCTCGAGCACCTCGGAGCCGGGCTCCTCGCCCGGCCGGCGCGCACGGATCCGCGCCGCCGAGTTCCAGGGCAGGAACTGCGGGTATTTCGCGACATCGGCAACAAGGTCATACATCTGCCGTGCCGAATAGGGCATGACGCGCTTTTCGGAATGTGTCGGCATCTGCTCCTGTCCGTGCGCCGTTCCCTTCGCCCCCTTGTTGCGATAAACCGGCAGGGAAATGCAAGGCCCCCCGGGCGGGTTCAGGAGAACAGGATGACGCAGCGCACCGCGGATGGTCGCCCCTACGAGATCGACCAGATGATTTCCGCCAAACGCATCGCCGCGCGGGTCGAGGCGCTTGGCGCCGAGATCTCGGAAAGCTTCCGCGGCACCGACCGGCTCGTCGTGGTGGGGCTGCTGCGTGGATCCTTCGTGTTCATCGCCGACCTGATCCGCGAGATCGACCTGCCCTGCGAGGTCGATTTCCTCGAGGCCTCATCTTACGGCAACGACACCACCTCGACCCGCGAGGTCCGCATCCTGAAGGACCTGCGCGGCAGCATCGGCGGGCGCGACGTGCTGGTGGTCGAGGATATCGTCGACACCGGCCACACGATTTCGAAGGTGATGGACATCCTGCGCGACCGCCACCCGCGGCGGATCGAATGCTGTGCGATGCTCGACAAGCCCTCGCGCCGCGAGGTCGACGTGCACGCGACCTGGACCGGCTTCGAGATCCCCGATGAATTCGTCGTGGGCTATGGGCTCGACTTCGCGCAGACGCACCGCAACCTGCCCTTCATCGGCACCGTGCGCTTCACCGGCGAGGCGGCAAAGTGAACCCGCTGTGGTTCATGCGAATGGCGAAATGGGCGCGCCGGCCGCCCTCGATGACGCAGGTGAAGATCGTGGGCGCGGTGCTCGCGATCGCCGTGGCGATCGTGCTGGCCGACAAGCTCGGCTTCTGGCCGGACTGGGCGCGGCTCGACCGCGCCGCGCGTCCGCGCCTGCACTGAGGGTTACTCGCCCTCGCCCGCCAGCAGCGGCGCGATCTGCTCGTCCAGGACCTTCTGGGTGATCGGCCCGGCATAGCGCATCAAGACCGTGCCCTCGCCGTCGATCACGAAGGTCTCGGGCACGCCCGCAACACCCCAGTCGAGGCCCATGGTGTTCTTCGGGTCGGCGCCGATCCGCGCGAAGGGATCGCCAAGATCGGCAAGGAACGACAGCGCCTGCGCCGGCTTGTCCTTCCAGTTCACGCCGTAGATCTCGACCCCGTCCTCGGCCATTGCCTTCAGCGTCGGATGCTCGACCCGGCAGGGCGCGCACCACGAGGCCCAGAAGTTGACGAGCTTGATCTTGCCATCGCGCAGATCGGCATCGGTGAACATCTGCGCCTCGCCAAGCGGCACGGTCTCGACCGGCGGGGCCGCCTTGCCGATCAGCGCCGAGGGCAGCGCCGTCGGATCGGTGCGGTTCATCCCCCACAGGAACAGCCCCGCCAGCGCCGCAAAGGCGACCGGGGGCAGCAGCACGAGCGGCTTAACCATTCTTTCCCATCCGTTCTTCCTGGCGCGCGAGCGCCCGTTTCACTTTCGCGCCCTTCCACAGCGAGACCGCAACGAGCCCCGCCAGAAGCCCGACGGTCGCGACATAGGAGCCGAGCACGGTGACCGCGTATTTTCCGAGTTCCGGCATCATGCCATGCGCTCCCTCTGCTCGAGCGCCTTGAGCCGGCGCAGGCGGATCTCGGTGCGGGTGCGCAAAAGCACCAGCGCGATGAAGAACAGGATGAAGCCCGCGATGCACAGCAGCAGCGGGAACCAGTAGACATCCGAGATATGCTGCGCCGAATCCATGCTCAGCGTCGCGCCCTGATGCAGCCCCTGGTTCCAGAACAGCACCGCATAGCGGCTGAGCAGCGCGAAGACCGAGCCCACCAGGCACAGCACGCCGGTGAGATCGGCCGCGGTGTCCGGGTTGTCGATCGCCTCCCACAGCGCCATGTAGCCCAGATAGAACAGGAACAGGATCAGGAACGAGGTCAGCCGCGGGTCCCACTCCCACCAGGTGCCCCACATCGGCTGGCCCCAGATCGCCCCGGTGATCAGCGCGATCAGCGTCATCACCATGCCAATCGGCGCCGCGGCCTTGGCGGCCAGCGCCGAGACGTGATGGCGGCGAATGAGCCAGATCAGCGAGGTGACGAGCATCATCGCCCAGATGTTGATCGCCATCATCGCCGCCGGCACATGGACGTAGATCACCTTCACCGTCGAGCCGAAATTGTCGGCCTCGGGGGTCAGGAAGAAGCCCCAGATCAGCCCGCCGAGCAGGCAGACCGCCGCCAGCCCCGTCGCCCAGGGCAGGACGAGCGAGGAGGTCTTCATGAACTTGACGGGGTTCGCATATTCCCAGATCGACATGGGCTCTGGCTACCTTCCTGTTCTTTCGCGCTCAACTCACTATCGCGTATGGCCCGACATTCGATGCGACGGCTTGCCGCGCGTCAAGCCTGCCGCAGGTTCACCCGGATCGCCGCGGCCGAGGCGAAGGGCACAAGGGCGATGGTGGCGGCGGTGATCCCCGCGAGCATCAAAAGCGGCACCCGCACCTCCATCCCCGCAGCACCGCGGCGCACGAGCTCGGCCCCGAAGATCAGCGTCGGCACGTAAAGCGGCAACACCAGAAGCGAGAGCAGCAACCCGCCGCGCTTCAGCCCCACGGTCAGCGCCGCGCCGAAGGTGCCCAGCACCGAAAGCGCCGGCGTGCCGAGCAGCAGCGACACCACCAGCCACAGATAGGCCGGCGCGGGCAGGTGCAGCAGCACGCCGAAGACCGGCGCCGCCAGCACCAAGGGCAGCCCGGTGGTGATCCAATGCGCCGCGGCCTTCATCGACACCGCGCCCTCGAGCGGGATCGGCGCCGTCACCAGCAGATCGAGCGTGCCGTCCTCGTAATCGAGCGCGAAGATCCGGTCGAGCGAGAGCAGACAGGCGAGCAGCGCGCCAAGCCAGAGCACGCCCGAGGCAATGCGCGAGAGCACCCCGCCCTCGGGCCCGACGCCGAAGGGGACAAGCGTCACCACGATCAGGAAGAAGGCAAGGCCGAGGCCGAAGCCGCCGCCCGCCCGCACCGCAAGCCGCAGGTCACGAAGCAGCAGCGCGATCATGCCCGGCCTCCGCCTGGGCGCAGAGGTCGGACGCCTCCGGCGGGAGTATTTGGGCCAAGAAAAAACGAGGGGCCTTTTTCTTGGCCCAAATACTCCCCGCGGAGCGTCCGGCAGATGTCACAGGTGCCGCGGCGGGTCATCCGAAAGCCTCGTCGAAACTGCCGCGGAAGCCGCCCTGTTCGGGCGGGCGGGCCTTGAAGGGGGCGAGGTCGAGCACCTCGGCCTCGGGGATGCCGAGGTCGATATGGGTGGCCATCAGCGCGGCGCCGCCGGTCGCGAGATGTGCCCGCACCGCCGCCCCGAAGAGCGCGACCGAGGCCGCGTCGAGCGAGACGGTGGGCTCGTCGAGCACCCAGATCGGGCGGCCGGTGACCAGAAGCCGCGCGAGGCCGAGCCGGCGCTTCTGCCCGGCCGACAGGCTGTGCGCCGCCCGGTCGGCCAATGCGCGCAGGTTCATCCGCTCGATCGCCGGGGCGATGTCGGGCGTCGCGTAGACATCGGCCCAGAACCGCAGGTTCTCGCGCACGCTCAGCATCGCCTTCAGCCCGTCGGCATGGCCCGCATAGGCCATCGTCTCGGCCGGCATCGAGACGGTGCCCACCAGCGCCGGCTGCAGCCCGGCAAGGGTGCGCAAGAGCGTCGTCTTGCCGATCCCGTTCGGGCCACGCAGCACCAGCGCACGGCCCGCCTCGAGGGTGAAACTCACCCCCTCGAGCACCGGCAGCCCGCCGCGTGTCACACTCAGATTGTCGACGCTCAACATGGTCATGGCCGAGCCTTAACCGATCCGGCCGGGCCGGGAAAGCGTCACGGTGCCTCCCCCGGCATCGGCAGCAGTGCCGCGGCAACGCGACGCCCCTCGCTCAGCAGCACGTTGTAGGTGCGCGCAGCCGAAGGCGTGGACATGCCCTCGCACATCACCCCCGCCGCCTCGAGCGCGGCGACGAAGGGTTTCGGCAGATAGGCGATCTGCGCCCCGGTGCCGAGGAAAAGCACGTCGATCGCCCCCGCAAGCGCCAGCAGCGGCGCGAGGTCGTCATAGCCGCCCCAGGGGCCCGCCGCCTCGGCCCGCACCAGCAGCCCGCCGCGATGCACCACCCCCGCGACCCGGAAGAACCCCGGGCCGTAGGAATCGACCGGCAGCGAGGCGCCGAATTCGGCCTCAGTGATCGGCATTCGCCGCCCCCTCGGTGAAGAACTTGTCCGACGGATCGCCCGGTTTCTTGTTCCGGTCGAGACCGATGAAGAGCACGATGTTCTTCGCCACGAAGACCGAGGAATAGGTGCCGACCACCACGCCCCAGGTCATCGCGAAGACGAAGTTGCGGATCACGTCGCCGCCCAGCACCAGAAGCGAGATCAGCGCTATCAGCGTCGTGCCCGAGGTCATCACGGTGCGCGACAGCGTCTCGTTGACCGAGATGTTCATCACGTCCTTGAGCGGCATCGTCTTGTACTTGACCAGGTTCTCGCGCAGCCGGTCGAAGACGACGACGGTGTCGTTGATCGAATAGCCGAGGATGGTCAGCAGCGCGGCGATGATCGTCAGGTCGAACTTGAGCTGGAACAGCGCGAAGAGCCCGACGGTCAGCGCCACGTCATGGACAAGCGCGGCCAGCGCGCCGATCGAATACTGCCATTCGAAGCGGACCCAGACATAGACGACGATCGCTGCGGTGGCGGCCAGAACCGACCAGATCGCGGTCCAGATCAGCTCGCCCGAGACTTTCGGACCGACGGATTCGGTCGACACGAAAGTCACCGCCGGGTCGACGGTCTTCAGCGCCGCCTCGATCGTGCCGATCGTCTCGGGGGTGATCGCCTCGGTGTCACCCTGCGCCTGGATGCGGATCATCGCGACATGCTGGTCGGCACGGAAGTTCGGGTCGAAGACCTCGGTGATCGCCACATCGCCAAGCCCGAGCGGGGCCATCGCCTTGCGATAGGCGCCGACATCGAGGACCTGCGTCGATTCCGTGCGGATCGTGGTGCCGCCGCGGAAGTCGATGCCGAAGTTCAGCCCCATCACCACCGGCAGGATCAGCGAGATCACCACCGCCACTGCCGAGGCGCCGAAGGTCAGCCAGGCGTGCTTGAAGAAGTCGAACGTCGTGTGTTCGGGAACGAGTTTGAGCCGGAATGCCATGGCGTTCCCTCCTTAAAGCACGATCGTCTTCGGACGGCGCCAGCTGAACCAGGCGCTCACCATCAGACGGGTGACATAGATGGCGGTGAAGACCGAGGTGAGGATGCCGATGATCAGCGTCACGGCAAAGCCCCGCACCGGGCCGGCGCCAAGCACGAACAGGATCACCCCGGTGATGAAGGTGGTCACGTTCGCATCGACGATCGCCGACATCGCCTTCTCGAAGCCGAGCTCGATCGCCCGTGCCGGCCCCTTGGCAGTGCGCAGCTCCTCGCGGATGCGCTCGAAGATCAGCACGTTGGCGTCGACCGCGGTGCCCATGGTCAGCACGATGCCGGCGATGCCGGGCAGCGTCAGCGTCGAGCCGATCATCGACATGACGCCGAAGATCAGGCCGATGTTGACCACCAGTGCAACCGTGGCGAAGACCCCGAAGAGGCCATAGGAGGCGATGATCAGCGCCACCACGGCAACGAAGCCGACGGCGGCGGCGACGCGGCCCGCGGCGATCGAGTCGGCGCCGAGCTCGGGCCCGATCGTGCGCTCCTCGAGGAAGGTCATGCCCGCGGGCAGCGCGCCTGCGCGCAGCAGAAGCGCAAGGTCGGTCGCCTCCTGCGAGGTGAAATGGCCGGTGATGATGCCGGAGCCTCCGGCGATATGGCTCTGGATCACCGGCGCCGAGATCACCTTGCCGTCGAGCACGATGGCGAAGGGTTCGCCGATATGGTTCTGGGTGAAGTCGCCGAAGGCGCGCGCGCCGGTCGGGTTGAAGCGGAAGCCGACGGCCGGATAGCCGTTCTGGTCGGTTTCGGGGCGGGCATCGGTCAGCTCGTCGCCCGAGACCACCGGCACCTGGTCGAGGATGTAATAGATCCCCTGGGTGTTGGCGTCGGGCAGGATCTCGTTGCCGGTGCCCGCGGGCTGGTCCGGGTTCGAGCTGCGGCCGACGACCTGATGGAAGGTCAGCTTCGCGGTGGTGCCGATCAGCGATTTCAGCTCGGCGGCCGAGCCGATGCCGGGCACCTCGATCAGGATCCGGTCCGAGCCCTGACGCATGATCGTCGGCTCGCGGGTGCCGGCCGCATCGACGCGGCGGCGCACGATTTCAAGCGACTGCTGCATCGTGCGGTCATCGGTCGCGGCCTGTTCGGCCTCGCTCAGACGGATCGTGAGCGTGTCGCCCTGCCCGGTCACCTCGATGTCGTTCTGCCCGACGCCGGTCAGGGTGACGACCGGGGTGGCGAGCGCCTTGACCGCCGCAACGGCGGCCGCGATCTGCTCGGCATTGCCGATCTGGATCCGCAGCTCGCCGCCCGGCGAGGGCACGCGGCGGATCGAGCCGATGGTCGCCCGCTCGGCCGCCAGCGCCTTGCGCGCCTCGGGCCAGAGCGCATCCATCCGCGCCTTGTAGACCTCGTCGAGATGGACCTCGGCAAGGAGATGCGCGCCACCGCGCAGGTCGAGCCCGAGGTTGACGAGCCCCGAGGGCAGCCAGTCGGGCCAGGCGGCCTTGGCCGCCGCCTGCGCGTCGCTCAGCGCACCGCTGCGCTCGAGCGTGCGCAGGGCATCGTTGTGCCCCTCGACGCGGTTGTAGAAAAGGTTCGGCGCCGCCATGCCCAGCCCGATCACGCACAGGCCGATGATGACGACACGCTTCCAGAGCGGGATCTGCAGCATGACGGCGATGGTCCTTATTCGGCGCTGGCGGCCGGTTCGGTCTTGGTGAGCACCTGGGTCACGGTCGCCTTCACGACGCGCACCTTGACGCCCGGCGCGATCTCGATCTCGAGCTCGCCATCCTCGCGCACATGGGCCACCTTGCCGATGATGCCGCCCTGGGTGACGACCTGATCACCGCGACGCAGCGACTCGACCATCGAGCGGTGCTCTTTCGCCTTCTTCTGCTGCGGACGGATCAGCAGGAAATACATGATCACGAAGATCAGGACGAGCGGCAGGAACTGGCCGAAGGCGGCAATGCCCGACGGGGCGGCGCCACCGGCGGCCTGGGCGAAGGCGGGGGAGATGAACATGGTCTGGTCCTTTCGTTCGGGCCTTGGACGCGGCTTCCCCGCGCCCGGTTTTCGGCGCGCACCCTAGCCGCCGCCCCCCGCAATGGCAAGGCGCGACGGCCCGTCCCGCCGCCGACTCACGGTCACGTCAGACCGGACGGAGCGAGCAAACAGAAAGGGGGCGCTGCCCCCTCGGCGCGTGCCGCGCCTCACCCCCGAGGTATTTTTGCCAAGATGAAAGCAGGGGCCGCGGGGTCTTGCGGATTTCTCCTTGCCGAAAAGGCCTCGGGGTGAGTTTGCGCCACCGCACAAGGAGCGGCAGCGCCCCTCCCCGCCCCGGGCTCAGCCGACCGGCAGGGCGCGTTCGACGAGGCGCGCGAAGAAGCTCGCGCCGATCGGCGCCGCCGCGTCGTTGAAGTCATAGGCCGGGTGGTGCAGCCCCGCCCCCGGGCCGGTGCCGAGGAAGAGATAGGCGCCGGGCCGCGCGGCGAGCATATAGGCGAAATCCTCCGCCCCCATGTCGCGCTCGGCCTCGGCCTCGACCGCGGCCGCGCCCGAGACCTCGGCCGCGACATCGGCAGCAAAGCGCGCCTTTCCGGCATCGTTCACTGTCGGCGGATAGCCGCGTTCATAGGTGATCTCGGCGCGCACGCCATAGGCCTCGGCCTGACCCGCGACGATGGCACGGAAGCGGTCCTCGAGCAGGTCGCGCACCGCGGGCGAGAAGGAGCGGATCGTCGCCGCGAACCAGCCGCTTTCCGGGATGATGTTGTTCGCCGTGCCGACGTGGATCTCGGTCACCGAGACCACCGCCTGTTCGAGCGCGGCGACATTGCGGCTGACGATCGTCTGCAGCGCGCCGACCATGCCGGCGATGGCGACGACCGGATCGGCGCAGACCTGCGGCGTCGCGCCATGGCCGCCGCGGCCGGTGACGGTGATCCAGGCGGTGTCGACCGCCGCCATCAGCGGCCCGGGCGTGGTCTGGAAATGGCCGAGCGGCAGGTTCGGCGCGTTGTGGATGCCATAGACCTCGGTGATGGCGAAGCGCTCCATCACGCCCTCGCGCACCATCACCTCGCCGCCGCCGCCCTCTTCCTCGGCGGGCTGGAAGAGCAGCACGACCGAGCCCGCGAAATTGCGCGTCTCGCTGAGATAGCGCGCCGCGCCCAGCAGCATCGTGGTGTGCCCGTCATGGCCGCAGGCGTGCATCCGCCCGGGGTGCTCGGAGGCATAATCCTTGCCGGTGATCTCCTCGATCGGCAGCGCATCCATGTCGGCGCGCAGCCCGATCGCCGGGCCGGCCATGCGGCCGCGGATCACCGCGACGATGCCCGAGCGCGCCACCCCCTCGTGGATCTCGTCGACACCGAAGCTGCGCAGTTTCGCCGCGACGAAAGCCGAGGTCTTCGGCAGGTCGAATTCGAGCTCGGGGTGGCGGTGCAGCCAGTGTCGCCATTCGGCCATCTCCGGGGCAAGGGCGGCGATGCGGTTGATGACGGGCATGGTGGACTCTGATCTCCGGGAAGGGATACTGACCTAGATGATCCTTTCAGGAGGCAAGGGCAATGGCGAAACCGAGCGATCCGATGCTGTTCGACGAGGCCGGCGATGCGGGCGTGCAGATGCGCCGGCTGGCGGCGATCATGGACTGTCTGCGCGATCCGGAGACGGGCTGTCCCTGGGATCTCGAGCAGGATTTCGCCTCGATCGTGCCCTATACCATCGAGGAAGCGCATGAGGTCGCCGACGCGATCGAGCGCGGCGCCTGGGACGAGCTGGAAAGCGAGCTGGGCGACCTTGCGCTGCAGGTGGTGTTCCACGCCCGGATGGCAGCCGAGAAGGACCTGTTCGATCTGGCGGGCGTGTTGCGCGCGATCAACGCCAAGATGATCTCGCGCCATCCGCATGTCTTCGGCGACGAAAGCCGCGACAAGTCGGCGGCCGAGCAGACCGTCGACTGGGAGAAGATCAAGGCGGCCGAGCGCGCGGGCCGGGCCGAGCGCGGCGTGCTCGATGGTGTGGCGCTTGGCCTGCCGGCGCTGAGCCGGGCGCTGAAGCTGCAAAACCGCGCCGCGCGGGTGGGCTTCGACTGGCCCTCGACCGCCGAGGTGGTCGACAAGATCGCCGAGGAGGCGCGCGAGCTGACCGAGGCGCGCGATCTCCTCGGCGCCGAGGAGATCGCCGAGGAATATGGCGATCTGCTGTTCGTGATGGTGAACCTCGGCCGCCATCTGGGGCTTGACCCCGAGGCCTGCCTGCGCGCGGCAAACGGGAAATTCACCCGTCGGTTCGCCTATATCGAGGACGCGCTGAAGGGGCGCGGCAAGGTGCCGGCGGACAGCGATCTGGCCGAGATGGATGCGCTTTGGAATGCGGCGAAGGCGCATGGGGTGAAATAGGCGCCGGGGGTTTCACCCCCGGACCCCCAGAGTATTTGCGCCAAGAAAAAGCCGGGGGGCTCAGAACAGCGCCTTGCGCAGCATGTTCAGCGCGACGAGCATCAGGAAGCCCGCGAAGACACGCTTGAGCTTCTTCGGGTCGAGCCGGTGGGCGAGCGCCGCGCCCCAGGGCGCGGTGATCATCGTCATCGCGATCACCACGAGGAAGGCGGGCACGTTGATCGCGCCGATCGTATAGGGCGGCGCATCGGGCACGCGGGTCAGCAGGAAGGCCACCGCCGAGGGCGCGGCGATGGTGACGCCAAAGCCCGCCGCCGTCGCCACCGCGCGGTGGATCGGCACCCCGTGCAGGGTCAGCATCGGCGTGCCGATCGAGCCGCCGCCGATGCCAAGGAGCACCGAGGCAAAGCCCATCAGCGGCCCGAACCAGGCGCGGAAGATGCCGCCCGGAAGATGGTCCGAGATCCGCCAGCTCGCCTTGCCGAAGGCCATGTAGCAGGCAATGCAGAACACCAGCACGCCGAAGATCAGCTGCAGCGTCTGCGTGCGCAGCTGTGCGACGACCAGCACGCCCGCGACCGCGCCGATGGCGATCGGCGGCGCCCATTGCTTCAGGATCGTCCAGTCGACGGCGCCGCGGCGGTTATGCGCCAGCACCGAGCGGATCGAGGTGACGATGATCGTGGCAAGCGAGGTCGCGACGCAGACCTGCATCAGGTTGTCCGAGCCATAGCCGAGCCCGGCGAAGAGGTAATAGAAGGCCGGCACCAGCACGATGCCGCCGCCCACGCCGAGAAGGCCGGCAAGGATGCCGGCAAAGGCGCCGACCGCCATCAGGATCAGCAGCAGCGGCAAAAGCGTGTCGAGATGGGTCATGCGGTCCTCCTGCGCCCCCGGCGCTTATGCGGGTCGCGCCACTTCTGCCAGAGCCGCCGCATAAAGCGCAAGCCCCGCGCCCTCGCGCGTCGCCCCTTCCGACAGCACCCGGCGCCAGCCGCGCGCCCCCGGGCGACCGTGGAACAGGCCCAGCATGTGGCGGGTGATCTGATGCAGCCGCCCGCCCGCGGCGAGATGATCGGCGATATAGGGCGTCATCGCCTCGGCCACGGCGAAGGGATCGGCCGGCGCCCCCTCGCCCCAGATCGCGGCATCGGCACCCCCCAGCACCTCCATCGGCTGGTGATAGGCGGCGCGGCCGACCATCACCCCGTCGATTCCGGCGGCGAGCTGCGCCTCGGCCTCGGCAAGGGTCGCGATGCCGCCGTTGATCGAGAGGTGCAGATCCGGGAATTCCGCCTTCATCGCATGCACGAGCGGATAGTCGAGCGGCGGGATCTCGCGGTTGTCCTTCGGGCTCAGCCCCTGCAGCCAGGCCTTGCGGGCATGGATGGTGAAGCGGCGCACGCCCGCCGCCGAGACCCGGCGCAGGAAGTCGGGCAGCACCTCTTCGGGGATCTGGTCGTCGACACCGATGCGGCATTTCACCGTGACCTCGACCGGGCTTGCGGCGATCATCGCGCTCACGCAGCGCGCCACCAGTTCCGGGGTCTTCATCAGCACCGCCCCGAAGGCGCCCGACTGCACCCGGTCCGAGGGGCAACCGCAGTTGAGGTTGATCTCGTCATAGCCCCAGTCGGCCGCGATCCGCGTGGCCAGGGCGAGCTCGGCCGGGTCCGAGCCGCCCAGCTGCAGCGCGACCGGATGTTCCGCGGGCGAGAAGTCGAGCAGCTGGGCGCGCTTGCCATGCACCACCGCCGGGGCGGTCACCATCTCGGTGTAAAGCAGCGCGTGGCGCGAGATCTGGCGGTGAAAGACACGGCAGTGCCGGTCGGTCCAGTCCATCATCGGCGCAACGGACAGACGGGCGGCGGCCGGCCAATTCGCTTGTTCCACCATTTGCAGGCCCCCTCTATCCGTCGCGTTTCCGCCGCTCTGTAGCAAAAGGGCGGTGTCGCGCAAAGAGGAGAGCAGGCGGGCCCGCCCTTTTCCCGCCGCACCCGGCAAAGGCGTTGGTCCTTCACCTCGCCGGGGCCGGCCGCGGTTCGCCACGGGGCGGCAAATGGCCGCGGAGCATGCGACGCCGCGATGAGGCCCGCGGCGCCCCGGGGGTACCCCTCGCCTATCCCCCGATCTCGTCCAGGAATTCGGCCAAAAGCGCCTGCCCTTCCGGCCAGGCCCCAAGACCCGATGCCCCGTTCAGATGACCGCGGCGCCCCAGAAGGCGGGGCCTTGCGCCCTGCCCTGCGGCCCAGGCGATCGCCCTTACCTCCGGATCATAGGGATCGTCTTCGCTGGCCACGGCAAGCACCGGGCGATCGCCGAACCCCGATGCCGGCAGCGCCCCGAATTCCCTTGCCCGCGCCGGGAAGACCGGCCCGAGCGGGTCCGGCACCGCAACCAGAAAGGCCGCCGCGATCGCACCGGAAGACGCCGCGCGCCAATGGGCGAAGAGAAGGCAGCCGAGCGAATGGCAGACAAGCACCGGCGGCTGAGGATGCGCGGCAACCGCCCGCTCCAGCGCGGCGATCCAATCCGCGAGTTCCGGCTCTTTCCACGAGCCCGGCGCGATCCGGGTGGCACCGGGGTCAAGGTCTTGCCAATGGCTTTGCCAATGCTCCGGGCCAGACCCGCCGATCCCCGGCACCATGACGAAACGAGATCCCATGATTCACTCCTGATTTTCACAATCCCGGAGTTTCGTGCCCGGCACACGATCCGGGAATGGCAACTCATCGGATTTTGGGTCAAACTTCCGATGAATTAACGGAAGCGATAACACAGCATGCCGATGAGTGACCTCGACCGCCTTGATATCGCAATCCTGGAGGCGCTTCAGGACAACGCCCGCACCCCGCTTTCAGAGGTCGGACGACGTGTCGGGCTTTCGCAGCCGGCGACCTCGGAGCGGGTCAAACGCCTCGAGGATCGCGGCATCATTGCGGGCTATGCCGTGCGTCTGGACCCGGCCGCGCTGGGGCTTGGCATGATGGCGATCATTCGCCTGAAGACCACGCATGAGCACATCAAGCCGGCGCTGCGCGCCTTCGCCGAGATGCCGCATGTGATCGAGGTCCACCGTCTGACCGGAGAGGACTGTTTCCTGCTCAAGGTTCTCGTCCCGACCCCGGGACAGCTCGAAACCATCGTCGACACCATCGCCCGGTTCGGGGCGATCACCACATCTCTCGTCCTGCGCTCGGAGCCCGTGAAACCGCTTGGCAAGGCGCTTCTCGGCTGACCCGGCCCCGGCCGGCGTGGCCGCCCGCCGGCAGTCACGGGCGGCTAGAACGGCAGCCCGACGTAGTTCTCCGCCAACTCGCGCCGGGCGGTCTCGGACAGGGCGAGATGGTCGAGCGCGGCGCGGCGCATCTGTGCGGCAAAGCTGTCCTCGTCGTCGAAACGGTGCAGCATCGTCGTCATCTGCCAGGAGAAGCGCATCGCCTGCCAGATCCGCGCGAGCGCCCGCTGCGAATAGCCGTCGATCCCGGCCTCCTTGCCATGCTTAAGCGCGTCGATCAGCGCCTGATGCAGGTAGAAGACGTCGGACACCGCGAGGTTGAGCCCCTTCGCCCCGGTCGGCGGCACGATATGGGCGGCATCGCCCACGAGGAACAGCCGGCCCCAGCGCAGCGGCTCGGAGACGAAGCTGCGCAGCGGCGCGATCGATTTCTCGATCGCCGGCCCGGTGACGAGCCTTGCTGCGGCCTCGGCGGGGAGGCGGCGGCGGAACTCGGCCCAGAAGCGCTCGTCCGGCCAGTCCTCGACCCGGTCGGTGAGCGGCACCTGCACGTAACAGCGCACGAGATTGGCGTTGCGCATCGAGGCGAGCGCGAAACCGTGCGGCGAGCTTGCGTAGATCAGCTCGTCCTGCACCGGCGGCGTCTTCGACAGGATGCCGAGCCAGCCGAAGGGATAGACCCGCTCGAACTCGCGCCGTTTCCCGGCCGGGATGGTGCGGCGCGACACACCGTGGAAGCCGTCGCAGCCCGCGACATAGGCGCAGCGCAGCCGGTGGCGGGTGCCGTTCAGCGTGTAGTCGACAGCGGCCTGCGCGCCGTCGAGATCGTGAATTGTCACCTCCCCGACGCCGTGGATGATCCGGGTGCCGAGTGCGTCCTGCGCCTCGTAAAGGTCATGCGTGACCTCGGTCTGGCCATAGATCATCACCCGCTTGCCGGTGAGCGCGTGGAAGTCGATATGCACCAGGCGGTCGGCATCGCTGAGCCAGGTGCCATCATGCACGAAGCCCTCGGCCTCCATCCGCGCTCCCACTCCCGCCTCGCGCAGCACCTCGACCGTGCCCCATTCGAGCACCCCCGCCCGGATCCGCGAGAGCACGTGCTCGCGGCTCGAGCGCTCAAGGATGATCGTCTCGATCCCCGAGCGGTTCAG
>NZ_SAVA01000013.1:0-81011 GCF_004022465.1 Paenirhodobacter huangdaonensis | reverse complement strand
GTGATCAACACCGTCGGCCCGGTCTGGGAAGGCAACCAGGTGTGGTTCATCCTCGGCGGCGGCGCGATCTTCGCCGCCTGGCCGCCGCTTTACGCGGTCAGCTTCTCGGGCTTCTACCTCGCGATGTTCGCGGTGCTCGCGGCGCTGATCCTGCGCCCGGTGGGCTTCAAGTACCGCTCGAAGCGCGAGGGCCATGCCTGGCGCAACGGCTGGGACTGGGCGCTCTTCGTCGGCGGCGCGGTGCCGGCGCTGATCTTCGGCGTCGCCGTCGGCAATGTGCTGCAGGGCGTGCCGTTCCAGATCACCGAGGATCTGATGCCGCTCTACCCCGGCGCCTTCTATGCGAAGTTCCTCGGTCTGCTGAACCCCTTCGCGCTGCTTGCGGGCGTGGTCTCGCTGAGCATGCTGCTGCTGCATGGCGCGGGCTGGCTGACGCTGAAGACCGAGGGCGCGGTGCAGCGCCGCGCGATCGCGATCGGTTCGGTCGCGGGGCTCGTGGCGATCGCGGCCTATGTGCTCGCCGGTGTCTGGCTGGCCTACGGCATCCCGGGCTATGCGCTGACCTCCGAGGTCGCGGCGAACGGGCCGTCGAACCCGCTGCTCAGCACCGTCGCGCATCAGGGCTCGTGGCTTGCGGCCTATGCGCTGCGGCCCTGGATCGCGATCGCGCCGGTTCTGGGCATCGCCGGCATGGCGCTGGCGATCCTCGCGATGCGCAAGGGAAACGGGGCGGCACTGATCTTCTCGGGGCTGGCGATCTTCGGCGTGATCGCCTCGGTCGGGCTGACGATGTTTCCGTTCATCCTGCCCTCCTCGATCCAGCCCGACGCTTCGCTCACCGTCTGGGACGCCTCTTCCTCGCACCTGACGCTGTTCGTGATGCTCGTCGTCTCGGTGATCTTCGTGCCGATCATCCTTGCCTACACCGCCTGGGTCTACAAGGTGCTCTGGGGCAAGGTCACCGTCGCCGAGATCACTGAAAACAAGAACGCCTACTGAGAAAGGACGCATCCCATGTGGTACTTCGCCTGGATCCTCGGCCTCCCCCTCGCCGCCCTCATCGCCGTCGCAAACGCGATGTGGCTCGAAATGCTCAATGACCGGATGATGATCGGCAGTCACGACCCGAAGCCGTGACCCCACCCCTTCGTGGCGGATGTCCAGCCGCCGCGCAGCCCTGACCGCGTCCCTTTGGTCTTGGGTTCACTCGCCGCCCGGGTCTCCTTACCCCGGGCGGCCTTTTCATTCCGCCTCGCCGCCCTCGCGCCGCGCCGCCAGCTTGCGCGCCAGCGTCCGCCGATGCAGGCCAAGCCGCCGCGCCGCCTCGGAGATGTTGAACTCCGCCTCGGCAAGGGTGCGCTGGATCAGCTCCCATTCCTGTTCGCGCAGCCCGGTCTGCGGCGCCTCGATCTCGGGCAGGGCCTCGCCCGCGCGATGGCCGAAGGCGGCCTCGATCTCGCGCGCGGTGGCGGGTTTCGCAAGGTATTGCGTCGCACCGAGCTTGATCGCCTCGACCGCGGTCGAGATCGCGGCAAAGCCGGTCAGCACGACGATGCGGGTGTCCGGATCGCGCGCGGCAAGCTCCCGCACCACCCCGAGGCCCGAGCCCTCGGCCAGCTTCAGATCGACGATCGCATGGGTCGGCGGGTGGCGCCGCGCGGTCTCGAGCGCGCCCGCCTCGCGCGCGGCCACCTGCACCTCGTAGCCGCGGCGCAGGAAGGATTCGGCGAGCGTTGCCGCAAGGCGGGCGTCATCCTCGACGATCAGCAGGCGGCGGGGCGTGTCGTCGGTCATGCAAGGTCTCCGTCGCGGTCAAGGCGCGGCAGGGTGATGCGGATCACCGCGCCCCTGTCGCCATTCGAAAGCTCCATCCGCCCGCCGAGACGGGCGAGCGCGTTGCGGGTGAGAAAGAGGCCAAGGCCGCGCCCGGCCTCGGGGCTGCCCGAGACGAAGGGCGCGCCCGGGTGGTCGAGCACCGCGGCCGGGAACCCCGGGCCGCGATCGGTCAGGGTGAAGACGACATCCTCGGCGGTGACCGAGAGCGTGGCGGCGAGCGTGCCGGGCGCCGCCGCCTCGGCATTGTCGAGCAGGTTCAGCGCCGCCGCCTCGAACATCGGCTCGGTCAGGAAGCGGGCCTGGGGGCCCGGGGTGACGGCAAGCGGCACCGGCGACCGGTCGCGCGTCATGCTCCAGAGCGCGAGCAGGCGGCGGAATTCGGGCTCGGCGCGGACTTCGGCGGCGGCCTCGAAACGCTCGCGGCCGGCGGCGCGCAGGGTGCGGCTGACGATCTCGCGGCAGCGCTTCACCTCGGCGATCATCGCGCTCAGTGCGGCGCTGCGCCCGGGCTCGTCGGGCAGGCCGAGCTCGGCCCAGTCGTCGAGGGTGACGGCAAGCGTGGTCAGCGGCGTGCCGAGCTCGTGCGCCATGCCCGAGGCGAGCAGGCCAAGACCCACCAGCTGATCGGCCTCGGCGCGTTCGCGGTGCAAGGCCTCGATCGCGGCGGCGCGGGCGGCGAGGTTTGCACGCAGGCGCAGGGTGAACCAGCTGAGGATGGTCGAGGCGAGGATGAAGGCGAGGAAGATCGCCCCGGTGCCGCGCCCGGGCGGTGCGGGCAGCAGCGTCAGCCCCCAGACGCAGGCATTCGCCAGCAGATAGATCGGCAAGGCCCGCGCCGGGGCGCAGAGCGACACCGCCAGCATCACCGGCACCAGAAGCAGCAGCGTGAAGGGGTTCAGCGCCCCGCCTGACAGCGCCAGCAGCATGGTGCCGGCGAGCGTGTCGAAGCCAAGCTGCGCGGCGATCACCCAGTCGGGCACCGGCGGCCCCTTCGGCCGCAGCGAGAGCGCGGTGAGCAGGTTGAAGGCGACGAGCAGCGCCGAGACCGTGGCCATCTGCCCGCGCGGCAGGTCGATGCCCAGCACCTGCGCGGCATAGACGGTGGCGGCGAACTGGCTGGCAATCGCCACCCAGCGGATCTGCACCAGCAGCCAGGCAGTGTCATGCGCGGCAACGTGATCTGGGTCGGGCCGCGGCGCGGCGGCGGGCGGAACCGGCGTCATCGCCTCTCCCTCGGGATGGCCCCCGCAGCCGGAGGCGGACAGTGGCACGGCAGCCCTGCCCCCGCGCCCGCCCGAGACTTGACCGATATGTCCGCCCGGCGCAACCGCCCGCGATGCCGCAGCGGCGCCCCGCGGATCGGAGACGGGCTCAGACCTGATAGTAGTCGCGATACCAGTCGACGAAGGCCTTCACCCCCTCGGGCACCCGGGTCTTCGGATGATAGCCGGTGAGCCTTTGCAAAAGCGTGGTGTCGGCCCAGGTCGCGGGCACGTCGCCTGCCTGCATCGGCATCAGGTTGCGCTCGGCCACCCGGCCCGTCGCCGTCTCGATCGCGGCGATGTAATCGGTCAGTTGCACCGGCTCGGAATTGCCGATGTTGACGACCCGCCAGGGCGCGACCGGCGACAGGCTGTCGCCCTCGGCCACCACGCCGTCCTCGGGCCGCACCGGCACCGCGTCGATCAGCAGCCGGATCGCCTCGACAAGGTCGGTGACATAGGTGAAGTCGCGCTTCATGTCGCCGTAATTGTAGACGTCGATCGGCCGGCCTTCGAGGATCGCCTTGGTGAACTTGAACAGCGCCATGTCCGGCCGGCCCCAGGGGCCGTAGACGGTGAAGAAGCGGAACATGGTGACCGGCAGGCCGAAGAGATGGGCATAGGAATGCGCCATCGACTCGGTCGCCTTCTTCGTCGCGGCATAGAAGGACATCTGGTGATCGGCCTTCATCACCTCGCGATAGGGCATCTCGGTGTTCGCACCATAGGCCGAGGAGGTGGAGGCGAGCAGCATATGCGCCGGCGGGAAGGCGCGCGCGGCCTCGAGGATCTCGAAGGTGCCGACAATGTTGCTTTCGAGATAGGAGCGCGGGTTCTCGATCGAATAGCGCACGCCCGCCTGCGCGGCCAGATGCACCACCACGTCGGGGCGGTGCTCCTCGAACAGCCGCAGCATCAGGCCGGGGGTCTCGACGCTGTCATTGACCACCGAGAAGCCCGCGTTCTGCGCCAGCATCGCCTGCCGGCGTTCCTTCAGCGAGACGTCGTAATAATCCGACAGGTTGTCGAGCCCGAGCACCCGCCAGCCCTCGTCCAGCAGACGCCGGCACAGGTGGAAACCGATGAAGCCGGACGAGCCGGTGACGAGCGCGGTGCGGGGGGGAAGGGCAGCGGACATGAAACCTCCGGACAGAATACCCCCCTTCAGTAGCGCTTGCGCGCGGCGCAGGCCAGCCTTTGCCGCGCGCGAGGGGGGTCAGCGGATGCCGGCGGCGTCCATCACCCGGGCAAGGCGCTGGATGCCCGCGTCGATCGCCGCCTCGTCCGACATCGAGAAGTTCAGCCGCAGCGTGTTGCGGTTCGAGCCGTCGGCGAAGAAGGCGTTGCCGGGCACGAAGGCGACCTTCTCGGTGGCCAGCGCCCGTTCGAGCAGCTTGGCGCCATCCTCGCCCTCGGGCAGATGCACCCAGATGAACATGCCGCCCTCGGGGCGGGTCCAGCTCACGCTTTTCGGCATGTGCCGCTCGAGCGAGGCGAGCATCGCCTGCAGCCGCGCGCCATAGACCTTGCGCAGCGTCGCGACGTGTTCGTCGAACAGCTCCTCGGCAACCTCGGCGGTGACCACCTGGTTCAGCGTCGCGGTCTGCAGGTCGGCGGCCTGCTTCATCAGCACGAGCTGGCCGATCACCGGCTTCGCCGCCACCACCCAGCCCACGCGCAGACCGGGCGCCAGCGTCTTCGAGAAGGAGCCGCAATAGATCGTCCGGCAGGCCTCGAGATCGCCCTTGCGCGCCATCTCGATCGCCAGCAGCGGCGGATAGGCGGTGCCCGAATAGCGCAACGCCTGATAGGCCGCGTCCTCGATCACCGCGATGTCGAGCGTTTCCGCCATGTCGAGCACCGCCTCGCGCTCGGCGAGATCCAGCGTGACCCCGGTCGGGTTGGCGAAATCGGCCGAGAGATAGGCGAATTTCACCCGCCCGCCCGCGGCGTCGGCATCGGCCGCGATCTCGGCCGGGCCGCGGTTCGCCACCGGGTCGAGCCGGTCATAGCGCGGCTGGTAGGCGTTGAAGGCGCCAAGCGCGCCGAGATAGGTCGGCCAGCCGACAAGCGCAGTGTCGGCCGGGTCGATGAACAGCTTGCCGAGATAGTCGAGCGCCTGCTGCGAGCCCGCGGTGATCAGCACGTTCTCGGGCGTGCAGGTGATGCCGAGCGTTGCCATGTAGCCGACGATCCAGCGGCGCAG
Source organism: Paenirhodobacter huangdaonensis (assembly GCF_004022465.1). Classification (NCBI taxonomy): domain Bacteria; kingdom Pseudomonadati; phylum Pseudomonadota; class Alphaproteobacteria; order Rhodobacterales; genus Paenirhodobacter; species Paenirhodobacter huangdaonensis. The sequence continues at coordinate 75,707 of NZ_SAVA01000013.1, read as the reverse complement.
CGGCAGATAGCCCTCGGATTGCGCATATTGCAGCGTGGTGCCCGCCGCCTCGGCCGAGACGGCGCGGGCCATGGCGCGCGCAAAGGCCTCGCGCGGGAACAGCGCCGGGTCGGGGATGCCGCCGGCGAAGGAAATGATCTCGGGCTGGTCCAGAAGCTTGAGCAGCTCGCGGATCTCCGAGGCCTTCATTCCTTCGGTCCGCGTGGCAAAAAGATTCGTCAAGGACATGCTTTCCCCCAGATCATCAAGTGGGCTCTCGTCAACCCGGCCGCGGAACAAGTCAATATGGCTGACATGAAATGTGATCAATCCCGCCATGCGAATGGCGCAGATTTTCCCGCCGCCGCCCGCGTCGCCCGCTTTCCCCGACTGCCCGCATTTTCCGCACCCCGGCGCGCGGCGCAGCCGCTTCCCGTGCTGTATCCCGTCCCGGTGCGGGCTTTTCTTGACGGCCGGGGGGCACAGCCGGTTTATTTGTATGCAAACGGTTTCGAGACACGGAACCCGCCGTCGCAAGGGCCCCGGACCCGGCCACGGCGCGCACAACAGGGAGCCCGGGAATGACCATCCGCCTTGCCGTGAACGGGCAGGACCACGCGCTCGATCTGCCACCGCAGACCTCGCTGCTCGAGGTGCTGCGCAACGACCTTGGCCTGAACGGACCGAAATACGGCTGCGGCTATGGCGAATGCGGCGCCTGCTCGGTTCTGGTGGACGGGCAGGCGGCGCGGGCCTGCGTGATGACGCTCGGCGCGGTCGCGGGGCGGCAGGTGACGACGCTCGAAGGCCTCGGCACGCCCGAGGCGCCGCATCCGGTGCAGCGCGCCTTCATCGAGGAAGAGGGCGCGCAATGCGGCTATTGCCTGAACGGCATGATCGTGACGGTGACGGCGTTGCTGCGCGACACGCCCGCGCCGGACCGTGCCACCCTCGCCCGCGCGCTGCGCCACAACCTGTGCCGCTGCGGCACGCATCTCGAGATCCTGCGCGCCGCCGAGCGCGCGGTCGAACTGATGGACGAGGCGCGCAGATGACCGCGCTGACGATCTGGCGTGCCGGCAAGGCCGGGCCCGAGACCCTGCTGGCCATCGACACCACGGGCGCCGTCACCGGCTTCAACGGCCATGTCGATCTGGGCACCGGCCTGCGCACCGCGCTTGGCCAGATCGTCGCCGAAGAGCTCGACCTGCCGCCTGCGCGCGTGCGCATGGTGCTGGGCGACACCACCCGCACCCCCGATCAGGGGCCGACCATCGCCTCGGAATCGATCCAGTTCGCCGCGGTGCCGCTGCGCGCGGCGGCGGCGCAGGCGCGGGCGATCCTGCTGGGCCTCGCCGCGACCCGCTTCGGCTGCGCGCCCGAGACGCTGACGATCCACGCAGGCGTGGTTGCGGGCGAGGCCGGCACCGCCGATTTCGCCACGCTGCTCGCGAACCAGTCGATCCGCGCCGAGCTTGACCCCGCCGCCCGGGTGAAGACGCCGGCCGAGTATCGCACCGTCGGCCGGCCGAGCCCGCGCGTCGACCTGCCCGGCAAGGCCACCGGCACCTGGACCTATGTCCATGACGTGCGCCTGCCCGGGATGCTGCACGGCCATGTGCTCCGCCCGCCCTATGCCGGGCGCGACAGCGGCCCCTTCATCGGCCACAGCCTGCTTGCGGTCGACGAGGCCTCGGTCGCGCATCTGCCCGGCCTTGTCGCCATCGTCCGGATCCGCGACTTCCTCGCCGTGGTGGCCGAGCGCGAGGGCCAGGCCCGCACCATCGCCGAGGCGCTGAAGGTCCGCTGGGCGCTGCCGCCCGAGCTGCCGGATCTGGGCGACATCGCCGGCACCCTGCGCGATCTGCCGGCGACGAAACGGGTGCTGACCGATCGCGGCGATGTCGAGGGCGCGCTGTCCCGGGCGAAGGTGCAGCTTGCCCGCAGCTATAGCTGGCCGTGGCAGATGCACGGCTCGATCGGCCCCTCCTGCGCGGTGGCGCGGTTCGAGGCCGGGCGGCTCGAGATCTGGTCGGGCACGCAGAACCCGCACATGCTGCGCGGCGACATCGCCCGGCTGATGGAGATGCCCGAGGAGGCGATCGACATCCACCGCCACGAGGCGGCGGGCTGCTATGGCCGCAACTGCGCCGATGACGTCTGCGGCGACGCGGCGCTTCTGGCCCGTGCCGTCGGACGGCCGGTGCGGGTGCAGCTGACGCGCGAGCAGGAACACCTGTGGGAGCCGAAGGGCGCGGCGCAGCTGATGGAGGTGCGCGGCGGGCTCAGCGAAGACGGCCGCTTCGACGCCTATGATTTCGAGACCCGCTATCCCTCGAACCGCGGGCCGAACCTGGCGCTGTTGCTGACCGGGGCAATCGACCCTTCGCCGCAGCCCTCGGATATGGGCGACCGCACCGCGATCCCGCCCTACCGGATCGAGAACCTGCGCGTCGCGGTGCATGACATGGCGCCGATCGTGCGCGCCTCGTGGTTTCGCGGCGTCTCGGCCCTGCCCAACACCTTCGCGCATGAATGCTTCATCGACGAGCTGGCGGCCGAGGCGGGCGAGGACCCGGTCGCCTTCCGGCTGCGCCATATCGACGATGCCCGCACCGCCGAGCTGATCCGCCGCACCGCCGAGGAAGGCGGCTGGCAGCCCCGCACCGGGCCCCGGCTGAGCGGCGAGGGGGAGTTTGCCTTCGGTCAGGGCTTTGCCCATGCGACCTATGTGCATGGCACCTTCCCGGGCGTCGCCGCGGCGCAGGCCGCCTGGATGGCCGAGGTGGCGGTGAACCGGCGCACCGGCGAGGTCAGCCTGACGAAGGTGCTGGTCGGGCAGGATTCGGGGCTGATGATCAACCCCGACGGGGTGCGCCACCAGCTGCACGGCAATGTCGTGCAATCGCTCAGCCGCGCCCTGAACGAGGCCGTCACCTTCGACGCGATCTCGGTCGCCGACAGGGACTGGGGCGCCTATCCGCTCGCCCGCTTCGAGGATCTGCCCGAGGTCCGTTCGGTGCTGATCGAGCGCCCTGATGAACCGCCGCTCGGCGTCGGCGAAAGCGCCTCGGTGCCCTCGGCCGCGGCGATCGCGAATGCGATCTTCGACGCGACCGGGGTGCGGATGCGAGAGCTGCCCTTCACCCCCGAGCGGGTGCGCGCGGCGCTGGCCGGGGCGCCGATGCCGCGCGCGATCGCCGCCCCGCCGCCACGGCGCCGGCGGTTTGCGCGGATGGCGGCGACGCTTGCGGCGGGGATTGCCGGCGGGCTGATGGCCGGCGCCGTCGCCTTCCCCGCCTTCCGCGCCGAGATCCCGCGCAGCGCGCCCCCCGCCGCCGGGCTGTGGTCGGCCGAGACCCTTGCCCGCGGCCGGCAGGTCTTTGCCGCGGGCGATTGCGCCGCCTGCCACACCGCCGAAGGCGGCGTGCCGCTGACCGGCGGGCGTGCGATCGAGACGCCCTTCGGCACCGTGCATTCGACGAACCTGACGCCCGACCCGGAGACCGGCCTCGGCGCCTGGTCCTATCCGGCCTTCGCGCGGGCGATGCGCGAGGGGATCTCGCGCGATGGCCATCACCTCTACCCGGCCTTCCCCTACACCGCCTTCGCGAAGATCACCGAAGACGACATGCAGGCGCTCTACGCCTATATCCAGTCGCTGCCGCCGGTGCGCGCCGAGGTGCCGCCAAGCCGGATGATCGCGCCGGTGAACCTGCGCGGCACGATGGCGGCGTGGAATGCGCTGTTCCACACCGCCACGCCCTTCAGCCCCGACCCGACGCAAGGCGCGGTCTGGAACCGCGGCGCCTATCTGGTCGAGGGGGCGGGGCATTGCGCCTCGTGCCACAGCCCGCGCAACGCGCTTGGGGCCGAGCGGACGGGCGCCGCGCATCTGGCGGGCGGCACGGTGGGCGGCTGGACGGCACCGGCGCTGAACGGCACCGGGCCCGGCCCCCTCGCCTGGACCGAGGCCGATCTTTACGACTATCTGCGCAACGGCCGCTCGGGCCGTCATGGCGCGGCGGCGGGGCCGATGGCGCCGGTGATCGCGGCGCTCGCCGAACTCCCCGACGCCGACATCCGCGCGATGGCGACCTATCTGGCCAGCCTTGCCCCCGCCCCCGCAGCGCCCGAGCCCGCGGCCGAGACGCTGGCGGCCACGGCGCAACAGGCGCTCGAAACCGCGACCGATCCGGCTGCGCGGCTGTTCGGGGCCGCCTGCGGCTCGTGCCACCTGCCGGGCCCGCTGCGGCTTGCCTCGGGCGCCACGGTGCCGCTTGCCTTTTCGAGCACGGTGCACGCCGACCGCCCCGACGGGCTCATTCATGCGATCCTCGAGGGCGTGCCGGCCACACCGGGCGGCGGCGCGGCGATGCCGGGCTTCGCCCCGGCGCTGAGCGATGCCCGCATCGCCGAGATCGCGGGCTTCCTGCGCCGCACCCTCGCCCCCGGAAAACCGGACTGGACCGGGCTTGCCGAGACCGTCGGGCGCGCCCGCGCCACCCGCCACTGACGCGAAAGGGGGCCCCGCAAGGCCCCCTTCCCTGTCGTGAGTGGTCTTTCCTCAGAACCGGCGCGCAGCCCGCAGCACCGCGGTTTCCGCCGCGTCGGGCACAAACCCCGCCCCGAGCGCCACGCCGAACAGCGCCCGCGCCTCCTCGCGCGAATAGCGGCCAAGGCGCACATCCTCGGCCACCAGCTCGGGCGGGCGGGTGAACGGGTCGCCATAGCCGCCGCCGCCCGGCGTGCCGACGCGCACCCGGTCGCCCGCGCTCAGCGGGATGTCCTGCGCCTTCGACAGATGCTCGGGGGTAAAGCTCTCGCCGCCGCGGGTGACGGTGACGTGGTTCACCATGCCGTCGCCCCCGCCCAGCGCGCCCTGCGGCCCGAAGCGGCCGTGGTCCATCACGAAGCTCGCCCGTGCCGTGCCCTTGCGCAGCTCGACCTCGTAATCGAGGCCGAAGCCGCCGCGGTGCCGCCCTGCCCCGCCCGAGCCCTCGCGCAGCGCGTAGCGGTGATAAAGCACCGGATAGGCCTGTTCCATGATCTCGACCGGCGGCGCCTTCGAGATGCCGATGGTCGAGCAGCCGTTCGAGATGCCGTCACCGCCCGACCAGCCGCCATAGCCGCCGCCCGAGATCTGATACATCACGAAGCTGCGCCCCTCTTCCGGCACCGAACCGCCCAAGGCGAAGTTGCCCGACGAGCCCGCGGGCGAGGCGGTGACGCGCTCGGGCAGCGCCTCGACCAGCGCCGCGAAGACCGCCTCGGCGATGCGCTGGCTGACCTCGGCCGCGCAGCCCGAGACCGGGCGGGGGTATTGCGCGTCAAGGAAGGTGCCGGTGGGGCGGATGATCTCGAGCGGCTCGAAGGCGCCCGCCGAGATCGGCACATCGGGGAAGATGTGCCGCATCGCCAGATAGACCGAGGACAGCGTCGTCGCCAGCACCGAGTTCATCGGCCCCGCGCAGGGCGCCGAGGAGCCGGCGAAGTCGAAGATCAGCTTCTCGCCCGTCGCGGTGATCGTCAGGCGGATCTCGAGCGGCTCGTTCACCACGCCGTCGCTGTCGACATAGGCGGTCGCGGCATAGGTGCCGGGCGCGATCTCGCGGATGCCGGCGCGCATCTGCTCGGCCGCACGCACCCGCAGCTCGGCGATGGCGGCGCGCACGGTGTCGTCGCCATAGCGATCAAGGAGGCGCGTGAGCCGGCTTTCGCCGACGTAAAGCGCTGCCGCCTGCGCCTTGACGTCGCCGATGCGCTGATCGGCCACCCGGATGTTCGAGCAGATGATGCCGTAGATCTCGGGATCGAGCCTGCCTTCCTTGAACAGCCGCACTGGCGGCAGCCGCAGCCCCTCCTGCTCGACCGCGGTGGCCGAGGCCGAGAACCCGCCCGGCACCGCACCGCCGGTATCGGGCCAGTGCCCGGTGTTGCTGAGCCAGCAGAAGATCTTGCCATCGCGCCACACCGGCATGGCGAAGCGCACGTCCATCAGATGGGTGCCGCCCAGATAGGGGTCGTTGACGATGTAGATGTCACCGGGTTTCGGCGCGATCGCGCGGCCGTCGGCGATCCATTCGATCAGCGTCCGGGTCGAATATTGCATCGTGCCGACGAAGACCGGCAGCCCCTGCGAGCCCTGCGCGATCAGCGAGCCGTCCTCGGCCGAATAGATGCCGTCGGAGCGGTCGTTCGCCTCGGCGATCACCGGCGAGAAGGCGGCGCGCGAAAAGCTCAGGTCCATCTCGTCGCAGACCTGCTGCAGGCCGGACTGGATGACCGACAGGGTGATCGGATCGAGGGTCATGCCGCACCTTTCAGGGTGATGAGGATGTTGCCGTCATGGTCCTGCGCGGCGCTGTCGCCGGGTTCGAGAACGATGGTCGTGTCCATCTGCTCGATGATCGCGGGGCCCACGACCACCGCCGTCGCCGGCAGGTGGTCGCGCCAGTAGACCGGGGTCTCGACCCAGCCGTCGAACCACACCGGGCGGCTGCCGGTCTGCGCCTCAGCCAGCGTGGCGCGGCGCCCGGCGGCGTCGATCAGCAGGCCGAGGTCGATCTCGGGCCGGCGCCCGATGACCGAGGTGTTGACGTTGACGAGCGCCGGCCGGATCTCGGGCAGCTCGACCTGGAAGCGGCGGAAATAGGCCGCCTCGAAGAGCGCGCGCAGCTCCTCGCGGCTGGGCGTCGGGCCCGGCAGCGGCACCCGCAGCAGGTGAGTCTGGCCGATGAACTGCATGTCGACCGAGGGCAGCACCCGGATCTCCTCGACCGCGACCGCCTCGGCGTTGATCGCCGCGGTGCCGGTCTCGATCTGCCGGGCAAAGACCGCGTGCAGCGCCTCGATGTCGACCAGATCAAGCGGCTTGTTCACCGTGTTCACGAAGTCATGGCGCAGATCGGCCACGACGCAGCCCAGCGCATTGGTGATGCCCGGCCGCGCCGGCACCAGCACCCGCGGCACGCCAAGTTCGCGCGCGATGGCGCTGGCATGGAGCGGCCCGGCGCCGCCGAAGGCGAAGAGCGCGAAATCGCGCGGGTCCTCGCCAAGGCTGATCGAGACCATGCGCACCGCATCGGCCATCTTCGCCGTGGCGATCCGCAGCACCGCCGCCGCCGCATCCTCGGCGCCGACGCCGAGGGGCACGCCCAGCTCGGCCGCAAAGATCGTGCGCAGCGTATCGAGCGAGACCTGCGCGGAGGCCGCATTCAGCTTTTCGGGGTTCATCCGGCCAAGCAGCAGGTTCGCATCCGAAATCGTCGGGCGGGTGCCACCGCGGCCATAGCAGATCGGCCCCGGGGTCGAGCCAGCCGACTCGGGCCCCACCTGCAGCAGCCCCGCCGCGTTCACCCGCGCGATCGAGCCGCCGCCGGCGCCGACCGTGCGCACATCGACCATCGGCACATGGATCGGCATCGCATATTCGATCTCGATCTCGTGGCTCACCGCGGGTTCGGCGCCGCGGATCAGCGCGACATCGGTCGAGGTGCCGCCCATGTCATAGGTCAGCAGGTCCGGAATGCCGGCGCGCCGCCCGGTATAGGCCGCGGCCATCACCCCTGAGGCCGGCCCCGACATCACCGTCTTCGCCGCCTCCTTCGCCACGATCCGCGCCGAGACCATGCCGCCGTTGCCGTTCATCACCAGGAGGTCGTGGCGATAGCCGCGCGCCGCCAGCCTGTCGGCCAGCCGCTCGACATAGCGGCGCAGCAGCGGCTGCACCGAGGCATTCACCGCCGCGGTCACGCCGCGCTCGAACTCGCGGCTTTCGGACAGCAGCGCATGGCCGAGCGTGATGTTCTCGTTCGGCCAGAGCCCGGCCGCGATCTCGCCCGCGCGCAGCTCATGCGCGGGGTTCGCGTAGGCATGGAGGAAATGGATCACCAGCGCCTCGCAGCCCTCGGCCTTGAGCCGCCCGATCGCGTCGCGCAGCGCCGCCTCGTCGAGCGCCACAAGCTCGGCGCCCGAGGCATCCATCCGTTCGGGGATCTCGAGCCGCAGGTCGCGCGGGATCAGCGGCCGGAAGCTGCCCTTCAGCCCATAGGCCTGCGGCCGGGTGCGGCGGCCAAGCTCCAGCACGTCACGAAAGCCCAGCGTGGTGATCAGCCCGGTCTTGCACAGGGCGCGTTCCAGCACCGCGTTGGTGGTGGTGGTGGTGCCGTGCACGATCAGGTCGAGCGCCGCGATCTCGGCCCCGGCGGCATCGAGCGCGCCGACGACGCCGGTCGACTGGTTGTCGAGCGTGGTCGGCACCTTGGCAAGCCGCACCGCCCCCGCCCGGCTGTCATAGAGCACGAGATCGGTGAAGGTGCCGCCGACGTCGATGCCGGCGACGATGCCGGAACTGGCTGCAGTCTCTGTCATGGGTCTTCGTCCTGAACCGCTGTCGGAGGGGCCCGGCGCAGGGCCGGCCCGGTCAGGCTAGGAACCGCCGCGGCCGGCTGTCAATCGCGCGAAGCCGGCGGCAGGGCGGAAAGCGTTTCCGGAAAGATTTCATTCGTATGCAAACGATAATTTGCGCGCAAAAGCGGCATCCGGCGCCACAAAATCAGGCAGGGCACGGATGATCCCGCCCCCCCCCGCGGCAGGGCAGGACCGACTCCCACCGCACCCCGGCGGTGCCCGGCGCTCCGGCGATTTCCGGCGGTTTTATTGAAGATCACAGGAAATTCGGCAGGTGCTGGCGAAACTGCCGGGTTTCTGTGCAAATGCCGCCCCGGCCCCCGGATGACGCCCGCAAGCCCGGCACGAGGGACGGAAACTGTTGACGCCGGGCGCGACTCATGTCCGCTTGTATGCAAACGATTTGCGCATCCGCCTGCCCGGATGCCGGAGAGGTGTCCTGTGACCGAGACCGAGAGCGCCGAAACGCCCCGCGATGCCGCCGCGAAGATCCGCTGCGATGCCTGCCCGGTGATGTGCTACATCGCCGAAGGCCGCGCCGGCGCCTGTGACCGCTATGCCAACGAGGGCGGGCAGCTGGTCCGCCTCGACCCGCTCACCATTCTCGAGAACCGCGCCCGCGCCGGCAGCGAGGAGCGCCTCGTGCCTTTCCTCGAGCGCGACTGGGACGGCGACGTGATCGGCGGCAGCCAGCAGTTCGTCACCGCGATCGGCGCCGGCACCACCTATCCCGACTACAAGCCCGCGCCCTTCATCGTCGCCTCGGAGTATGAGGGGGCGGACATGGTGACGGTGGTGACCGAGGGGATCTTTTCCTATTGCGGCGCCAAGGTGAAGATCGACACCGACCGGCATCTGGGCAGCGAATGCGCCGCGGTGCGCGCCGAGGGCGAGGTGATCGGCCATGTCACCACCTCGGAATACGGCAGCCAGATGCTCAGCCTCGGCGGCGTGAACCACCTCACCGGCGGCTCGAAGAAGGAGGGCCGGGTCACCTGCGCGACGCTGCTGGCGCTGTGCAACGGCGAGGCGGTCGATCTGACGATCGACAATGGCGCCGAACTGACGGTGCAGGCGGGCCACGCGCCGGTGGTGAACGGCCAGACCGAGGAGCGGATGCGCGTCGGCTGCGGCTCGGCCACCATCGGCATGTTCGCGGCGCAGTGGCAGGGCCTCGTCGACGAGGTGGTGGTGGTCGACGATCACATCACCGGGGTGATGAGCGAGCATCAGGCCGGCAAGGTGATCGGCTGGGAGCCTACGGGGATCAAGCTGCTCGGCCGCCGCTCGACGCCCGGGCGCTATTTCCAGGTGGCCGAGCCCGGCACCGGCTGGGGCGGCACCGATCTGACCGACCCGCTGGCCATCCTCGGGCCCTGGAACCCGAAGCTGGCGCGACCGGGGCTGTCGCTGCTGATGGTCTCGACCACCGGCGAGCACGCCGCCTATTACGAGCTCGACGAAGACCTGCGCCCGGTCGAAAAGGAGATCCCCGCACGGCTTCTGCCCTCGACCCGCCGCATCGCCGAGAATTGCGAGCCCGCCCGCGCCTCGGTGCTGTTCATGGCGGGCGCCGGCGGCAGCCTGCGCGCCGGGGTCACGCAAAACCCGGTCGGGCTCACCCGCTCGGTGCAGGCGGCGCTGACCCGGGTGACGGTGGGCGGCGCGCCGGCCTATATCTGGCCCGGCGGCGGCATCACCTTCATGGCCGATGTCACGCAGATGCCGAAGAACGCTTTCGGCTATGTGCCCACCCCGGCCCTTGTCGCGCCGATCGAGTTCACCCTGCGCCGCGACGATTACGCCGCGCTTGGCGGGCACATGGATCATATCGTGCCGCTGTCCGAAGCGCTGCAGGGCGTGCCGGGGCGGCAAAGCGACCACATCCTGTCGGGCCGCCGCGCCGCGGGCCGGGCCGAGGGCGCGCCCTGGCCCGTCACGCCGCTCGGCAAGGACGCACGATGAGGGACCTCGCCGACAGCCTCGACGTCATGGTCTCGGCCGACGGGCGCCGGCTGCGGCTGGTGCACGGCCCCTCGGACGTGATCGTCACTGCCGAGGGCGAAGCGCCCGCGCGGATGGCGGCCTTCGCACGGGTGCGAGAGGTCTTCGCCCCGCTGCTGGCCGAGCTTGCCGGCGAGCTGCCGCGGCTGCGCGCGCCCGAAGGGGCGATGCCCGCGGGCGCGGTGGCGCGGCGGATGGTGACGGCCGTCGCCCCCTTCGCGGGCGTCTTCGTCACCCCGATGGCCGCCGTCGCCGGCGCCACCGCAGATCACCTGCTGGCGGCCGCGCTGCAACCGGGCCATGGCCTCTCCCGGCTTTCGGTGAACAACGGCGGCGACATCGCGCTGTGGCAGGGCGAGGGCTGCGTGCGCGTCGCGATCTGCGACGACCCGCAGACCGGACGCGCCGGCGGCCGGATCGCGCTGCCGGCCGAGGCCGGCATCGGCGGCATCGCCACCTCGGGCTGGCGCGGGCGCTCCTTCTCGCGCGGCATCGCCGATGCGGTGACGGTGCTCGCAGATGACGCCGCCAGTGCCGATGTCGCGGCGACGCTGATCGCGAATGCCGTCGACCTGCCCGGCCATGCCGCCATCACCCGCGCCCCGGCCCGCAGCCTTTTCCCCGACAGCGACCTTGGCGCGATCCCGGTCACCACCGATGTCGGCGCGCTGAGCGCGGCCGACTGCGAAACGGCCCTCGACAGCGGCTGCGCCTGCGCCGAAACCTTTCGCGCGCGCGGGCTGATCCGCGCCGCCTATCTCTCGCTCGGCGAGCATCGCCGCACCCTTGCCGGAAAGGAGCTTTCCCGTGCCTGAACCCGAGATCCGCAAAACCGCGCTCCAGATCGAGACGATCTGGCACGAGGGCGGCCCGGCGGCCGAGGTGCCGCTGAAGAAGGGCGCAGCGCTCGTCGTCATCAAGAACCCCTTCGCCGGCGCCTATCACGCCGAGATCGCGGGCTTCATGGACGATCTGAAGCCGCTTGGCCTGCGCATGGCGCGCGAGCTGATCGACGCGCTCGGCGGCGATCCGGCGGCGATCGAGGGCTATGGCAAGGGCGCCATCGTCGGCGCCGCGGGCGAGATCGAGCATGGCGCGCTGTGGCATGTGCCGGGCGGCTATGCGATGCGCGAGCTGCTGCCGGCCTCGGCCGCGATCGTGCCCTCGACGAAGAAGCTCGGCGGGCCGGGCACGCGCCTTGACGTGCCGATCACCCATTCGAACGCCTCCTATGTGCGCAGCCATTTCGACGCGATGGAGGTGGGGCTCGCCGATGCGCCGAAGGCCGACGAGCTGCTTCTGGTGCTGGTGATGACCACCGGCCCGCGCATCCACGCCCGCGTCGGCGGCCTGAAGGCCGAGGACGTGATCGGCGAAGACGGGCTGCGCTGATGCGGGCCGCGATCCGCAAGCTCGTGACCCTGACCGAGACGGTCGAGCGCGAGATGGGCCGCGCCGTCACGCCGCCGGCGCGCCGCGCGGCCGCCGCGGCGGTGATCGCGAACCCCTTCGCCGGCCGCTATGCCGAGGACCTCACCGAGCTGATCGAGATCGGCGCCGAGCTGGGCGGGCTACTCGCCGCCGAGGCGATCGCCGCGCTCGGGGGCGATCCGGCCGCGGTGCAAAGCTATGGCAAGGCGGCGCTGGTCGGCGAGGCGGGCGAGCTTGAACATGCCGCGGCGCTGCTTCACCCGAAGATGGGCGCGCCCCTGCGTGCGGCGCTTGGCGGCGGCGCGGCGCTGGTGCCGTCCTCGAAGAAGATGGGCGGCATCGGACAGGTGCTGGACATTCCGCTGGGCCACAAGGATGCGGCCTATGTCCGCAGCCATTTCGACGGCATGGAGATTCGCATCGCCGACGCGCCGCGCCCGGGCGAGATCGTCGTCGCCATCGCGCTTGCGACCGGCGGGCGGCCGCTCGCCCGCGTCGGCGGGCTGAGCCATGCCGAGGCCGAGGGGAAGGACGGCCTGCGCTGAAAGCTTTGCCGGGGACATCCCCGGCCGAGGAATGCTAACGATGACCGGGGCAAACCCGGCACATGGCAACCGGGGCCCCGCCCCGCCAACAGGAGAGACGACCACATGAACATCCTACGCAGCCTGCTCGCCGCTGCCACGGCGGTCACCGTGCTCTCGGCCCCGGCCTTCGCCGAGGACCCGATCAAGATCGGTGACATCAACCATTACAAGCGCATGGCCGCCTTCGCCGAACCCTATCGCAAGGGCATCGAGCTGGCGGTCGCCGAGGTCAACGCCGGGGGCGGCGTGCTGGGCCGGCCGCTCGAATTCGTCTTCCGCGACGATCAGGGCGACCCGGGCGAGGCGGTGAAGATCGCCGAGGATCTGATGACCCGCGAGGGCACGGTGATGTTCACCGGCGCGATCCTGTCGAACGTGGGCATCGCGCTGTCGTCCTTCGCCAAGGAGAAGAACTATCTCTACCTCGCCGGCGAGCCGCTCGCCGATACGCTGGTGTGGAAGTCAGGCAACCCGAACACCTTCCGGCTGCGGGTCTCGACCTGGGTGCAGGCGGCGATGCTGGCCGAACAGGCGGCGAAGACCGACGCCAAGACCTATGCCACGATCGCACCGAACTATTCCTATGGCACCGAGGCGGTTGAGGCGTTCAAGGCGAACCTCAAGCGGCTGAAGCCCGACGTCGAATTCGTCGACGAGCAATGGCCGGCACTGTTCAAGATCGACGCCGCGGCCGAGGTGCAGGCGATCGAGAAGGCGAAGCCCGACGCGATCTTCAACGTCACCTTCGGTGCCGACCTCGCGAAATTCGTGCGCGAGGGCAGCGACCGCGGCCTCTTCGACGGGCGCGGCGTCTATTCGATGCTGACCGGCGAGCCGGAATATCTCGAACCGCTCGGCGACGAGGCGCCCGAGGGCTGGTACGTGACCGGCTACCCTTGGTACGACCTGCCCGACGGCCCCGGCAAGGACTTCGTCGCGGCCTATGAGACCGCCACCGGCGAGACCCCGAAGATGGGCAGCCTTGTCGGCTACACGATGGCGAAATCCGTGGCCGCGGCGATCCAGAAGGCCGGCGCCACCGACACCGCCTCGCTGATCAAGGCCTTCGAGGGGCTCGAGGTGCCGTCGACCCCGGTCGGGCCGCTCGAATATCGCGCGATCGACCATCAGTCGACGCTCGGCGCCTATGTCGGCACGCTCGCCGTCAAGGACGGCAAGGGCGTGATGGTCGACTGGGAATACAAGAACCCCGTGCCCTACATGCCCTCGGATGACGAGATCCGGGCGATGCGCCCGGCGAACTGAGCCGGCCCCCTGCCCGGCCCCTCTTCCCGGGGCCGGGTCCTCCTTCCGACAGAGGATGTCCCGATGGGATTCTTCATCGCGCAGCTCCTGACCGGGCTCGCCAATGCCGCGGCACTGTTTCTTGTCGCCTCGGGGCTGTCGCTGATCTTCGGCGTGACCCGGATCGTCAACTTCGCCCATGGCTCGTTCTACATGCTCGGCGCCTATGTCGGGATCACGCTGATGGGCGTGCTGCCCGGGGTTCTGGGCCCGCATTTCGGCTTCTGGGGCGCGATCGTGCTCACCGGGCTGATCGTCGGCCTTGCCGGCGCGCTGATCGAGATCGTGGTGCTGCGGCCGATCTACCGCGCGCCCGAGCTGTTCCAGCTGGTCGCCACCTTCGGCGTGATCCTGGTCATCCAGGACCTCGCGCTGATGACCTGGGGAGCGGAGGACCAGATGGGCCCGCGCGCGCCCGGCCTGCGCGGCGTGTTCCGCATCTTCGGCGAGCCGATCCCGAAATACGACATCGTGCTGATCTGCATCACACCCTTCATCCTGCTCGCGCTCTGGGCGCTGATCGCGAAGACCCGGCTTGGCGTGCTGGTCCGCGCCGCGACCCAGGACCGCGAGATGGTGGCGGCGCTTGGCGTCAATCAGCGCTGGCTCTTCACCGGGGTCTTCGCGCTCGGCTCGGCGCTTGCGGGCTGGGGCGGCGCGTTGCAGCTGCCGAAGGGCGGCGCCGACCTCCTGATGGATTTCAACATCATCGGCCCGCTCTTCGTCGTCACCGTGATCGGCGGCATGGGCAGCCTGCCCGGCGCCTTCATCGCCGCGGTGCTGATCTCGGTGCTGAACGTCTTCGGCGTTGCCTATCTGCCGCAATCGACGCTGGTGCTGATGTTCGTGGTGATGGCGATCGTGCTGATCGTGCGGCCCTACGGGCTTCTGGGCAAGGAAGAGGTGGCGGGCGAGCATGGCCAGTCCGGCGCCCCCGAGACCCCGATCCGCCCCTTCGGCCGGCGCGGACGCCTCGCCGTGGCGGCGCTGCTGCTCGTGCTGGCGCTGCTGCCGCTGGTGACCCAGCCCTTCGCGCTGGTGCTGCTGACCGATATCGTGATCTTCGCGCTCTTCGCCGCCTCGCTGCAGTTCATCCTCGGCACCGGCGGGCTCGTCAGCTTCGGCCATGCCGCCTTCTATGGCGGCGGCGCCTATGCCGCGGCGCTGATGGTGACCTATGCGAAGACGCCGATGGAGATCGCCTTCCTCATCGCGCCGCTGGGCGCGGGGATGCTGGCGCTTGTCATCGGCTGGTTCTGCATCCGGCTCTCGGGCGTCTATTTCGCCATGCTCACCCTCGCCTTCAGCCAGCTGGTCTGGTCGCTGGTGTTCCAGTGGCGCGCCGTCACCCGTGGCGATGACGGGCTGATCGACATCTGGCCCTCGGCGTGGCTGTCGGGAACCGCGCCCTATTACTACTTCACCCTGGTCGTCGGCGTGCTCGGCATCCTGTTCCTGCGCACGGTGATCCATGCCCCCTTCGGCTATGCGCTGCGCGCCGGGCGTGACAGCGCGCGGCAGGCCGAGGCGATGGGGATCGACGTCAAGCGCGTGCAATACGTGGCCTTCGCGCTTGCCGGTGCGCTGGCGGGGCTGGCGGGCGGGCTTTTCGTCTTCGCCAAGGGCTCGGTCTTTCCGACCGAGCTCGAGATCGGCAAGAGCTTCGACGCGCTCATCGTCGTCTTCCTCGGCGGGGTGAAGACGCTCTCGGGTGGCATCGTCGGCGCCACCTTCATGGCGGCGATCGAGGACTGGCTGACCCGGCTCCATTACTGGCGGCTGCTGCTGGGCCTCATCATCATCGCGGTGGTGATCCTCGCGCCCGAGGGCATCGTCGGCTCGGTACGCCGGCTGGGGCTGCGCCTTGGCCTGGTGAAGCACACGGAGGCGGATTGAGATGACCGAGATCCTGCGGGTCGAAGACCTCGCCAAATCCTATGGCACCTTCGAGGCGGTGAAGGGCATCAGCTTCACCGTCCGCGAGGGCGAGATGAAGGCGCTGATCGGGCCGAACGGCGCCGGCAAGTCGACCTGCTTCAACATGCTGACCGGGCAGATCCGGCCGACGCGCGGCGAGGTCTTCCTGGACGGCGCGCGCATCACCGGCCTGCCGCCGCGGGTGATCTGGCGCCGCGGCGTCGGCCGCACCTTCCAGATCACCGGCACCTACCAGTCGATGACGGTGATCGAGAATGTGCAGATGGCGCTGATCAGCCACAACCGGCGGGTGTTCTCGCTCTTCGGCCGGGCCCGGGCGCTTTACCGGACCGAGGCGCTGGCGCTGCTCGACCGGGTCGGGATGGCCGATCAGGCCGAGCGGCCCTGCTCGGTGCTCGCCTATGGCGATCTGAAGAAGCTCGAGCTTGCCATCGCCCTTGCGCACCGGCCGCGGCTGCTGCTGATGGACGAACCGACCGCCGGCATGGCGCCCTCGGCCCGGATCGCGCTGATGGCGCTCACCGCCGAGATCGTCGCCGAGGAAGGGCTGAGCGTGCTCTTCACCGAGCATGACATGGACGTGGTCTTTGCCCATGCCCATCACATCATGGTGCTGAACCGCGGCGAGTTGATCGCCGACGGCAATGCCGCCGAGGTGCGCGCCAACCCGCAGGTGCAGGAGGTCTATCTGGGCGGCGGGATGCTCTTCAAGGAGATCGACCATGCTTGAGCTGCGCGACGTCAACAGCTTCTACGGCAAGGCGCATATCCTGCAGGATCTGTCCTTCTCGGTCGGCCGCGGCGAGGTGGTGGCGCTGCTGGGCCGCAACGGCGCGGGCAAGAGCACGACGATGAAGTCGATCATCCAGATCGTGCGGCCGCGCACGGGCAGCGTGACCCTTGCCGGGCGCGAGCTCGTGGGCCAGCCCTCCTACCGGGTGGCGCGCGCGGGCATCGGCTATGTCCCCGAGGACCGGCGCATCTTCACCGCCCTCACCGTGCTCGAGATCCTCGAGGTCGGCCGCCAGCCGCGCCGCGACGGCGCGCCGTTCTGGACGGTGGATGCGCTTTTCGAGCTGTTCCCGAACCTCTACGAGCGCCGCAACCGGCTCGGCAAGGCGATGTCGGGGGGCGAACAGCAGATGCTGACCATCGCCCGCACGCTGATGGGCAATCCGGCCCTGCTGCTGCTCGACGAGCCGTCCGAGGGCATCGCCCCGGTGATCGTCGAGCAGATGGCCCATGCGATCCTGCGGCTGAAGGCGCAGGGGCTGACGGTGATGATCTCGGAGCAGAACCTGCATTTCGCCCGTGTCGTCGCCGATCGCGCGATCATCATCGAAAGCGGGTCGAAAAAGTTCGACGGCAGCTTCGCGGAGCTTGCGGCCAGGCCCGAGATCCGCGACGCCTATCTGGCGGTGTGAGACCGCCCGGGGAGGAGCACAGATGGCGGAGGCGGAAGATCCCGGCGCGGGGCACGGCTATGTCCTCGACGAGCAGGTCGGCTACATGCTGCGCCGCGCCTATCAGCGCAACTCGCTGATCTTTTCCGAACTGGTGCCGGGCGGGCTGACGACGACGCAGTTTTCCGTGCTCTACCGGCTCGGCGAACAGGGCGCGATGTCGCAAAACATGCTCGGCCGCTCGGTCGAGATGGACGGGGCGACGACGAAGGGCGTGGTCGACCGGCTGGCGCAGCGCGGGCTGCTCGCCACCGCGCCCGATCCGGGCGACCGGCGCCGGCGCACGGTCTCGCTGACGCCCGCGGGGGCGGCGGCGCTGGCCGCGGCGATCACCGCGGCGAAGGAGGTGACGCGCACCACCCTTGCGCCGCTGCGCCCGGCCGAGCGCAAGACCTTCCTGCGGCTGCTCGCCCGGCTGATGTGACGCCTCAGGCGAGGGCCTTGGCCAGCGCCGCCCCCCGGGCCGCGCGCCCGGCACCAGCCGTGCCCCTGACCGAAGGCAGGGCGCCCGCCAGCTGACACGGCAGGCATATCCAAGCCCGCTTGCTCCGGGCAATCGTCGGCAACCGGACGGGCTCGGACGAGGGGCCCGCGGGCGGCAGGGAAGGCCCCCCGTCTTCCAATCGCATCAAATATCCCGGGGGTCCGGGGGCAGCGCCCCCGGGGCCGCTCACACGTGCTGCCCGCCGTTCACCTCGATCTCGGTGCCGGTGACATAGCTCGAGCCCTGGGTGCACAGGAACCAGATCACGTCGGCCACCTCCGCAGGCTGGCCGAGGCGGCGCAGCGGCAGGGTCTCGACGATCTTTTCGGTGCCGGGCGACAGGATCGAGGTCTCGATCTCGCCCGGCGCGATCGCGTTCACCCGCACCCCGAGCGGGCCGAAGTCATGCGCCATTTCCCGCGTCAGCGCCTTCAGCGCCGCCTTCGAGGTCGCATAGGCGGCGCCGGCAAAGGGATGCACGCGCGAGCCCGCGATCGAGGTGACATTGACCACCGCCCCCTTCGCCGCGGACAGCTCGTCCTTCAGCCCGCGCGCGAGCACGATCGGCGCGAAGAAATTGACGTGGAACACCTGGCCCCAAGTGCGCAGGTCGGTCTCGATCGAATTGAGCCGGCTGCCGCCCGCCCCCTTCGGCGAGATCCCCGCGTTGTTCACCAGCGCATCGAGCCGGCCGTCGAGGCGCGCGCGGATCTCCTCGATCGCCTCGATCGTCTTCGACGGATCGGCAAGGTCGATCTGGATGTGATCCTCGCGCCCGCCGCCCCAGGGGCATTCCTCGGGGAAGGGCTGGCGCGAACAGGTGATGATCCGCCACCCCTCGCGCGCGAATCGCTTCACCGTGGCATGGCCGATCCCCCGGCTTGCCCCCGTCAGCAGCATCACCCTGCGCTCGTCCATCGTGACCTCCGTGTTTCGCCCCGAAGGTAATCCCCCGCGCGGCATTGGCAATGCCCTTGGCAGGCCCGGCATTTGGCCGTAACACTTCCCGCGACTTTTGCCGGGGGCAGATCATGAGAAAGCAGACCATGGACCGTGACTGGATCGCCACCGCCCGGACCCTCTCCGAGGCGCTTCCCTACCTGCAGCGCTACACCGGCGCCGTGGTCGTCGTGAAGTTCGGCGGCAATGCCATGGGCGACGACGAGGCGATGGCGGAATTCGCCCGCGACATCGTGCTGATGAAGCAGGTGGGGATGAACCCGGTCGTCGTGCATGGCGGCGGGCCGATGATCAACGACATGCTGGCCAAGCTCGGCATCAAGTCGGACTGGGTGCGCGGCAAGCGCGTCACCGACAAGGCCACCGTCGAGGTGGTCGAGATGATCCTTTCGGGCCTCGTCAACAAGCGCATCGTGCAGGCGATCAACGATCAGGGCGGGCGCGCCGTCGGCATCTCCGGCAAGGACGACGACCTGATGGTGTGCGAGGCCGACGATCCCGAGCTCGGCTTCGTCGGCCGCCCGGTCGAGATGAACGTGCAGGTGATCCGCGATCTCTATGCGGCCGGCATCATCCCGGTGATCGCCCCGGTCGCCACCGGCATGAACGACAACGAGACCTTCAACGTCAACGGCGACACCGCCGCCGGCGCGATCGCCGGGGCGCTGCAGGCCGATCGCCTGCTGCTGCTGACCGATGTCGCCGGCGTCAAGAACAAGGCGGGCGAGGTCATCACCCAGATGTCGCCCGACGAGGTCGCCGCGCTGATCGAGGACGGCACGATCTCGGGCGGCATGATCCCGAAGGTCGAGACCGCGCTGAAGGCGGTGAAGGAAGGCGTGCGCGGCGTCGTCATCCTCGACGGCCGGGTGCCGAACGCCTGCCTGCTCGAGCTGTTCACCGAGCACGGCGCGGGCTCGATGATCCGTTCGACCACGCCGCGGGTGGCGCCGCGCCGGCGGTGAGCCTCGACGCCGATCTTGCGGCCGAGCGGCTTTTCGTCGCGGGCCGGCTGCACGAGGGGGAGGAAACCCTGCTCCTCCTCTCCCCGGCCGAGCCCGGTTTCTGGGCGCATCTGACCGCCGGCCCGGAATGGGCCGACGGCACGCCCGATCCGGTCGACCGCTGGTCGGCGCGGGTGATCGGGCGGATCGCGGCCGACCATGGCGGGCGCGCCCTCTTTCCCTTCGGCGGGCCGCCGCACACCCCGTTCTATCGCTGGGCGCTCGCTTCGGGACAGTTCTTCGCCTCGCCCGTGCATCTGCTCGTGCATCCGCAGATGGGGCTCTGGGCCAGCCTGCGCGGCGCCATCGCGCTGCCCGGCCGCGCCGCCCTGCCTGCCCCCGCGCCCCATCCCTGCACCGGCTGCGCCGCGCCCTGCGCCACGGCCTGCCCGGCCGGCGCCCTCACCCCCGCGGGCTATGACGTGCCGGCCTGTCACGGCTTCCTCGACCGCCCGGCGGGGACATCGTGCCGCAGCACCGGATGTGCCGTGCGCCGGGCTTGCCCCTTCAGCCGATCCTATGGCAGGCTGCCCGTGCAATCCGCCTGGCATATGAGGAATTTTCACGCATGACCCCGATTGGCTATCGTCGCCTGATCCTCACCCGCCACGCGAAGTCGAGCTGGGACGACCCGGACACGCCCGACATCGACCGCCCGCTGAACGCGCGCGGCCGGGCGGCGGCGCGCGAACTTGGCGATTTCCTCGCCTCGCGTGATCTCGAACCCGAAGAGGTGCTGTGCTCGACCGCCCTGCGCACCCGCGAGACCTGGGCGGGCGTGCAATCGGCCGTGCTCGAATCGCTGCCCGAAGTGCGCTTCATCGAAGAGCTCTACCACGCCGATCCGGGCATGCTGCTCTCGGTGCTGAAGACCGCGACCGCACCCACCGTGATGATGATCTGCCACAACCCCGGCATCGCCGCCTTCGCCGCACGCCTGCCGGCGCGTCCGGTCTTCGATCCCGACTTCCGCAAGTTCCCGACCTGCGCGACGGCGGTGATCGACTTCCAGATCGACCGCTGGTCACAGGTGCACCCGGGCCGGGGCTCGCTCTTCGACTTCTTCACCCCGTCGAACCGCAAGCAATAAGGGCGCCGAAGCGCCCCTGCCATCCCCTCCCGGCCTTCCTTCATGGCTTTCGCCTTGCCGGAAATACCTCGGGGGTGAATGCGCCACAGGCGCAGAGGGGGCAGCGCCCCCTCCCTGCCCCGGGCTCAATGCCCGAGGATCTGGCTCAGGAACTGCTTCGTCCGCTCCGACTGCGGGTTGTTGAAGAAGTCGAAAGGGTTGTTCTGCTCGATGATCTGGCCGTCGGCCATGAAGATCACCCGGTTCGCCACCGCCTGCGCGAACCCCATCTCATGCGTCACGCACAGCATCGTCATCCCCTCCTCGGCAAGCTCGATCATCGTGTCGAGCACCTCCTTGATCATCTCGGGATCAAGCGCCGAGGTCGGCTCGTCAAAGAGCATGATCCGCGGCCGCATGCACAGCGAGCGCGCGATCGCCACGCGCTGCTGCTGCCCGCCCGAGAGCATGCCGGGATACTTGTGCGCCTGCTCGGGGATCTTCACCTTCTCGAGGAAATGCATCGCCGTTTCCTCGGCTTCCTTCTTCGGCACCTTGCGCACCCAGATCGGCGCCAGCGTGCAGTTCTCGAGAATCGTCAGATGCGGGAACAGGTTGAAGTGCTGGAACACCATCCCCACTTCCGAGCGCACCTTGTCGATGTTCTTCAGATCCGAGGTCAGCTCGGTGCCGTCGACGATGATCTTGCCCGACTGATGTTCCTCGAGCCGGTTGATGCAGCGGATCAGCGTCGACTTGCCCGAGCCCGAGGGCCCGGCAATGACGATCCGCTCGCCCCGGTTCACCGTCAGATTGACGTCGCGCAGCACGTGGAACGCCCCGTACCACTTGTTCATGTTCTCGATCTGGATCGCCACCTCGTCCGAGACCTGCAGCTTGCTGCGGTCGACGGGGCGCTCGATGTGCGGTTCCGACATGGGGGAACTCCTTAGCGATGGTCACGCTTCAGCTTGCGCTCGAGATACATCGAGTAGCGCGACATGCTGAAGTTGAGGATGAAGAAGATGGCGCCGACGAAGATGAAGTGCTCCCAGTAGGTGCCCTTCCAGGCGATGTCGGCGCGGATCGAATCGGGGATGGATTTCAGTGGCTCGAACAGGCCCACGAAGGTGACGAGCGTGGTGTCCTTGAACATGCCGATGAAGGTCGAGACGATCCCCGGGATCGAGATCTTCAGCGCCTGCGGCAAGATCACCAGCCGCTGCGCCTTCCAGTAGTCGAGGCCGAGCGCATCGGCCGCCTCGTACTGGCCGCGCGGCAGCGCCGCGAGCCCGCCGCGGATCACCTCGGCGATATAGGCGGCCGAGAACAGCGTGACGAGGATCATCACCCGCAAGATGATGTCGAAGTTGGTGCCCGGCGGCAGGAAGTAGTTCAGCAGAAGCGAGGCCACGAACAGCAGCGTGATCAGCGGCACGCCACGGATGAACTCGATGAACATGATCGAGAAGGTCTTGATCAGGAACATGTCCGACTGTCGGCCGAGCGCCAGCAGGATGCCGAGCGGCAGCGACATCGCGATGCCGCCGGCGCCGAGCGTGATGGCGAGCAGGAAACCGCCGAACTGGCGCGAGGCCACGGGTTCAAGCGCGATCGGCGCAACCCGGCCGAGGATCTCATCGACCGGGCCCGGCACGAAAAGCCAGAACAGCACCGCTGCAACGACGGCCCCGAAGATCGCGAGGATCGCCCCCCAGCGGGCCAGGACCCGCGCCACGAGGAAGCCCGCGGCAAAGCCCGCGGCGATCATCGCCACCGGCCAGATCGAGCCGCCCCAGAGCAGCCAGATGGCGAGCAGCGGGAACACGGCCGAGAATTTCAGCATCCCCCGCGGCAGCTGGGTGAACAGCACCGGCGCCACCGCGACGAGCATCAGCCCGAAGGTCAGCACCGGGCGCCAGAACAGCTCGGGCGGGTAGAAGCCGAAGATGAACTGCGTCCAGCGCGAGCGGATCACCGCCCAGCAGGCGCCGGTCGCGCCCTCGCCCCAGCGCTCGGCGATGATCTGCCGGCACTCGGGCAGCGAGTTTGCGGCCCACACGCCATGGCGGAACCAGGGATAGAAATGGCTGACAAGGCCCCAGATCACGGCGATCCCCGCGAGGGTGAGCACCGTGTTCAGCCAGCCCGAGAACAGGTTCTCGCGCACCCATTTCGACAGCCCCGTCTGCCGCGCGGGCGCGGGTTCGGGGGGAAGCATCGTCTTCCGGACGAAGACGGCACTGTGCGACGGTTCACTCATCTCAGCGCTCCTTCAGCCGGACCTTGTGGTTGTAGAAGTTCATCACCCCCGAGATCACCAGCGAGATCGCGAGGTAGATCAGCATCATCAGCAAGATCGCCTCGAGTTCGCGGCCGGTCTGGTTCAGCGTGATACCGCCGAGCGTGCCGCGCAGGTCCATGTAGCCGACCGCGATGGCGAGGGAGGAGTTCTTCGTCAGGTTCAGGAACTGCGAGATCAGCGGCGGCACGATCACCCGCAGCGCCTGCGGCAGGATCACCAGACGCATCGTCCTGCCGGGCCGCAGGCCAAGCGCAAAGGCGGCTTCGGTCTGGCCCTTGGAGATCGCGAGGATGCCGGCGCGCACGATCTCGGCGATGAAGGCGCCGGTATAGAGCGACAGCCCCGCCCAGAGCGCGACGAAGGCATTCGACACATTGGTGCCGCCGATGAAGTTGAAGCCCTTGAGCACCGGCCCGTGGATCTGGAAGCCGAGCACCGCCAGCAGCGCGATGAGCGGGCCGGCGAGGATCAGCAGGCTTTTCCACCAGGTCACCGGCCGGACGCCGCTGGCGTCCTGCACGACCTTCGCATGGGCAAGCAGCCTGCGGTTCACCCAGATCGAGCCCGCCAGCACCAGGATGATCGCCAGCACGTTGAGCGAGACCGGCGCCAGTGCGGTGTCGATCACGCCGAGCGAGCGATCGAAGCTTGCCGAAGGAATGGCGGTGTAGCGGTTGGTGAAGGCGACGGAGTCGAAGAGCAGCATCGAGGTGCTTGCCTCGCCGGTCGCCGGGTTCACCTTATAGGCATTCGGCGCCGGCGTGATCTCGGTCAGCACCGCCATCGCGACGAGGATCCACAGCAGCACCGGCACGTTGCGGAAGGTCTCGACATAGACGGTCATCAGCCGCGCGACGAGCCAGTTCTTCGACAGCCGCAGCACGCCGACGAAGATGCCGATCAGCGTCGCCGTGGCGCAGCCAAGCAGCGATACCCAGATCGTGTTCAGCAGCCCGACCAGCATTGCCCGCGCATGGGTGCTGTCGTTGCTGTAGGGGATCAGGTGCTGCGCAATGTCATAGCCCGCACGGTTGTCAAGGAAGCCGAAGTTGAAATCCTTGCCGAGGACCCTGAGGTTCTGGATCGTGTTGTCGACGAGCCAGCCCGCCGCCCCCATCACCACGATCAGCACGATGACCTGGATGGTGAGCGAGCGATAGCGGGTATCGTAGATAAGCTGACTGAGCCGGAACCCTCGGTCCGGCGCGTCGGATGCGCTGGTCATGGTGTATCCCCTGTTCCTGTCCGGTGTCCGGGCTTTTGCCCGTGTGAGGTGGGGTCAGGCCCCGCCGGCAGGTTTGCTTTTCATGGCAGAGGGGCGCCGCGGTGCGACGCCCCTTGCGAGTGCTGGCTCAGCGGAACGGCGGGGCGTACATCAGCCCGCCCTGGGTCCACTGCGCGTTCAGACCACGGGCGAGACCGATCGGGGTCGACTCGCCGATGGTGGCGGCGAAGATCTCGCCATAGTTGCCGCCGGCCTTGATCGCCTTCACGGCCCAGTCCTTCTCGAGACCGGTCATCGGCCCGAGATCGCCGTCGACGCCGAGGATGCGGTTGATCTCCGGGTTCTCGGTGCCCTTGGCGAGCTCGTCGATATTGGCCGAGGTGATGCCGTATTCCTCCGCCGCGATCAGCGCGAAGAGGGTCCAGCGCACGATGTCGCCCCACTGGTTGTCGCCATGGCGCACGGCCGGCCCGAGCGGTTCCTTCGAGATGATTTCCGGCAGGATGACGTGGTTTTCCGGATCGGCATAGGCGGCGCGGGTGGCGGCCAGGCCCGAGGCGTCGGTGGTATAGGCGTCGCAGGCGCCGGCCAGATACTGCTGTTCGCCTTCGGCGTTCGAATCAACCGCGATCGGCTGATAGGTCATGTTGTTCGCCTTGAAATAGTCGGCGAGGTTCATCTCGGTGGTGGTGCCGGTCTGGATGCAGACCGAGGCGCCGTCGAGCTCCTTGGCGGAGGTGATGCCGCTGTCCTTGCGCACCATGAAGCCCTGGCCGTCGTAGTAGTTCACGCCGGCGAAATCCATCTTCAGGTCGGTATCGCGCGAGAAGGTCCAGGTGCTGTTGCGGGAAAGCAGGTCGACCTCGCCCGAGGTCAGCGCGGTGAAGCGGGTCTGGCCGGTGGTCGGCACGTATTTGACCTTCGTCGGGTCGCCCAGGACCGCGGCCGCGACGGCCTTGCAGATCGCGACGTCGAAGCCAGACCAGTTGCCGTTGGCATCGGGAGCGGCGAAGCCCACGAGGCCGGTGTTCACGCCGCAGTTCAGCACGCCGCGGGCCTTGACGTCCTCGAGCGTGGTCGCCGAAGCGATGCCCGCGGTCAGACCGGCCGCCATCAGCGTGCCGAAGAATACCGATTTCTTCATGTGTACCTCTTCCTGAGTTTCCGCCAGCGGACGGCGGCAAAAGTGCCCCTGTGGGGTCTGGAACGTTATTTGGGGGTCGCCCCCAGTGACCAAGTTTGGTCCGAAGCATCAAAAAAGGTCAAGAGGAGTTGAACGACGCCGCCGCGTCGCCTGCCCAAAACTCAGGCACATGAGCGAAAGATGGGCGCGAATGGCCCGCCGGCGGTGCCGCGCCCTAAAGCGCGTGACGCATCCGCCAGAATCGTTCGGCATCGAGCAGCGCTGCGCGCTTGCGGTCGGCATGCGCGGCGGCCTCGTCGTCGGCGCCCCATTGCTCGGCCTGCCAGGCCTCGTCGATCTGCGCGATCGTCCAGGCCTCGTCCGCCGTCAGCCGGCCCTCGGCCACCGCAAGGCCCAGAACGAGCGAGCCGGTAAGGCCGACGAGGTCATGCAGCGCGGCAAGCTGCCATTCGTCCATCGCCGCGACGCGGGCCGAAAGCGCCGCCAGCGTCGCCTCGGGCTGCGCCACCGGCACCACGCCCTGCGTCACCGCCAGCCGCGCGCCAAGCGCCGCCTCGGCCCAGTCGAGAAGCGGGTCCCAGTGCGCGGATTGCCGCGCCACCAGCTCGCGCGGGGCCTCGGCGCGATAGCACAGAAGGTCGGTGCCGCCATAGTCGGCGATCAGTGCGGCAACCTCGGCGTGCTGGGTCCGCACCTTGTCGATCGCGGCATTGGCGCCGCGGGTCACCGGCATCGTCGCCGGGTCGATCTTCTCGTCCTGCGCCTGCCATTCACGCGCGATCGCCTCGGCGAGCGCCCGGCTCGGCACGACGAGCGGCGCCTTCGCCGGGGTCTTCACATGCCGCCCGTCGAGGGTGACGGCAAAGCCGCCCGGCGCCTCGGCGACCTCGGCCGATGTCCAGAACCGTTTCGGTGCCCAGCCACTCATGCGCATCCTCCCAGAAGCTCGTCCACCGCCGCCTCGAGCGCGGCGAAATCCCCGACCAGCCGGTCGGCACCGGCGGCCACAAGATCCTCGGCCGGGTGATAGCCCCAGCGCACGCCGATGGTGGCCACGCCCGCGGCGCGCCCCATCTCGATGTCATAGGTGGTGTCGCCGATCATCACCGCCTCGGCCGGATCGGCACCGGCATCGGCGAGCGCCGTCAGCACCATCGACGGATGCGGCTTCGAGGGGTGATCGTCCGCCACCTGCCGGGTGAAGAAGGTGCCGGCAAGCCCGTGATGCGCCAGCAGCGCGTCAAGCCCGCGCCGCGACTTGCCCGTCGCCACGCCCAGCAGCAGGTCTTCGCGCCCGGACAGCCGGTCAAGCGTCTCGGCCGCGCCGGCAAACAGCGGCGCCGGCTGCGCGATGCGGCGGTCCTGATAGCTTTTCTTGTAGAACTCGACGATCTCGGCGCGCGTCGCCGCGGGCAGCTCGGGCACCAGCCGCGCCACCGCCTCGGGCAGCGACAGCCCGACAATCGACAGCGTCGCGGCGCGCGAGGGCACCGGCAGGCCAAGCTGCGAGAAGCCCCAGTCCATCGAGGCGCAGATCTGCGCCGCGCTGTCCGAGAGCGTGCCGTCGACGTCGAAGATGACGAGCTTCATTCAAGCTCCTCGAACGGGTCGGCGGGCACGTCGTTCTCGTACCAGCCGAGCGTCTTCCAGGTGCGCTTCATGTGATCGGGCAAGGGCGCGACCACGGTGATGCGCTTCTTGGTGATCGGGTGGTCGAAGCTGATCTGGCGCGCATGCAGGTGCAGCTTGCGCGAGATCTCGCCGCCGAGCTGTGCGCCCCAGCCGTCGCCCAGGTTCTCCTGCCCCGAGCCGCCATATTTGCCGTCGCCGATGATCGGATGGCCCATCTCGGCCATGTGCGCGCGCAGCTGGTGGGTGCGGCCGGTGATCGGCACCAGCGCGACCCAGCTCACCCGCGTGCCGAGCGAATCGAGCACGGCATAATCGGTGGTGGCGCGTTTCGCCCCCTCGGTCGCGTCGACCTTCGAGGGGTGGATGCAGATCATCTTCTCGCCCTCGCCGCCGCGGCCATGACCCGGCGCCTTGACGAGGCCATAGCGCACCGTGCCCATCTTCGGGTTCGGCACACCGGCGACCGCCGCCCAATAGATCTTGCGCGTGGTCTTCAGCCGGAAGGCCTCGGACAGATGCCGCGCGATGCGGTCGGTGCGCGCGATCAGCAGCACGCCCGAGGTGTCCTTGTCGAGCCGGTGCACCATCTTCGGCCGGTCCTTGTAGCCGAAGCGCAGCGCATCGAGCAGACCGTCGACATGCCGGTCGCCCTGCCCCGAGCCGCCCTGAGAGGGCAGCCCCGGCGGCTTGTTCAGCGCGATGATGTGCTCGTCTTTCCACAGCACGCAGGACTGGATCATCTCGGCATCGGCATCCGAGATCTGCAGCCCCTCGCGGCGCTCGTCGGCGCGGCGCAGCAGCGCGGCGGCGTCGGGCAGCGGCGGCACCCGCACCTCCTGCCCCGGCGCGACGCGGCTGTTCGCCTTGACCCGGCCGCCATCGACGCGCAGCTCGCCCTTGCGGCACATCTTCTCGATCGCACCCTGCGTCAGCTGCGGGAAGTGCTTCTTCAGCCAGCGGTCGAGGCGGCTTTCGCCCTCGGCCTCGGTCACCCGGATCGTCTGCACAGCGCTCATGCCAATACCCATCTCATCAGATGCACCCCGAAGATCAGACCGGCCAGCGCCGCGCCCACGGAGGCAAACACATAAAAGGCCGCATGGCCCACATCGCCCCGCTCGATCAGCGTCCAGGCCTCGAGCGAGAAGGAGGAGAAGGTGGTGAAGCCACCGAGAATGCCCGTCGCGAGAAAGGCGTTCCAGTGCGTCAATTCCTTCTGCCCCAGGAAGGTCACCAGCGCCCCCATGACGAAGGAGCCGAGGATGTTCACGAAGATCACCCCGAGCGGAATCGTCTGCGGACCGAACGAACGCAGGATCGCCACGCCCGAGAGGTAGCGCGCCGAGGCGCCGATGGCCCCTCCGAGCGCGACCTGGAAAACGGTGGACAGCATCGGTCTCTCCTTTGCCGCCCTCAAAGCCTCCGGGGGGCGGAATGTCAAGTTTTGCGCTTGTCGCGCAGCTTCGCGAACCAGTCGACGCGCTTCTTCAGCTCGCGCTCGAAGCCGCGCTCGACCGGCGCATAGAAGATCGGCCGCTTCATCGTCTCGGGGAAGTAGTTCTGCCCCGAGAAGCCGTCCTCGGCGTCGTGGTCGTATTGATAGCCGGCGCCGAAGCCCTGTTCTTCCATCAGCCGCGTCGGCGCGTTCAGGATGTGGCGCGGCGGCGGTTCCGAACCTGTCTTCTTCGCCGCCGCCCGCGCCGCCTTGTAGGCGATGTAGCCGGCGTTCGATTTCGGTGCGAGCGCAAGATAGATCACCGCCTGGGCAAGCGCGAGCTCGCCCTCGGGCGAGCCGAGGCGCTCGTAGGTTTCCCAGGCGTGCAGGCACACGGTCTGCGCCTGCGGATCGGCAAGGGCGATATCCTCGACCGCCATCCGCACCAGCCGCCGGGCAAGATAGCGCGGGTCCTCGCCGCCCTCGAGCATCCGCGCATACCAGTAGAGCGCCGCATCCGGATCGGACCCCCGCACCGATTTGTGCAGCGCCGAGATCAGGTTGTAATGCTCGTCGCCCGACTTGTCGTATTTCGCCGCCCGCCGCATCAGCCGCGCCGACAGCGCCTCGGTGTCAAGCGGCGCCGCGATCTTCCAGGCCATCACCTGCTCGATCAGGTTCAACAGCGCCCGCCCGTCGCCATCGGCCATCTCGAGCAGCGCCTCGCGCGCCGGTGCCTTGAGCGGCAGCGCCCGGCCGAGCGCCTTCTCGGCGCGCTGCGCGAGGCGCTCGAGGCTTGCCAGGCTCAGCCGCTCGAGGATCAGCACCTGCGCGCGCGACAGCACGGCGGCGTTCAGCTCGAAGCTCGGGTTCTCGGTGGTGGCGCCCACCAGAAGGATGGTGCCATCCTCCATGTAGGGCAGGAAACTGTCCTGCTGCGCCTTGTTGAAGCGGTGGATCTCGTCGACGAAGAGCAGCGTGCCCTTGCCCTGCGAGAAGCGCAGCTTTGCCGTCTCGAACACCTTGCGCAGCTCCGGCACGCCGGTGAAGATCGCCGAGATCTGCACGAAGGCGCGGTCGGTTTCGGACGCCAGAAGCCGGGCGATCGTCGTCTTGCCGACGCCGGGCGGGCCCCACAGGATGATCGACGACAGCGATCCCGCCGCCAGCATCGCGCCAAGCGGCGCCTCGGGGCCAAGCACATGCTCCTGCCCGATCACCTCAGAGAGGTGTTGCGGACGGATCTTGTCCGCGAGCGGGCGCGGCGCCTCGCGCGCGGGCTCCTGGGAGGGGCTGTCGAAAAGGTCGGACATGGTGGCCCACAGTATCGCCCCCGGGCCGGGGACGGAAGGGGGGCCGGATCGGAGCGGGCCCGAAGGCCCGCCCCCGCATCGGAGCCGCTCAGTGCATCTTGCCGCTCAGGTCGATCGAGACGCACTGATAATCGCCGTCGTCGATGAACATCGGCCGGCCGATCGCTTCGGCGGCAAGGCCGCAGCGCCCGTACCAGCGCGGCCAGTTCGCCGCGGTCAGCGCGATCAGCTTCGTCGCGCCCAGTTCACGCGCGGCACTGGTCATCGTTTCGGCGAGGCGGAAATGCACCTTGCGGCGCAGGCTCTGCGGGATGTCGTGCGAGACGAACACCCGCGTGCTCTCCCAGATCTGCGGCGAGACGGGCGCCTCGTCGAAGAGCAGATCGGAGGGGATGGAGCCGCCGAGCAGCCCCTTTTGCGCGTCGCGGATCATGTAGCTGTAGATGCCGCAGCGCGCCGTGGTCGGCGTCAGCCGCATACCGGCCAGCACGTGGCCGAAGTCGTGGATCGCGATCCAGCGGCTTTGCGGGGTGTCGTACTGGTCGAACTCCATGCCCATCTCTTCGGGCAGGTCCCAGTTCTTCTGGACGATGAAGCTTTGCCGCCGTGCGCGAAACAGGTTTGCGAAAAGCTCGCCGTAATTGTGCATGTTGGCAAAGGACAGGGTAGTGGTCTGCATGGTCTTTCTCCGGGTTGGCAGCTATGCCCGGGGCGGACCGTTGCAAAGGGACCTACAGCAGCCGGTACTCCTTCGCTCTCTGAATGGTTTCGGCAGTGGTGCGCGCCATCAGCCGTTCCCGAGCAGACAGGAGCCGGGCCTTGAGCGCGCTTTCCGAGATTCCGAGTTTTGCAGCGGCAGCGGCATGTCGGTCCCCTGCAGCGATACACCGCAGGGCCTCGATCTGAGCCTTCGTCAGGCTCTCCGGCGGCTGTGTAATGTCATGCAGTCGCCGGATCTGGTGCGAGATCGCGACAATCTCGTCATTGGTGAATTCCCGGTCGCGGCGGGTGAAGCTCGCGATCGTGCGCGAGCTGATCGGTCCGCAAGAGACGGTCAGCCCGTAGTTCAGGCCGAATTTCCGCGCCTCTCCGAGAATGTTGAACGGGTCCGGCAGGGTGAACTCGCTCCAGCGCGAGGCGCCCTCGGTCGAGAAGCCCCAGGCGATGGTCGGGTCACGCAGCGCATAGGCTTCGCGCGTGTAATGCTCGCTCCAGGCCTCGGGATAGGTCTGGAACTGCATGATCGGGGCGGCGAAGCGGATATGCAGGCCGACGAAATAGCCGTCCGGTGCGAGACGGCCAAGCTCGGCAAGGCATTTGTTGATGTCGACATGAATGGACATGTCTTTTTAGACAGGCGCGCGGCAAAAGAATCAACTGGGAATTGTATCCGGCCGATCAACTTTGAGGGGCCATCGCGCCGATCAACATGATTGCCCGGAAACAAAAAATCCCGCCCAAGGGGCGGGATTTCCGGCCTTCCCTCGCGGGAAAGGATCAGTCTTCGGCGGCCTCTTCGGCCTCGAGGCGGGCCTTGTCGGCAGCGCCCTTGGCCGAGTGGTCACGGTCGACGAATTCGATGATCGCCATCGGCGCCATGTCGCCATAGCGGAAGCCGGCCTTCAGGACGCGGGTGTAGCCGCCCTGACGGTCCTTGTAGCGCGCGGCGAGAACGTCGAACAGCTTCGCGACGTCCTTGTCTTCCTTCAGCATGGCCGCGGCCTGGCGACGGGCGTGCAGATCACCGCGCTTGGCGAGGGTGATCAGCTTCTCGACGACCGGGTGCAGTTCCTTCGCCTTCGGCAGGGTGGTCTTGATCTGTTCGTGCTCGATCAGCGAGCCCGACATGTTGGCGAACAGCGCTTTGCGGTGTTCGGCGGTGCGGTTCAGACGGCGATAGCCGCGGGCGTGACGCATGGGTCTTCTCCGAAATTGCGTTTTGCTTTGTGTTGCGCCGCCTGCGTTGGACGGTGCGTCGTTGGGGCATCATGCCCATGTTTTCCCCGGCACCCCGGGCATTGAATGGGGGGCGTGTAATCCACGCCCCCCGGAAGAGTCAAGCGGCAGCGCTCAGAACTGGTCCTCGAAGCGCTTCGCCAGGTCCTCGATGTTCTCCGGCGGCCAGTCCTCGACTTCCATGCCGAGGTGCAGGCCCATGCCCGAGAGCACTTCCTTGATCTCGTTCAGCGACTTGCGGCCGAAGTTCGGGGTGCGCAGCATCTCGGCTTCGGTCTTCTGGATCAGATCGCCGATGTAGACGATGTTGTCGTTCTTCAGGCAGTTCGCCGAACGGACCGACAGCTCCAGCTCGTCGACCTTCTTGAGCAGCAGCGGGTTGAACTCGAGCCCGTCTTCCGCGTCCTGCTTCGAGGCCGATTCCGGTTCCTCGAAGTTGACGAAGATGCTCAGCTGGTCCTGCAGGATGCGCGCGGCATAGGCCACGGCGTCCTCGGGGGTCAGCGCGCCGTTCGTCTCGATCTTCATCGTCAGCTTGTCGTAGTCGAGCACCTGGCCCTCGCGGGTGGGCTGGACTTCGTAGGCGACCTTCTTCACCGGCGAATAGATCGCGTCGATCGCGATCAGGCCGATCGGCGCATCTTCCGGCTTGTTCTTGTCGGCCGCGACATAGCCCTTGCCGGTGTTCACGGTGAGTTCCATGAACAGGTCGGCGCCATCGTCGAGGTGGCAGATCACGTGGTCCTTGTTCAAGACCTCGATGCCGGCCGATTCCGAGATGTCACCGCCGGTGACGACGCCCGGCCCCTTCGCCGAGATCGACAGCCGCTTCGGCCCCTCGACGTCCATCTTGAGCGAAACGCCCTTCAGGTTCAGGATGATGTCGGTGACATCTTCGCGCACGCCGGCGACCGAAGAGAACTCGTGCAGCACGTTGTCGATCTGCACCGAGGTGATCGCGGCGCCCTGCAGCGACGACATCAGCACACGCCGCAGCGCGTTGCCGAGCGTGAGGCCAAAGCCACGCTCCAGCGGTTCGGCGATCACCGTCGCCTGACGCTGCGGGTCGTTGCCCGGCTTGACTTCAAGCTGCGTCGGCTTGATGAGTTCGGCCCAATTCTTGTGGATCATGCGTTCTGCCTCCATACCTGTCCCGTGCCCATGTCCGTAAGCGCGGAACGCCCGAGGTTAAAAACGTAAGCGACCGGGCCGCACGGGGATCCCCCGCACGGCCCGATCGGTAATAATCAGATCAGACGCGGCGACGCTTCGGCGGGCGGCAGCCGTTGTGCGCGATCGGGGTCACGTCACGGATCGAGGTGATCGTGAGGCCGACGGCGGCCAGCGCGCGCAGCGCCGACTCACGGCCCGAACCGGGGCCCTGCACTTCGACGTCGACGGTCTTCAGACCGTGGTCCTGCGCCTTCTTGGCAGCGTCTTCGGCGGCCATCTGGGCGGCGTAGGGGGTCGATTTCCGCGACCCCTTGAAGCCCATGGTGCCCGAGGACGACCACGAGATGGCGTTGCCCTGCACGTCCGAGATCAGGATCTTGGTGTTGTTGAACGAGGAGTTCACGTGAACAACGCCAGCGGCGATGTTCTTGCGCTCTTTGCGCTTAACGCGGGTCTTGTCGCGAGCCATTGTCTCAGCCTCCCCTTACTTCTTCTTGCCGGCGATCGGCTTGGCCGGGCCCTTGCGGGTACGAGCGTTGGTGTGGGTGCGCTGGCCGCGAACCGGAAGGTTCTTGCGGTGACGCAGGCCGCGGTAGCAGCCGAGGTCCATCAGACGCTTGATGTTCATCGACACTTCACGGCGCAGGTCGCCCTCGACCGTGAGGTTGGCGTCGATGTATTCGCGGATGGCGAGCACTTCGGCGTCGGTCAGATCGTTCACGCGGCGGGTCGGATCGATGCCGACGGCCTCGACGATCTTGGTGGCGAACATCGGGCCGATGCCGTGGATGTACTGAAGAGCGATCGGGACGCGTTTCCCGGTCGGAATGTTGACGCCAGCAATACGTGCCAAAGCGTGGATCCCTTCGTTGCGGTTCCGTAGCGCCAGAACCTTTTTTCACAACAAGGCCCGAAACCTCTTGCTCCGGGCCCCTCACCTGAAGACTCAGGCGATTCTCTTGCGAGACGCTGTGACCTAGAGGCTTTTGCCTACCGGGTCAAGCGTCAAGATGTCACTCTGCCTTGCCGTCAAGGATCGCGGCGACGGCCGCAGCCACGGCGTCGATC
The DNA here is from genome assembly GCF_004022465.1 of Paenirhodobacter huangdaonensis. Classification (NCBI taxonomy): domain Bacteria; kingdom Pseudomonadati; phylum Pseudomonadota; class Alphaproteobacteria; order Rhodobacterales; genus Paenirhodobacter; species Paenirhodobacter huangdaonensis. The sequence continues at coordinate 41,820 of NZ_SAVA01000013.1, read as the reverse complement.
TCGGCCAGCCCGTCGACGGTGAAGAGCTTGCGCGCGTGGTAGTAGTACCCGATCAGCGGCGAGGTCTTCTTGTAATATTCCATCAGCCGGGTCTTGAGGCTGTCCTCGTTGTCGTCGGCGCGCCGCTTCATGTCGTGGCTGCCACAGACGTCGCACACCCCCGCAACCTTCGTCGGCTTGGTCTCGTCGTGATAGACCTCGCCGCAATTGCCGCAGGTATAGCGGCCGGTGATCCGGGCGACGAGCGCGGCGTCGTCGACGCGCATCTCGATCACCGCATCAAGGGTCTGGCCGTTCTTCGCCAGCAGCTCGCCAAGCGCATCGGCCTGCGCCAGCGTGCGCGGGAAGCCGTCGAAGATGAAGCCCGAGGCCTGCACCGTGTTCAGCTTCTCCTCGATCAGGCCGATGACGATCTCGTCGGTCACCAGCTGGCCGCGGTCCATCACCTCGGCGACGCGGCGGCCCATCTCGGTCCCCGAGGTCTTGGCCTCGCGCAGCATGTCGCCGGTCGACAGCTGCACCATGCCGCGCTCCTCCACCAGCTTGCGCGCCTGCGTGCCCTTGCCTGCGCCGGGCGGCCCCAGCAGGATGATGTTGGTCATGTCACTTCCCCCGGTAGATCAGCGGCGTGCGGGCGCCTTCCGGCCCGACTTTTTCTTGCCGCGCAATTGCGAACGTTCGATCAGCCCCTCGTACTGGTGCGCCAGCAGGTGCGACTGGACCTGATTGATCGTGTCCATCGTCACCGAGACCACGATCAGCACCGAGGTGCCGCCGAAGTAGAACGGGATCGACAGTTGCGAGCGCAGGATCTCGGGCAGCAGGCAGACGGCGGCGAGATAGGCCGAGCCGATCACCAGCACGCGTGCCACGACGTAATCGAGATATTCCTCGGTCTTCTTGCCGGGCCGGATGCCCGGGATGAAGCCGCCCTGGTTCTTCAGGTTGTCGGCAACCTCGTCCGACTTGAACGCCACGTTCGCGGTGTAGAAATAGGCGAAGAAGACGATCATCGCGGTGAAGAACGCGAGGTAGAGCGGCTGGCCGGGGCCGAAATAGGCGAGGATCGTCGACATGATCGGGCCGGTCTGGCTGCCCGAGAAGGTCGAGATCGTGGTCGGCAGCAGCAGCAGCGACGAGGCGAAGATCGCCGGGATCACGCCCGCCGGGTTCACCTTGATCGGCAGATGCGACGAGCCGCCGTCATAGATCTTCATGCCCACCTGACGACGGGGATACTGGATATGGATCTTGCGCAGCGCGCGCTCCATGAACACCACGAAGGCGATCACCACGAGCACCATCACCATCACGCCAAGGATCACCGGGGGCGAGACGGCACCGGTCCGGCCCTGCTCGAGGAAGCGCGCAAGCGCCGCCGGGATGTTTGCGACGATGCCGACAAAGATGATCAGCGAGACGCCGTTGCCGATGCCGCGCGAGGTGATCTGCTCGCCCAGCCACATCAGGAACATCGTGCCGCCGACCAGCGTCACCACCACCGAGGCGAGGAAGAAGAAGCCCGGGGTATGGGCAAGGTCGCCCTTCTCGAGGCTGACCGCCAGCCCCCAGGCCTGGAAGGTGGCAAGCCCCACCGTCGCATAGCGGGTGATCTGGTTGATCTTCTTGCGGCCCTGCTCGCCTTCCTTCTTCATCTGCTCGAGCGACGGCACGAGGGCGGTCAGCAGCTGCACGATGATCGAGGCCGAGATATAGGGCATGATGCCGAGCGCGAAGATGCCCATGCGGCCAAGCGCGCCGCCGGTGAACATCGACAGCATGCCGCCGATGCCCGAGCCCGCCTTGTCCATGAACTCGCGCAGCGCAGTCGCATCAATGCCGGGCACCGGGATGTAGGTGCCGAGCCGGTAGATGATGAGGAGGCCGATGGTGAAGTAGATGCGCTGCCGCAGCTCGGTGGCCTTGCCGAGGGCCTCCCAGCTGAGGTTCGCCGCCATTTGCTCTGCAGCAGAAGCCATATGCAGTCTCTTTCATGCGAAAGGCGCCGCGCGACGGTCTCCCGGTCGGCGGCGCCTGGAAAACTGTTGCCTTATGTAAGCGGGCCGGAGCCCGCCGACAACCGCTTATTCAGCGGCGGGCGCGGCAACGGTCAGCTTGCCACCGGCCTTCTCGACGGCTTCGATCGCCGGCTTCGAGGCGCCGGTCACGGTCAGCGTGACCTTCGAGGTGATCTCGCCCTTGGCCAGAACCCGGATGCCGTCGAGCTTGCGGCGCACGAGGCCCGAAGCGATCAGCACGTCTTCGGTGATCTCGACCGAGGCGTCGATCTTGCCTTCCGAGATGAACTTCTCGATCAGGCCGAGGTTGACGACGGCGAAGTCGAGGCGGTTCGGCTTGGTGAAGCCGCGCTTCGGCAGACGCCGGTAGAGCGGCATCTGGCCGCCTTCATAGCCGCCGAGCGCGACGCCCGAACGCGACTTCTGGCCCTTGATACCACGGCCGGCGGTCTTGCCCTTGCCCGAGCCCGGGCCGCGCGCAACGCGCTTGGATTTCTTCGCGGCGCCCGCGTTGTCGCGGAGTTCGTTGAGTTTCATGTCGCTTCTCCTTTGCCGGAAACCCCCTCGCAAGCGACAGAAGAGGGCACACGGCGTTTCTTGTTGAGTCTGGACCCGAAGCGGGCCACCGGGGGCGTATAGCGGGGATGGGGCGCGCCGGTCAAGCCGGTTGATCGGGCCTCACCAGACCTCCCAACGCTTCGGGACGTCCTTGCACTGCCGCAGCACATTATGAAGCATGATCGCGGCAAAGCCGAGAATGAAGACCACCAAGGCAATGCGCTCATAGACCGCCATCAACTCGTAGACAGCCTTCGAAACCGGCCTATACCGCCAGTGGTCCCCCAGAAAGTACTGGTCACCGACAACCTTGCCGAGGCCCGTCGTCCCTCCCAGCGAAACGCTTACGGCTGCGAAAGCCGCGGAGTGGAGCCAGGCCAGCAGGAAGAGTCTCCGGGCAAACCTGCACAGCTTGCAAATGCGCTCGTCAACCGGCGCACCCTCGATGTCCTCACTCATCGCGCAAACTCATCTTGGGGGCGCCCTTCAGGCGCCGACGAATCCCCAGCCGTCGGGGATGAAGCCGTAGACCGCGGCGAGCAGCGTCAACTTTTCTTCCTCGGCCCAGAGCCCCTCGGCCGTCAGGGCCATCTCGGGCGTGGTGATCTCGAGGCAATCGTCCTCGTCTTCCTCCACCGCCTCGAAGCCCTCGGCCTCATAGCCCATGCCCTCGACCGCCTCGCCGAAGCCGTCCCAGTCGGCGCGCGGGTCCTCGGCGACGAACTGGAACGCGACGCGGCCACGTTCGGGCAGCGGTTCCATCGCGGCGATCTCGCGGAAGGTCCGCAGCGTCTCCGCCTTCTGTTGTGCCATGTCCATCGCCGTCTCCTTCGTCGTGCGGGCAGGTTCCAATGAAAAACGCCCCGGCCAGGCCGGGGCGCTTCTTGTCAGTCGCGAAGGGCGCTCAGCCGCGCTCTTCGATGATCTTCACAAGATGCGAGATCTTGTTGACCATGCCGCGGACGGCCGGGGTATCTTCCAGCTCGCGGGTGCGGCGGACCTTGTTCAGGCCGAGGCCCTTCAGGGTCGCGGTCTGGATCGCGGGACGGCGGGCGGCCGAGGCCACCTGCTGCACGACGATGGTTTTCTTCGTCATCGGTCAGTCTCCTCAGGCTTCGGCCGAAGCGTCGGCTTCGGGCTTGGCGAGGATGTCCGCCACCTTCTTGCCGCGGCGGGCCGCGACGTGACGGGGCGAGGCTTCCTTCTTCAGGCCGTCGAGCGTGGCCCGGATCATGTTGTACGGGTTCTGCGAGCCGATCGACTTCGCAACCACGTCCTGCACGCCCAGCATCTCAAAGACGGCACGCATCGGGCCGCCGGCGATGATCCCGGTACCGGCAACGGCGGTCCGCATCACCACCTTGCCAGCGCCGTGACGGCCCTCGACGTCGTGGTGCAGCGTGCGGCCGTCGCGCAGCGGAACGCGGACGAGCGAGCGCTTCGCCTGCTCGGTCGCCTTGCGGATCGCTTCCGGAACTTCCTTGGCCTTGCCCTTGCCGAAGCCGACGCGGCCGCGCTGGTCACCGACCACCACGAGCGCGGCGAAACCGAAGCGCTTGCCGCCCTTCACCGTCTTCGACACGCGGTTGATCGCAACCAGGCGATCGGCGAATTCCGGGGTTTCCTCGCGCTCGGCGCGGCGGTCCCGGCGATGTTCACGTTCTGCCATGAGGCATTCCTTTTGGTGATGGCGTGCGCACACGCCGTGGTCTCCAATCCTGGTGAGCGGCCCGAGGCGGCATGCCGCCGGGCCGTTCCCGGATCATCGGGGGGACGCGGACGTCCCCCACCGGATCAGAACTTCAGACCGCCTTCGCGGGCTGCATCGGCAAGCGCCTTGATCTTCCCGTGGAAGAGGAAGCCGCCACGGTCGAAGTAGCATTCTTCGACACCCGCCGCCTTCGCGCGCTCGGCAATCGCCGAACCGATCTTCGCCGCCGCTTCGACGTTGTTCTTGCCGACGACGCCGAGCTCTTTTTCGAGCGTCGAGGCCGAGGCAAGGGTCACGCCCTTGACGTCGTCGATCAGCTGGACGCTGATGTTCTTCGAGGAGCGATAGACCGAGAGGCGCAGACGCCCGTTGGCCATCGCACGAAGCTTGTTCCGCACGCGCAGGCGGCGCTTGAGGAACAGATCGCGTTTGTTGTTCGCCATTTTCGCCACCCTTACTTCTTCTTGCCTTCCTTGCGGAAGATGTACTCGCCCTTGTAGCGAATGCCCTTGCCCTTGTAGGGCTCCGGCTGCCGCCACTCGCGGATGTTCGCCGCGACCTGACCGACCAGCTGCTGGTCGATGCCCTCGACGGTGATTTCGGTGGGCTTCGCCGACGTGACGGTCACGCCTTCGGGCACCTCGAAGTTCACTTCGTGCGAATAGCCGAGCGAGAGCTTCAGAACCTTGCCCTGCATCGCGGCGCGGTAACCCACGCCCTGGATTTCGAGCTCTTTCTTGAAGCCGGTGGTGACGCCGACGCCGAGGTTCTCGATCATCGAGCGGGCCATGCCCCACTGCTGACGCGCCCGTTTGGACGTGCCACGCGGAGTGACCTTGACGGTGTTGCCCTCGAGCGTGAGGGTCACGTCGTCGGTGGCGGTGAAGCTGCGGGTCCCTTTCGGGCCCTTCACTTCGATGGTCTGACCGTCCAGCTTGGCAGTGGTGCCAGCAGGCAGCTCGACCGGTTTTTTACCAATACGAGACATGCTTCCCTCCTTAGAACACGGTGCAGAGCACTTCACCGCCAACGTTGGCAGTGCGCGCGGCCGCGTCCGTCATGACGCCCTTGGGCGTGGAGACGATCGAGATGCCCAGGCCCTGACGGACCGTCGGGATCTCCTTGACCGAAGCGTACACGCGACGGCCGGGGGTCGAGACGCGCTTCAGCTCGCGGATCACCGGGGTGCCCTCGAAATACTTGAGCGAGATCTCGAGTTCCGGCAGGCCCTGCGTGCCGTCCTTCTTCTCGTAGCCACGGATGTAGCCTTCCGCCGCCAGCACGTCGAGCACCCAAGCACGCAGCTTGGACGCGGGGGTGCGCACGGTGGACTTGCCGCGCATTTGCGCGTTGCGGATGCGGGTCAGCATATCGCCGAGAGGATCGTTCACAGACATTCCCGTCTCTCCCTTACCAGCTCGACTTCACCATGCCCGGGATCTGGCCGAACGAGGCCAGGTCACGGAGCATGATCCGCGAGAGTTTGAGCTTACGGTAGTAAGCATGCGGACGACCGGTCAGCTGGCAACGGTTGTGCAGCCGGGTCGCCGACGAGTTGCGCGGCAGTTCCGCGAGCTTCAGGGTCGCCTTGAAGCGGTCTTCCATCGGCTTGGACTGGTCTTCGATGATCGCTTTCAGCGAGGCGCGCTTGGTGGCGTATTGCTTCACCAGCTTCGCGCGCTTCACTTCGCGTTCAACCATGGATTTCTTGGCCATAAATTCTCTCCGGCGATCAGCTGTTGAACGGCATGTTGAAATGCTTCAACAGCGCCTTCGCTTCCGCATCCACGCTCGAGGTGGTGCAGATGATGATGTCCATGCCGAGCACCTCGTCGACCTTGTCGAAGTCGATTTCGGGGAACACGATCTGCTCTTTGAGCCCCATCGCGTAGTTGCCACGGCCATCGAACGAAGAGCCCTTCACGCCGCGGAAGTCGCGGACGCGCGGCAGGGCCACGTTGATCAGGCGGTCGAAAAATTCATACATGCGGTCACCGCGCAGGGTCACCTTGCAGCCGAGCGGCATCTCTTCACGAACGCGGAAGCCGGCGACCGACTTCTTGGCGTGGGTGATGACGGCCTTCTGACCGGCGATGAGCGTCAGCTCTTCGGCGGCCTGCTTGACCTTCTTGGTGTCCTTGACGGCTTCGCCGACACCCATGTTCAGGACGATCTTGTCCAGACGCGGGATCTGCATGTCGTTCTTGAAGCCAAACTCTTCCTTCAGCGCCGGACGGATGGTTTCCCGGTACAGCGTCTTCAGGCGGGGCGTGTAGGTTGCCTGGTCGAGCATCAGATCGCCTCCCCGGTGGTCTTGGCGTAACGGACCTTGTTCTCGCCTTCCACGCGGAAGCCGACGCGGGTCGCCTTGCCGTTGGCATCGACGAGCGCGAGGTTCGACAGGTCGATCGGCATCGCCTTCGAGATGCGGCCACCCTGCGAGGTCTGGGTCTGGCGGGTATGGCGGATCGCCATGTTCACGCCTTCGACGACGGCCTTGTTGTCCTTCGGCATGACAGTGGTGATTTCACCCTGTTTGCCTTTGTCCTTGCCGGCGAGAACGACGACCTTGTCGCCTTTGCGGAGCTTCGCAGCCATCACAGCACCTCCGGAGCGAGCGAGATGATCTTCATGAAGTTCTTCGCGCGCAGTTCACGAACGACCGGCCCGAAGATACGGGTGCCGACCGGTTCGCCCTGGTTGTTCAGGATGACGGCGGCGTTGCGGTCGAAGCGGATGGCGGTGCCATCTTCGCGACGGACTTCCTTGGCGGTGCGAACGACGACGGCCTTGCGGACGTCCCCCTTCTTCACGCGGCCCTTCGGAATCGCCTCCTTGACCGACACCACGATGATGTCGCCCACGGATGCGTAGCGGCGATGCGAGCCGCCCAGGACCTTGATGCACTGAACTCGGCGTGCGCCGGAGTTGTCAGCGACATCCAGATTGGTCTGCATCTGGATCATTTGGTTACTCCCGACCTGTGGGGACGAGCCCCAGGGTTTCGATAAACTGAACGTTTATCGCCGGGACCTGACGGATGTCAGGCCTCGACGACAACCCTCCAGCGTTTCGTTTTCGAGATCGGCGCGCACTCTTCGATGCGAACGGTGTCACCGGTCTTGAAAGTGTTCTCCGCGTCATGGGCGCGGTATTTCTTCGACTTCCGCACCGTCTTCTGGAAAAGCGGGTGCTTGAAGCGGCGTTCCACGAGGACAGTGACCGTCTGGTCGTTCTTGTCCGAGGTGACGACGCCTTGCAGGATACGTTTGGGCATCGGAAGACTCCTTACTTCGCGGCTTCAGCGGCTTTGGCGGTCAGCACCGTCTGGATGCGGGCAACGTCACGACGGACGGAGCGCATGCGGGCGGTGTTCTCGAGCTGGCCGGTGGCCTGCTGGAAGCGGAGGTTGAAGGCTTCCTTCTTCAGCGCGATCAGCGCATCGCGGAGCTCATCAGGCGTCTTCGCCTTGAGTTCTTGGGCTTTCATGCCACGATCCTTTTCTGGCACCAGAGGGCCCCTTGGGTGACCCTGATCCTGGTGGGTTATGTCTGCCCGGCGTGCCGGACCCGCGGCCTATAGCACCAGAGCCCCAGTCTGGCAATGACAAATGCCGCCCTTTCACGGAAGCGCGACAAAATGCAATTTCCCGGTTGACGCCGGCCGCACAACCCCTTACTTGGGCCACGCAAGAAGGCAGAAGCCGTTCGCGGCGAAGCGCTTTCTCCCTGTTGCCCTCTCGTCTAGCGGCAGGACGCCTGATTCTGACTCAGGTAAGCGTGGTTCGAATCCACGGAGGGCAGCCAACCTTCCCAGCCTGAAACCCAGCCCAGGTGGCAACTTTTGTTGCCTCGCCCGCGATTCGTCGCGGGTTTTCGCATTTGTGGCTTCGCCCCGGCATCCCCGTGGCGCGGGGCCGGGCCCCTGCCCCGCCCGTCGCGACAAATGAAAAGGCCCCCCGATTCGCTCGGGGGGCCTGAACTTTTCGCCTGAAGACCGGATTACCAGTCTTCGCGCGCCACGATGCGGGTCAGCACCGGCAGCTTGTTGGCGCCAAGGCGCAGGGCCTCGCGCGCAACCACTTCCGACACGCCGTCGATCTCGAACATGATCCGGCCCGGCTTCACCTTGGCCGCCCAGTAATCGACCGAGCCCTTACCTTTACCCATACGGACTTCGGTGGGCTTCGACGACACCGGCACATCCGGGAACACGCGGATCCAGACCCGGCCCTGACGCTTCATGTGACGGGTGATCGCACGACGCGCGGCTTCGATCTGGCGCGCGGTCACACGCTCCGGCTCGGTGGCCTTCAGCGCAAAGGACCCGAAGTTCAGGTTGAAGCCGCCCTTAGCTTCACCGTGAATACGGCCCTTGTGCTGTTTGCGGAACTTCGTCCGTTTCGGTTGCAGCATCTCTCATACCCCTCAACGTGCGTCGCGACGCGGGCCACGCGGCGCCGGGCCTTCCTGGGCCTCGGCGGCCTTGCGGTCGCGTGCTTGCGGATCATGTTCCATGATCTCGCCTTTGAAGATCCAGACCTTCACGCCGATGATCCCGTAGGGGGTCGACGCTTCGGACAGCGCATAGTCGATGTCGGCACGCAGGGTGTGCAGCGGCACGCGACCTTCACGGTACCATTCGGTACGGGCGATTTCCGCGCCGCCGAGACGGCCGGCAACGTTCACCCGGATGCCGAGGGCGCCCATGCGCATCGCGTTCTGCACGGCGCGCTTCATCGCACGACGGAAGGACACGCGGCGCTCGAGCTGCTGCGCGATCGATTCGGCCACCAGCTGGGCGTCGAGTTCGGGCTTGCGGACCTCGACGATGTTGAGGTGCAGTTCCGACTTCGTGAAGTTCGCCAGCTTCTTGCGCAGGACTTCGATGTCCGCGCCCTTCTTGCCGATGATGACGCCCGGACGCGCAGCGTGAATGGTCACGCGGCACTTCTTGTGCGGACGCTCGATGATCACGCGGCTGATGCCGGCCTGCTTCGCTTCTTCATGGATGAAGTCGCGCATCTTCAGGTCTTCGAGCAGCATGTCACCATAGTCTTTCGACTCGGCGAACCAGCGGCTGTCCCAGGTGCGGTTGACCTGGAGGCGCATCCCGATCGGGTTGACCTTCTGTCCCATTACGCACGCTCCTCGATCTGACGCACCTTGATGGTGATTTCCGAAAACGGCTTCATGATCTTGCCGAAACGACCACGGGCGCGCGGACGGCCGCGTTTCATGACCAGGTTCTTGCCGACCCAGGCTTCGGCGACGACCAGGGTGTCGACGTCGAGGCCATGGTTGTTCTCGGCATTGGCGATGGCCGACTGCAGGCACTTCTTCACCTCACCGGCGATGCGGCGCTTCGAGAAGGTGAGATCGGCAAGCGCCTTCTCGACCTTCTTGCCACGGATCATCGCAGCGACGAGGTTCAGCTTCTGCGGCGAGGTGCGCAGCATCTTCGCCTTGGCGAAAGCCTCGTTTTCCGCCACGCGGCGCGGATTGTTTTCCTTACCCATGGCTCTTACTTCCTCTTGGCTTTCTTGTCGGCGGCGTGACCGTAATAGGTCCGGGTCGGCGAATATTCACCGAACTTCTGGCCGATCATTTCCTCGGTCACGTTGACCGGGATGTGCTTCTGGCCGTTGTAGACGCCGAAGGTCAGACCAACGAACTGCGGCAGGATGGTGGAGCGGCGCGACCAGATCTTGATCACGTCGGATTTGCCCGAAGCTTTCGCCTTCTCCGCCTTCTTCAGCAGATAGGCGTCGACGAAGGGGCCTTTCCAGATAGAACGTGCCATGTGTTAGCGACCCTTCTTGGCGTTGCGCGAACGGAGAATGTACTTGTCCGTCTTCTTGTTCGAGCGAGTCTTCTTGCCCTTGGTGTCCTTGCCCCACGGGGTCACCGGGGTACGGCCACCCGAGGTCCGGCCTTCACCACCGCCATGCGGGTGATCGATCGGGTTCATCGCGACGCCGCGGACGGTCGGACGCACGCCCTTGTGGCGCATACGACCAGCTTTACCGAAGTTCTGGTTCGAGTGGTCGGCGTTCGACACGGCACCGATGGTGGCCATGCATTCCTGACGCACGATGCGCAGCTCGCCCGAGGACAGGCGGATCTGGGCATAGCCGCCGTCACGGCCGACGAACTGAGCGTAGGTGCCGGCCGCACGGGCCAGCTGACCGCCCTTGCCCGGCTTCAGCTCGACGTTGTGCACGATCGTGCCGATCGGCATGCCCGAGAACGGCATCGCGTTGCCCGGCTTGATGTCGTGCTTCGGACCCGAGAAAACGGTGTCGCCGACGGCGAGACGCTGCGGCGCCAGGATGTAGGCGAGTTCGCCGTCCTGGTACTTGATCAGCGCGATGAAGGCGGTACGGTTCGGATCGTATTCGATCCGCTCGACGACCGCCGGGACGTCGAACTTGCGACGCTTGAAATCAACGACGCGGTAGAGACGCTTGGCGCCGCCACCCTTGTGCCACATCGTGACGCGCCCGGTATTGTTCCGGCCACCGGTCTTGATCAGGCCCTCAGTGAGGGCTTTGACCGGACGGCCTTTCCAAAGCTCCGAACGGTCGATCAGAACCAGCCCACGCTGGCCCGGCGTCGTCGGCTTATACGACTTGAGTGCCATGCTTTCTGTCTTCCGTTAGCTTGCGGCAGGTTGCCCCGCCTGTCTGTGTGTAAAGGGCCCCGAAGGTCCCCGAGTTCAATAATCAAGCGCCCCGGAACGAATCCGGGGCTGCGAGACTGGCGCGATGTAGCAGGGATGGGGGGGCGAGTCTATAGGCAGGTTACGCTTTGTTAGTCGCACGGCTCGGGCGTCTTCGAACTTGCAACCTTCACTTCACGCACGCCATTTTCGGCGAAGATTTTCAAAAGGCCGGTGAGCGCGTCGATCGGTGCCGTCCCGAAGTCGACCTCCAGATGTCGCTCGCCCAGAACGGCGCTGTGAATCCCGCCCGAATGATGGCCGCCAACGACAGGGGATTGCTCGTCAAGATTCACCCACCGATCGAACCAAGGCTCGAAACCGTGAAGCTGAGGCGTGACCGGTGTGAGCGCGAAGGCCATCCCGTCCCAAGATGCGCAGCGAAAGCTGACAGTCATCCCATCGTAAACAAACGGCCCGCCGCTCACATAGGCCTGCCGGCCCGGATTGACCTCTATCGCGATGCCCCTACCGGCCTTCCCGGCGATAAAATCAACGACATAGATGTGCCGATAGGTGTCGCCAGAGATCTCGAATGCGACTTCCGGATGGATCGCTCCGCGCTCAGACTTTTGTTGCTCGTAAGCCGCCTCAAACTCAACCAGATAGGCGTCTCGGAGATGGTCGAGAAACGCGCTGAATTCCATATCCGCTCCTGTCACTCAAAGAAATGCTCATTTGTAGGGATTGAAATTAGTTTCGGCATGGGAGCATCCCCGCACAAGCGAAAAGGCCCCCGCAAACGCGAGGGCCTTTCCAATTTCTGACCGATGACCTCAGAGGCCGGTCGAGACGTCGATCGTCTGACCGTCTTCCAGCGTCACATAGGCCTTCTTCACGTCCGAGCGCACGCCGGCCATGCCGCGGAAACGCTTGGTCTTGCCCTTGGTGATGGTGGTGTTGACCGCCTTCACCTTGACGCCGAAGAGGGTCTCGACAGCTTCCTTGATCGCCGGCTTGGTAGCCGTTTTCGCGACCTGGAAGACCACCGCGCCGTTCTCCGAGGCCATGGTGGCCTTTTCGGTGATGACCGGCTTCACGATCACGTCGTAGTGTTCGGGTTTCGCGCTCATTTCAGGCGAGCCTCCAGAGCTTCGACACCCGCCTTCGTGAGGACCAGGGTCTCACGCTTCAGGATGTCATAGACGTTGGCGCCCATCGACGGCAGCACGTCGATGCCTTCGATGTTGCGCGCGGCTTTGGCAAAGTTCTCATCCACGGCGGAGCCGTCGATCACCAGAACCTTCTTCCAGCCCAGCTCCTTCGCGGCCTTGGCAAGCAGCTTGGTCTTGGCTTCGGCCATATCGGCCGCATCCAGAACCACGAGGTTGCCGGCTTTCGCCTTGGCCGAGAGCGCGTGGCGCAGGCCAAGCGCGCGGAACTTCTTCGTCAGGTCATGGGCGTGCGACCGCGGGGTCGGGCCCTTGTAGACGCCACCGTGACGGAAGATCGGGGCCTTCTTGGAACCGTGGCGAGCGCCGCCGGTGCCCTTCTGGCGATAGATCTTCTTGGTCGAGTAGCTGACGTCCGACTTGCCGAGCACCGAGTGGGTGCCCTGCTGAGCCTTGGCGCGCTGCCAGCGCACGACGCGATGCAGGATGTCGGCGCGCGGCTCGAGGCCGAACAGCGCGTCATCCAGATCGATCGAGCCGGCCTTGCCGCCGTCAAGCGTGATCACATCGAGTTTCATGCTTCACCCCCTTCGACCGAGACTTCTTCGGCCGGAGCAGCGGCAGCCATCTTCAGGCCGGCCGGCATCGGAACGTCCGACGGCAGCGGCTTCTTGACGGCGTCCTTGATGGTGACCCAGCCACCCTTGGCGCCGGGCACGGAGCCCTTCACCAGGATCAGGCCGCGGTCGGCATCGGTCTTGACGACCTGGATGTTCTGCGTGGTGACACGCACGGCACCCAGATGGCCAGCCATCTTCTTGCCCTTGAACACCTTGCCCGGGTCCTGGCACTGGCCGGTCGAACCGTGCGAACGGTGCGAGATCGACACGCCGTGCGAGGCGCGCAGACCGCCGAAGTTGTGGCGCTTCATGACGCCCGCAAAGCCCTTACCGATCGAGGTGCCGGCGATGTCGACGAACTGGCCGGCATTGTAGTGCTCGGCCGAGATCTCGGCACCGACGTCGATCAGGTTTTCCGGGTCCACGCGGAACTCGGCCAGCTTGCGCTTCGGCGCGACGTTCGCCTTCGCGAAGTGGCCACGCATCGCTGCCGACACGCGCTTCGCCTTGGCTTCGCCGGCGCCGAGCTGAACGGCGGTGTAGCCGTCGGTCTCGACGGTGCGCTGCGCGACGACCTGGAGGTTGTCGAGCTGCAGCACGGTCACCGGGACCTGCTTGCCGTCTTCGAGGAACAGCCGGGTCATCCCCAGCTTCTTGGCGATAACACCAGAACGTTGAGTCATGGCGTGCCTCCTCAGACCTTGATCTCGACGTCGACGCCAGCGGCGAGGTCGAGCTTCATCAGCGCGTCCACGGTCTGGGGAGTCGGATCGACGATATCGAGCAGGCGCTTGTGCGTGCGGATTTCCCACTGGTCGCGCGACTTCTTGTCGATGTGCGGACCACGGAGAACCGTGAATTTCTCGATTTTGTTGGGCAGCGGGATCGGCCCGCGGACCTGTGCACCGGTACGCTTGGCGGTGTTCACGATTTCCTGGGTGCTGGCGTCCAGCACGCGGTAATCGAACGCCTTGAGCCGGATGCGGATGTTCTGACCACTCATTTAGTCTTGCCTCTCGCAGGGGCTATCAGGTTGAGAGGCAGACACCGCCGAATGCGACGCCTGCATCGAACCACAATCTCTTGGAGATCCGGGGCGCTCTACGGGAGCGGCCCGAGTCTGTCAAGAGCAAATGGTGCGCCCGAAGGCGCACCATCGTTTCACTTACCAATGTCGGTGGCGGGTCGCCCCGCCGCCGAGATCACTTGAGGATCTTGGAGACGACGCCGGCGCCGACGGTGCGACCGCCTTCACGGATGGCGAAGCGCAGCTTCTCTTCCATCGCGATCGGGGCGATCAGCTCGACGGTGAACTTCAGGTTGTCGCCCGGCATCACCATCTCGGTGCCTTCCGGCAGCTTCACGGTGCCGGTGACGTCGGTGGTGCGGAAGTAGAACTGCGGACGGTAGTTCGCGAAGAACGGCGTGTGACGGCCGCCTTCTTCCTTCGTCAGGATGTAGGCCTCGGCCTCGAACTCGGTGTGCGGGGTCACCGAGCCCGGCTTCGCCAGGACCTGACCACGTTCCACGCCCTCGCGGTCGATGCCGCGCAGCAGCGCGCCGATGTTGTCGCCCGCTTCGCCGCGATCGAGCAGCTTGCGGAACATCTCGACGCCGGTGCAGGTCGTCTTCTTCGTCGCGCGGATGCCGACGATCTCGAGTTCGTCGCCGACGTTCACCGCGCCACGCTCGACACGGCCGGTCACAACCGTGCCGCGGCCCGAGATCGAGAACACGTCTTCGATCGGCATCAGGAACGGCTGGTCGACAGCGCGCACCGGGGTCGGGATGTACTCGTCGACCGCCGCCAGCAGCGAGCGGATCGAGTTCTCGCCGATTTCCGGATCACGGCCTTCGAGAGCGGCCAGAGCCGAGCCCTTGATGATCGGGGTCTCGTCGCCCGGGTAGCCGTAGGCCGACAGAAGTTCGCGGATTTCCATCTCCACGAGCTCCAGCAGCTCTTCGTCGTCCACCTGGTCGACCTTGTTCATGTACACAACGATGTACGGAATGCCGACCTGACGGCCGAGCAGGATGTGCTCGCGCGTCTGCGGCATCGGGCCGTCGGCCGCCGAAACCACCAGGATCGCGCCGTCCATCTGCGCCGCGCCGGTGATCATGTTCTTCACATAGTCCGCGTGGCCGGGGCAGTCGACGTGCGCATAGTGACGCGCAGCCGTCTCGTATTCCACGTGCGCCGTCGAGATCGTGATCCCGCGGGCTTTCTCTTCCGGCGCGCCGTCGATCTGGTCATACGCCTTGAATTCACCAAAGTACTTGGTGATCGCAGCCGTCAGCGTCGTCTTGCCGTGGTCAACGTGGCCGATCGTGCCGATGTTGACGTGCGGTTTCGTCCGTTCAAACTTTGCCTTTGCCATACTGGCCTCCTGTAGTCCGTGAACCTGGGAAGAGGCGCCCGGGGTCAGCCCCGGACGCCATCAGCCTCAGGCGTATTTCTTCTGGATCTCGTCCGAGATGTTCTGCGGCACGCCTTCGTAGTGATCGAAGATCATGGTGAAGACCGCGCGGCCCGAGGACATCGACCGCAGGTTGTTGATGTAGCCGAACATGTTCGCGAGCGGCACGAAGGCGTGGATCACGTTCGCGTTGCCGCGGGTGTCCTGACCCTGCACCATGCCGCGACGGCTGGTGAGGTCACCGATGATGCCGCCGGTGTATTCTTCCGGGGTCACCACTTCGACCTTCATGATCGGCTCGAGCAGCTTGGCGCCGGCCTTCTTCAGGCCTTCGCGCATCGCCGCGCGGGTCGCGATTTCGAAGGCGAGCACCGAGGAGTCGACGTCGTGGAACGCACCGTCGATCAGCGCCACCTTGAAGTCGATCACCGGGAAGCCCGCGAGCGGACCCGAGTCCATCACCGACTTGATGCCCTTTTCGACGCCGGGGATGTATTCCTTCGGCACCGCACCGCCCACGATCTTCGACTCGAACGAATAGCCTTCGCCCGGTTCGGTCGGGGTGATGACGAGCTTGACGCGCGCGAACTGGCCGGTACCACCGGTCTGCTTCTTGTGCGTGTAGTCGATTTCGGCTTCGCGCGAGATCGTCTCGCGATAGGCCACCTGCGGCGCACCGATGTTCGCCTCGACCTTGAATTCGCGCCGCATGCGATCGACGAGAATGTCGAGGTGAAGCTCGCCCATCCCCTTCATGATCGTCTGGCCCGATTCGAAGTTGGTCTCGACGCGGAAGGACGGATCCTCGGCCGCGAGACGCGCCAGAGCGATGCCCATCTTTTCCTGGTCAGCCTTCGACTTCGGCTCGACGGCGATCTCGATCACCGGCTCGGGGAAGGTCATGGTTTCCAGGACGACCGGCTTCGTCGGATCGCACAGGGTGTCGCCCGTGGTGGTCTCCTTCAGGCCGGCCAGCGCGATGATGTCGCCCGCGAAGGCTTCTTCGATTTCCTCGCGGTTGATGGCGTGCATCATCATCATGCGGCCGACGCGCTCGCGCTTGCCCTTCGTCGCGTTCATCATCTGGTCGCCCTTCTTGAGGACGCCCGAATAGATGCGGGTGAAGGTCAGCGAGCCGACGAAGGGGTCGTTCATGATCTTGAACGCCAGAGCCGAGAAGGGCTCTTCGTCCGAGGCATGACGCTCGATGTTGCGGGTTTCGGTCTCGTCGCCCGGGGCGAAGCCGACATAGGCCGGCACGTCGAGCGGGCTCGGCAGATAGTCGACCACGGCGTTCAGCATCGGCTGCACGCCCTTGTTCTTGAACGACGAACCGGCGAGGACCGGAACGAAGGCCATCGCCAGGGTGCCCTTGCGGATCAGCTTGCGCAGTTCCGCCTCTTCGGGCTCGGTGCCCTCGAGGTAGGCTTCCATCGCGGCGTCGTCCTGTTCGACGGCGAGCTCGACGAGCTTGCCGCGCCATTCGTCGGCGACGTCCTTCAGCTCGTCACGGATCGGCTGACGGACCCAGCTCGCGCCGAGGTCTTCACCCTTCCAGACCCATTCGTCCATGGTGACGAGGTCGACGATGCCTTCCAGCTTGTCTTCCGCACCGATCGGCAGCGCGACCGGAGCCGGGGTGGCGCCGGTGCGGTCCTTGATCATCTTCACGCAGTTGAAGAAGTCGGCACCGATCTTGTCCATCTTGTTGACATAGACGATGCGCGGAACCTTGTAGCGGTCGGCCTGACGCCACACGGTTTCCGTCTGCGGCTCGACGCCAGCGTTGGCGTCGAGCAGACACACAGCACCGTCGAGCACCGCCAGCGAGCGTTCGACTTCGATGGTGAAGTCGACGTGGCCGGGGGTGTCGATGATGTTGAAGCGGTATTTCGGCCCCTCATGGGTGCCGGTCTCGGTGCGCTGCCACAAGGTGGTGGTCGCCGCCGAGGTGATGGTGATCCCGCGTTCCTGTTCCTGCTCCATCCAGTCCATCGTCGCGGCGCCGTCATGCACCTCGCCGATCTTGTGGGACTTGCCGGTGTAGTAGAGGATGCGCTCCGTCGTCGTGGTCTTGCCCGCATCGATGTGGGCCATGATCCCGAAGTTACGATAGAGCTCCAGCGGATATTCGCGTGCCATGAGGGGTTCCTCTCTTACCAGCGGTAGTGGCTGAACGCCTTGTTGGCGTCGGCCATCTTGTGGGTGTCTTCCCGCTTCTTCACGGCGGCACCGCGCGAGTTCACCGCATCCAGAAGCTCGCCGGCCAGGCGTTCTTCCATGGTGTGCTCGTTGCGGTTCTTGGCCGCGGTGATCAGCCAGCGAATCGCCAGCGCCTCACGACGGGTCGGACGCACTTCGACCGGGACCTGATAGGTGGCACCGCCGACGCGACGCGAACGCACTTCGACCGAAGGCTTCACGTTGTCGAGGGCCTCGTGGAAGACTTCCACGGGCTCGCGCTTGAGCTTGCCTTCGACACGGTCGAGGGCATTGTAGACGATCCGCTCGGCAACAGACTTCTTGCCGTCGATCATCAGGTTGTTCATGAACTTGGTCAGCACGCGATCGCCATATTTGGCGTCGGGCAGAACTTCGCGCTTCTCAGCGGCGTGACGACGAGACATGCTTCACACTCCTCACTTCGGCCGCTTCGCGCCGTATTTCGAACGACGCTGACGACGATCCTTGACGCCCTGGGTATCCAGAACACCGCGCAGGATGTGATAGCGCACACCCGGAAGGTCCTTCACACGACCGCCGCGGATGAGCACAACGGAGTGCTCCTGCAGGTTGTGCTTTTCGCCCGGGATGTAGGAGATGACTTCGAAGCCGTTCGTCAGGCGCACCTTGGCGACCTTACGCATAGCCGAGTTCGGTTTCTTCGGCGTCGTGGTGTAGACGCGCGTGCAGACGCCGCGCTTCTGCGGGCACTGCTGGAGGTGCTGCGACTTCGATCGCTGCACCTTGGGCTGCCGCGGCTTGCGGATCAGCTGTTGGATGGTAGGCATTCCGGTTCCCCGTGTTTGCTCTGTCAATACTCTCAACCCGGCCCGGTGGGATTCCCGCGCGAGGCTGAGCCGCTTCTCGACGGCGTCTCACGCAGATCGTGAAACGCCAAACCGCACCCTTCCCGCCTTGCGGCGGGCCGAATGCGTCGTCGTCTTCAGGGCAAGGGGCCGGTGGGCCCGGACTTGGCCGCTGAACTCCACCCTCAGGGCACACTGCGCCCATCAGGTAGCGGCGGCTATAGGAGGAGTCGGCCCCCTTGTCAACAGCGCCCGCCGGGCGCCCCTGCGGCATTGCGCCGGCGCGGAAGCTGCCCGGCGAACAGCGCGTAAAGCCCCCAGGCGAGGGTCAGGGTGATCAGCGCGGCAAAGACCGCGTCCGAGGCGAAGTGCCGCCCCGTCGCCACCCGCTGCACGATGACGAAGGCGGGGATGAACAGCGCCACCGCGCGCAGGTAGAGCCGCTGCCAGCGCTCGATCCGCGACCAGAGCACCGAGGCCAGCCACAGCGCCACGGCCAGCGCCACCGCCGCCGAGACCTCGCCCGAGACGAAGGAGCAGTTGCGCGTGCACTGATCGGCGAACTGACCGGCCGGGGTGAACAGCTTGGTGCCGCCGAATTCGGTCACGAAGGCGGGGCGGGCGCGGCCGGAATAGGCCTTGAGAACGCCGTTCACGATCAGTCCCGGTCCGAGCAGATACAGCGTCACCACGAATCCCCAGGCCCGCGACGGCAGGCCCCAGACGTTGCGGCCCTTGGCGAAGGCGCGCACCATGGCGACGATCGCCACCACCAGCACGATCAGCGCCAGATCCCACAGCCGCTGGCGCAGCCATTCCCAGAGCGGGTTGGTGATGACATCGAAGCCCGCCCCCGCGTGCCAGAACAGCCCCGAGATCGCCAGATCGACCGAGGGCGCGCCGCAAAACAGCGCCACCGCGGCAATCCAGCCGGCCAGCAGCCAGCGTCCGGTCAGGCTCAGGTCAAGGCGCGGCATTCAGGCACTCTCCCGGCACGATGTAGGGGGTGACCCCCTTCCCTTCCCAGGTGCCCGAGCCGTTCAGCATCCCCGCCGGCGGCACGGGCCCCGCGCCGCAGTCGATCGGGCTGCGGCGAATGACCAGAATGCGGCCGGCAAAATCGGCGGGCAACGGGAAATTCTGCTCGTAATAGTTCATCGGCCGGCCCGTCGGGCGCGGAGCATAGATCGTCACCCCGGCATCGCGGCCGGTGTAGAAGAGATCGGCGAGGATGTCGCGGTCGTCGCTGTAGACCGGCACGCCCTCGGCGGTCGCAAGGGCGAGGATGCGCCGGCTCAGCTCGGTGCGGCCGAGGTAGCGGTTCAAAAGCGGCTTGCCGCCCGGCGCAGGCCAGGGGGCCAGAACGGTCAGCGCCGCGACCGCCGTCACCGCAACGAGGTTCGTCAGCAGCGCCAGCCACCGGCCCCACCGCGGCAACACCAGCACGGCAAGGATCACGCCCGCGAGATAGGCCGAGACCGCCCAGTTCGCATAGGCCTTGTCCAAAAGCGCCTGCACCGTCACCACGACCAGCGGCGGCAAGGCCAGCACCGCGAGCGCGCGCCGGTCCGCGCTGCGGGCCCCGATCACGCCAAGCAGCAGCGCAACCATGGTGACCGGACCGAAGACCGCGATCTGCGCCGCGAGCCAGCCGCCCATCGAGGCCCAGTTCAGCCCCGCCCCCCCGCGCACCCAGCCGACATTGTCCATCGTGTGCTCGAGCGTGGCGAACTGATGCGTCACGTTCCACGCCACATTCGGCGCGATCACCAGCGCGAAAGCGAGCGTCGCAAGCAGCGCGTTGCCCCAGCCGATCCGCCGCGCGGGCGCGACCAGCACCGCCAGCACGATCCCCGCCGGCAGGAACAGCGCCACGTATTTCGCCAGGAAGGCAAAGCCCACGCACAGGCCAAGCGCCAGCGCGTCGCCCGCCCGCCCGCTCTCGCCAAGCCGCCAGAAGAACAGCAGGCCCGCGGCGAAGAAGGGCGCCATCACCGTATCGGTCGAGATCATCGCCGAGCCGACGGCGGTGAAGGGCAGCGTGACGTAAAGCGCTGCCGTCCAGATCGCGGCGCCACGCCCGGCGATGCGGGCGGCAAGCGCCGCAAGGATCATCCCGGTCAGCCCGTGCAGCACCGGCGCCGGCAGCCGCACCCAGAACGGCGCACTCGATCCCGCGAGATCGGTCACCGCGCGGATCAGCCAGCCGATCAGCGGCGGCTTCGAGTAATAGCCGAAGTCGAAGCGCTGCCCCCAGAGCCAGTATTGCGCCTCGTCGACGAAAAGATCGGTGCGGTCGAAGACCAGCGCCAGCACCCGCGCCACCGTCACCGCCGCGACGATCGCCAGCACCGGGCCAAGCCAGCCCCCGGCCTCGGGCCGCGACGGCTCAGGCTTCACGGCGACGCTTGGCATAGATCAGCCACAGGTTGCGCGCATAGATCACCACGCCGAGCGCCTGGCCCAGAATGAACACCGGATCGGCGCGGTAAAGCGCATAGGCGAGCAGCATCACCCCGCCCGCGAGCGAGAAATACCAAAACGCCACCGGCATCACCGAATCCCTGGCACGCTCCGAGGCGATCCATTGCAGCAGGAAGCGCGCGGTGAACATCAGCTGCGCGGCAAGGCCGAAGATCACCCACAAAAGCTCGGTCGTCGAGCCGACATGGAGCAGCTTTTCCAGCCATTCGGTCATTTCGTCACCTCGGTCGGGCGCGCCTTCTTGCGGCGCCGGATCAGCCAGGCGACGCCGGCCAGATCGACGATGCCGACAAGGCCGCGCTGCAGGTTCGAATAATGCGAGCGCCCGCCGCCGCGCGGCCGGTGGCTCACGTCGACATGCGCCACACCCCAGCCGTCGCGCGCGAACAGCGCGGGCAGATAGCGGTGCATGTGGTCGAAATAGGGCAGGTCCAGATAGGGCGCACGGCGAAAGGCCTTGAGCCCGCAGCCGGTGTCGCGGGTGTGGTCGTTGAGCACCCGCGCCCGCAGCCCGTTCGCGAATTTCGACGCAAGCCGCTTCGACAGCGTGTCCTGCCGCGCCACGCGCTGCCCGGCGACCAGCCCGATCGCCTCGGCCCCCGGCACCTCGAGCGGCGCGATCAGCTTCGGCAGCTCCTCGGGCGGGTTCTGCCCGTCGCCGTCGAGCGTCGCACAGATCGCACCATGCGCCGCGCGCACGCCCGAGCTCACCGCCGCCGACTGTCCGCCCGACACGTCATGGCGCAGCACCCGCAGCCGCGGCGCCCGCACGAGCCTTGCGCGCAAAATATCGGCCATGCCGTCGTCCGAGGCATCGTCGACCACGATCACCTCGTAGTCACGGCCCGCAAGCGCCGCATCGATCCCGTCGAGCAGCGTCTCGATGTTTTCCGCCTCGTTCTTGGCGGGGATCACGATGGAAACTTCGGTCATCTGTCGCGGCCCTTTCCGCCCGGCACGGGCCGCCACCTCTTACCCGCAGGCCCCGAAGTTGTAAACGGAGCACGCGCCGGGGGCCTGCGCCGGCGCGGCGCTCGGCACGGTTCAGCCGAACTGGGCAAAGAGCTTGGAATAGGGCGCCTTCAGATTGCCCCGCGCGGCAAGGGCGGCAGCGAGGTCACCGCTGTCGGCCGCGGCGCGAAACGCCCTGGCCGAGGCGGCGAAGGCCCCGACGAGCGGCGCATAGGCGGGGTTTGCCGCCTCGGGTGCCGGATTGGCGACGATCTGCGCGGCGAGATAGTCGAGCACCGCCGCATCGCCCGCCAGTGCCACGGCCGCCCCCGGCCCGATCGCCGCATAGTCGCGGCCCAGAACCTCTTCCATCGCCGCGTGATAGGCGTTCATCCGGTCGGAAAAGCCGATCAGCCCGGCGCGCGCGTGCAGCCCGGCAACCTCGGCGCGCACGCCTTCGAGGGTCTGGTGCGCCGCCGGCAGCCTGCCCGCGGCGGCCTCCTCGCGCGCCTTGCCGATCAGCGCCGAGACCGCATCAAAGGTCTGCGGCAGCGCGGCATCGGCGGCATATTGCGGCGGCGGGGTCGCGCCCCATTGCGCCGACATCTCGGCCCAGGCGGTGTCGAACCCCGCCAACGCCTTCGCCGTCTCGGGGGCCTTGCCGGCATTCGACAGGAACAGCGCCGCCCGGTAATCGCCATAGACTGCCCGCAGCTGCGCCTCGGCATCCGTGAAGGGGCTCGCCAGCGCCGGCAGCGCCAGCGCGCCGAGAACGACCGCAAGGGCGGCCTGAGTGATCCGGTTCATTCTGTCCTCCGTGTTCCACACGGCACCTGCGCGCCGTTCTCCCATGGAACGGCTCAGTCCTGCGCCTCTGTCGGGGCTGCGTCAACCCGCCGCGGAAAACGAAAAACCCCCGCGCGATCGCTCGCGCGGGGGCTGGTTCTGTCAGGCGTCAGACGCGATCACTCGCGGCTTTCGGGGGTGTCCACCGGGCCGAAGTCCTCGTCGCCGTAGGAGGTGTCGATCGGCGCCGCAAGGGCCGCCGCCGCTTCCGCCTCGGCGCGACGCGCCTCGATCACCTTGCTGTCGCGCTCGGTCGCGATCTTGCGCACGCGGGTGGTGGCACCACCCGTGCCCGCCGGGATCAGACGACCGACGATCACGTTCTCCTTCAGGCCGACAAGCTTGTCGCGCTTGCCCTGCACCGAAGCCTCGGTGAGCACGCGGGTGGTCTCCTGGAAGGAGGCCGCCGAGATGAAGGAGCGCGTCTGCAGCGAGGCCTTGGTGATGCCCAGAAGCACCGGCTCGCCCGAAGCCGGACGGCCGCCACGGGCCTCGACCTTGGCGTTCTCTTCCTCGAACTCCTGCCGGTCGATGTTCTCGCCCTTCAGCAGCGTGGTGTCGCCCGAATCGCGGATCTCGATCTTCTGCAGCATCTGGCGAACGATCACCTCGATGTGCTTGTCGTTGATCTTCACGCCCTGCAGACGATAGACGTCCTGCACCTCGTCGATGAGGTAGTCGGCCAGAGCCTCGATCCCCATGATGCGCAGAATGTCGTGCGGCGCCGGGTTGCCGTCCATGATGTAGTCACCCTTCTGCACGAAGTCGCCTTCCTGCACCGGGATGTGCTTGCCTTTCGGCACCATGTATTCGACCGGCTCCAGACCTTCCTGCGTCGGCTCGATCGCGATGCGACGCTTGTTCTTGTAGTCCTTGCCGAAGCGCACATAGCCATCGACCTCGGCGATGATCGCGTGGTCCTTCGGACGACGCGCCTCGAAGAGTTCGGCCACACGCGGCAGACCGCCGGTGATGTCCTTCGTCTTCGCGCCTTCGCGCGGGATACGCGCGACGGTGTCACCGGCCTTCACCTCATTCCCGTCCTCGATCGAGAGAATGGCGTCGACCGACATCGGGTAGGTCACCGGGTGGCCGGCATCGTTGCGCACCGGCTCGCCGTCGGCGTCGACGATGAGGATCTCCGGCTTCAGGTCGTTGCCCTTCGGCGCCGAGCGCCAGTCGGTCACGATCTTCTGCGTCATGCCGGTCGCTTCGTCGGTCTCTTCGCGCACCGAGATGCCCGAGACGAGGTCGACGAACCGCACCATACCGCCCTTTTCGGCGATGATCGGCAGGGTGTAGGGGTCCCATTCGAACAGCTTCGCCCCGCGCTTGACCGCATCGCCTTCCTTGACGTGCAGCTTCGAGCCGTAGCTGAGCTTGTAGGACACGCGCTCGGTGCCGTGATCGTCGACGATGGCGATCTGCATGTTCCGGCCCATCACGATCTGATCGCCATTCTCGGCCACCAGAAGGTTCGGGTTGCGGAACTCGATCTTGCCTTCCTGCGACGCTTCCTGGAACGACTGCTGGCCGCCCTGGGCGATGCCGCCGATGTGGAAGGTACGCATGGTCAGCTGCGTGCCAGGTTCGCCGATCGACTGGGCGGCGATGATGCCGACCGCTTCGCCGATGTTGACGAGCGTGCCGCGCGCCAGGTCGCGACCGTAGCAGAGCGCGCAGACGCCCTCCTCGGCCTCGCAGGTCAGCGCCGAGCGGATCCGCACCGACTGCACGCCGTTCACCTCGATCAGGTCGGCCTTGCGTTCGTCGATCAGCTCGTTCTTGCGCACGATCACGTCGTCGGTGCCGGGAACCAGCACGTCATCCGCCGCGACGCGGCCGAGGACGCGCTCGGAAAGCGCCGCCACGACTTCGCCGTCGTTGACGGCAGCGGTCGCGGTGATCGCGTGCTCGGTGCCGCAGTCATGCGTGCGCACGATGCAGTCCTGCGCGACGTCGACGAGACGACGGGTCAGGTAGCCCGAGTTCGCGGTCTTCAGCGCGGTGTCGGCCAGACCCTTACGGGCGCCGTGGGTCGAGTTGAAGTACTCGAGCACGGTCAGGCCTTCCTTGAAGTTCGAGATGATCGGCGTCTCGATGATCTCGCCCGAGGGCTTGGCCATCAGGCCGCGCATCCCGCCGAGCTGCTTCATCTGCGCCGGCGAACCACGCGCACCGGAGTGCGACATCATGTAGACCGAGTTCGGTTCCATCTCCATGCCCGCGTCATCGACGCGAACGGCGGAGATTTCCTTCATCATCTCGCCGGCGACTTCGTCCGAGCACTTCGACCAGGCATCGACCACCTTGTTGTACTTTTCGCCCTGAGTGATCAGGCCGTCCATGTACTGCTGCTCGAATTCCTTCACCTGATCGCGGACGCGGTTGACGATGGTCCACTTGGTATGCGGCACCACCATGTCGTCCTTGCCGAAGGACACGCCGGCCTTGAACGCCTCGCGGAAGCCCATCGACATGATCTGGTCACAGAAGATCACCGATTCCTTCTGGCCGCAGTAGCGGTAGACGGTGTCGATGACGTTCTGCACGTCCTTCTTGCGCAGCAGGCGGTTCACCAGATCGAAGGGCGCCTTGGCGTTCAGCGGCAGCAGCGCGCCAAGCCGCAGACGGCCGGGCGTGGTCTCGTAACGCTTGAAGACCTCGTTGCCTTCCTCGTCGATCTGCTTCACCCGCGCCGTGATCTTCGAGTGCAGGTGCACCGCGCCGGAGAACAGGCCGTGCTCGACTTCCTCAATGGTGCTGAAGACCATGCCTTCGCCCGGCAGGCCCTTGCGCTCCATCGTGGTGTAGTAGAGGCCGAGAATCATGTCCTGCGACGGCACGATGATCGGCGAGCCGTTCGCCGGCGACAGAACGTTGTTCGTCGACATCATCAGCACGCGCGCTTCCAGCTGCGCCTCGAGGCTCAGCGGAACGTGCACGGCCATCTGGTCACCGTCGAAGTCGGCGTTGAAGGCCGAGCAGACGAGCGGGTGCAGCTGGATCGCCTTGCCTTCGATCAGCGTCGGTTCGAACGCCTGGAAGCCCAGACGGTGCAGCGTCGGCGCGCGGTTCAGGAACACCGGGTGCTCGCGGATCACCTCGTCGAGGATATCCCAGACCTCGGGACGCTCTTTCTCGACCAGCTTCTTCGCCTGCTTCACGGTGCTCGACAGGCCCTTGGCCTCGAGGCGCGAGTAGATGAACGGCTTGAACAGCTCGAGCGCCATCTTCTTCGGCAGGCCGCACTGATGCAGCTTCAGCTCCGGCCCGGTCACGATGACCGAACGGCCGGAGAAGTCGACGCGCTTGCCGAGCAGGTTCTGACGGAACCGGCCCTGCTTGCCCTTGAGCATGTCGGACAGCGACTTCAGCGGACGCTTGTTGGTGCCGGTGATGACGCGGCCGCGACGGCCGTTGTCAAACAGCGCATCGACCGATTCCTGCAGCATGCGCTTTTCGTTGCGCACGATGATGTCGGGCGCACGCAGCTCGATCAGCCGCTTCAGACGGTTGTTGCGGTTGATGACGCGGCGATAGAGGTCGTTCAGGTCCGAGGTCGCGAAGCGGCCACCATCGAGCGGCACCAGCGGGCGCAGCTCCGGCGGGATCACCGGCAGCACGGTCAGGATCATCCACTCGGGACGGTTGCCCGACTCGATGAACGACTCGACGATCTTCAGACGCTTGATGATCTTCTTCGGCTTCAGCTCGCCCGTGGCTTCCTTCAGCTCCTCGCGGAGCTGTTCGGCGGTCGCCTCGAGGTCGATCGCGGCCAGCATCTCGCGGATCGCCTCGGCGCCGATATTGGCGGTGAAGGCGTCCGAACCGTACTGGTCCTGCGCGTCGAGATACTCGTCCTCGGTCAGCAGCTGGCCATAGGACAGGTCGGTCAGGCCGGGCTCGATGACGACGTAGTTTTCGAAGTAGAGGATGCGCTCGAGGTCACGCAGCGTCATGTCCAGCATCAGGCCGATGCGCGAGGGCAGCGACTTGAGGAACCAGATATGGGCGACGGGCGAGGCCAGCTCGATGTGGCCCATGCGCTCGCGGCGGACCTTCTGCAGCGTCACTTCGACGCCGCATTTCTCGCAGACGACGCCGCGATACTTCATCCGCTTGTACTTGCCGCACAGGCATTCGTAGTCCTTGATCGGCCCGAAGATGCGGGCGCAGAACAGGCCGTCGCGCTCGGGCTTGAAGGTCCGGTAGTTGATGGTCTCGGGCTTCTTGATCTCGCCATAGGACCACGACAGGATCCGCTCGGGCGAGGCCAGCGAGATCTTGATCTCGTCAAAGGCCTTCGGCGACACGAGCGGGTTGAACGGATTCTGGGTCAGTTCCTGGTTCATCTGCTATTCCTTGAGTGAGAGGTCAGAGGGGTGGTGAGCGCCGTGGCGCTCACTCCTCTTCCTCCGAGTCCAGGAGTTCCATGTTGAGGCCGAGGCCCCGGACCTCTTTCACGAGAACGTTGAACGATTCGGGCACGCCCGCCTCGAAGTTGTCCTCACCCTTGACGATCGACTCGTAGACCTTGGTCCGGCCTGCCACGTCGTCCGACTTCACCGTCAGCATTTCCTGCAGGGTGTAGGCGGCGCCGTAGGCTTCGAGGGCCCAGACCTCCATCTCGCCGAGACGTTGGCCGCCGAACTGCGCCTTACCACCAAGCGGCTGCTGGGTGACGAGCGAGTACGGACCAGTCGAACGCGCGTGCATCTTGTCGTCGACAAGGTGGTGCAGCTTGAGGAAGTACTTCACGCCGACGGTGACCTTGCGGGCGAACTTCTCGCCGGTGCGGCCGTCATAGACGTCCGACTGACCCGAGGTGTCGAAGCCCGCGCGCGTCAGCGCATCGTTGACATCCGCTTCCTTGGCACCGTCGAAGACCGGGGTCGCGATCGGCACGCCGCCGCGCACGTTCTCGGCGCATTCGACGAAACGGTCGCTCTCCATCTCCGAGAAGACCTCTTCATAGGTCTCGTCGCCATAGCCGTAGCGCATCGCATCGCGCACCGGGGTCATGTCGCCCGAGCGGCGATACTCGCGCAGCGCCTCGTCGATCTTCAGCCCGAGGCCGCGGGCCGCCCAGCCCATGTGCGTCTCGAGGATCTGACCGACGTTCATGCGCGACGGCACGCCGAGCGGGTTCAGCACGAGGTCGACCGGAGTGCCGTCGGCGAGGAAGGGCATGTCTTCCTTCGGCACGACCTTCGAGACGACACCCTTGTTGCCGTGGCGGCCTGCCATCTTGTCGCCGGCCTGCAGCTTGCGCTTCACCGCGACGAAGACCTTGACCATCTTCATCACGCCCGGAGGCAGATCGTCGCCCTGGCGGACCTTCTCGACCTTGTCCTCGAACCGCAGATCGAGGGCACGCTTCTGCGCGTCGAACTGGTCGTTCAGCGCCTCGACTTCCTTGGCATCGGCCTCGTTTTCAAGCGCGAGCTGCCACCACTGGCCCTTCGACAGGGTGCCCAGCAGTTCCGGCGTCACGTCCGATCCCGGCTTCACGCCCTTCGGGCCCTTCACCGCGACCTTGCCGAGAACCAGCGAGCGCAGACGCGCATAGATGTTGCGCTCGAGAATGGCGAGCTCGTCGTCGCGGTCCCGCGCCAGACGTTCGACTTCCTCACGCTCGATCTGCAGCGCACGCTCGTCCTTGTCGACGCCGTGACGGTTGAAGACCCGGACTTCGACGATCGTGCCATAGGCCCCCGGCGGCAGGCGCAGCGAGGTATCGCGCACGTCCGACGCCTTTTCGCCGAAGATGGCGCGCAGAAGCTTTTCTTCCGGCGTCATCGGGCTTTCGCCCTTCGGCGTGATCTTGCCCACGAGGATATCGCCCGGCCCCACTTCGGCGCCGATGTAGACGATGCCCGCCTCGTCGAGGTTGCGCAGCGCTTCCTCGCCGACGTTCGGGATGTCGCGGGTGATCTCTTCCGGCCCGAGCTTGGTGTCACGCGCCGCGACTTCGTATTCCTCGATGTGGATCGAGGTGAACACGTCGTCGTGGTGGATGCGTTCCGACACGAGGATCGAGTCTTCGTAGTTGTAGCCCTGCCAGGGCATGAAGGCGACGATCACGTTGCGGCCGAGCGCCAGTTCGCCGAGCTCGGTCGAGGGACCGTCGGCGATGACCTGGCCCTTCGCCACCTGGTCGCCCACCTTCACGATCGGGCGCTGGTTGATGGTCGAGGACTGGTTCGAGCGCTTGAACTTGCGCAGACGGTAGATGTCGACACCGGCGTCGCCCATGCCGAGATCTTCCGTCGCCCGGATCACGATACGCTGCGCATCGACCTGGTCGACGATGCCGCCGCGGTTGGCCATGATCGCGGCGCCCGAGTCGCGCGCCACGGTCGCTTCCATGCCGGTGCCGACGAAGGGCGCCTCGGCGCGCAGCAGCGGAACCGCCTGACGCTGCATGTTCGCGCCCATCAGGGCGCGGTTGGCGTCGTCGTTTTCAAGGAAGGGGATGAGCGCCGCACCGACCGAAACCAGCTGTTTCGGCGACACGTCGATCAGATCCACCGCCTCGGACGGGTTCAGCATGAACTCGCCCGACTGCCGGGTCGAAACCAGCTCGTCGACGAAACGGCCCTCGGCATCGAGCTTGGCGTTCGCCTGCGCGATGGTGTGGCGCATTTCCTCGGTGGCCGACATGTAGACGACCTCGTCGGTCACCTTGCCGTTCACCACCTTGCGATAGGGGGTCTCGATGAAGCCGTACTTGTTCACCCGCGCGAAAGTGGCGAGCGAGTTGATCAGGCCGATGTTCTGGCCTTCCGGCGTTTCGATCGGGCACATCCGGCCGTAATGCGTCGGGTGCACGTCGCGCACCTCGAAGCCGGCGCGTTCGCGGGTCAGACCGCCCGGCCCGAGGGCCGAGAGGCGACGCTTGTGCGTCACTTCCGAAAGCGGGTTGGTCTGGTCCATGAACTGGCTGAGCTGCGACGAGCCGAAGAACTCGCGCACCGCAGCCGCTGCCGGCTTGGCGTTGATCAGGTCCTGCGGCATCACCGTGTCGATCTCGACCGAGGACATGCGTTCCTTGATCGCGCGCTCCATGCGCAGCAGGCCGACGCGATACTGGTTCTCCATCAGCTCGCCGACCGAACGCACGCGGCGGTTGCCGAGGTGGTCGATGTCGTCGATCTCGCCCTTGCCGTCACGCAGCTCGACGAGGCCCTTGATGCAGGCGATGATGTCGTCGCGACGCAGCGTGCGCTGCGTGTCGGGCGCATCGAGGTCGAGGCGCATGTTCATCTTCACCCGGCCCACGGCCGACAGGTCGTAGCGCTCGCTATCGAAGAACAGCCCGTCGAACATCGTCGAGGCGGCTTCCACGGTCGGCGGTTCGCCCGGACGCATGACGCGATAGATATCCATCAGCGCCGTGTCGCGGTTCCAGTTCTTGTCCGCGGCCATGGTGTTGCGGATGTAGGGGCCGACGGTGACGTTGTCGATGTCGAGCACCGGGACCTCGGTGATGCCGTTGTCGAGCAGCGTCTTGATCGAGCCGCCCGAAAGCTGGCCTTCCTTGTCGTATTCCGCGGTCAGCTCCTCGCCGGCCTCGATATAGATGAAGCCGGTGCGGTCGTTCACCAGATCCTTGGCGCAATAGCGGCCGAGGATGTGCTCGAAGGGAACCAGCAGCTCGCTGACCTTGCCCTCGTCGTTCCACTTCTTGACCATCCGCGGGGTGACCTTCTCGCCACCCTTCAGGATCACTTCGCCGGTGGCGGCGTCGATCAGGTCATAGGTCGGGCGGGTGCCGCGCACGCGCTCGGGGAAGAACTTGGTCACCCAGCCCCGCTTGCCCTCGGCGCGGAAGGAGACGGTGTTGTAATAGGCATCCATGATGCCTTCCTGGGTCAGGCCGAGCGCATAAAGCAGCGTCGTCACCGGAAGCTTCCGGCGACGGTCGATGCGCGCGAACACCAGATCCTTCGCGTCGAACTCGAAATCGAGCCACGAGCCGCGGTAGGGAATGATGCGGCAGGCGAACAGCAGCTTGCCCGAGGAATGGGTCTTGCCGCGGTCATGGTCGAAGAACACGCCCGGAGAGCGGTGCATCTGCGACACGATGACACGCTCGGTGCCGTTCACGATGAAGGTGCCGTTCGAGGTCATGAGCGGCATGTCGCCCATGTACACGTCCTGCTCCTTGATGTCCTTGACCGAACGCGCGCCCGTCGTCTCGTCGACATCGAACACGATCAGGCGAAGCGTGACCTTGAGCGGCGCGGAATAGGTCAGGTCCCGCTGCATGCATTCTTCGACGTCAAACTTCGGCTTCTCGAGTTCGTATTTCACGAATTCGAGGATCGCGTTGTCGTTGAAATCCTTGATCGGGAAGACCGACTGGAACACGCCCTGGAGGCCCTCGCCATCCAGCGGCTTGTCGGCATCGCCCGAGCGCAGGAACAGATCGTAGGACGCTTTCTGAACCTCGATGAGGTTCGGCATTTCAAGGACTTCGCGGATTTTACCGTAGTAACGGCGGATGCGCTTCTGACCAACGTAAGCTTGAGCCATGCTCGTCGTGACCTTTCGTCGTTTCGCGGGCGCACGCACCGTCGGGGCCCGGTGCGCGGCGCGTGGCGATCAAGGGGGGCGGTTCCATACCTGCCTTCCGTCCCACCGGAAGGCTCCCGAACCGCGAACGCCGCCTTGGACAAGGCTTCGGGCCGAAGCCCTCGCCAAGACAGGTTCGGCTGGGCCCGGGAAGACCCCGGACCCAGCCCATTTTCACAGAAGCGGATGCGAACGCATCCGGCCCGATTACTTGAGCTCGACCTTCGCGCCGGCTTCTTCGAGCTTCTTCTTGATCTCTTCGGCTTCGGCCTTCGCCGCGCCTTCCTTGACCTTGCCGCCAGCTTCGACCAGGTCCTTGGCTTCCTTGAG
Organism: Paenirhodobacter huangdaonensis; assembly: GCF_004022465.1. Taxonomy (NCBI): domain Bacteria; kingdom Pseudomonadati; phylum Pseudomonadota; class Alphaproteobacteria; order Rhodobacterales; genus Paenirhodobacter; species Paenirhodobacter huangdaonensis. The sequence goes on along the minus strand of NZ_SAVA01000013.1, from coordinate 10,444 downwards.
GCCAAGGCCGGTGATCGCGCGGACTTCCTTGATCACGTTGATCTTGTTCGCGCCGGCGTCGGTCAGGACGACGTCGAACTCGGTCTTTTCCTCAGCGGCTTCAGCCGGGCCAGCGGCCGGGCCGGCCATCATGACGGCGCCACCGGCAGCCGGCTCGATGCCGTATTCGTCCTTGAGGATGGTTTTCAGTTCCTGAGCTTCGAGCAGGGTCAGGTTCACAATCTGCTCGGCAAGGGCTTTAAGATCGGCCATTTTTCCGTTCCATTCTGATATAGGGTTATCCAACGTCGGTTTCGACGAAGGCAATTGATTGCGTCAGGCGGCTTCCCGCTCCTCAAGAGTCTTGAGGATACCCGCGATGTTCGAAGCAGGCGCGCCAATGGCGCCGGCGATGTTCGAAGCCGGAGCACCGATGCACGAGGCGATCTGAGCGATGAGCTCTTCGCGCGACGGCATGGCAGCCACGGCCTTGACACCGGCCGGATCCAGAGCCTCCGTGCCCATGGCCCCGCCAAGGATAGCGAACTTGTCGTTCGCCTTGGCGTAGTCCACCGAGACCTTGGCCGCAGCCACCGGGTCTTCGGAGAAGGCAAGGACGGTCATCCCCGTCAGAAGTTTCCCCATGCTTTCGCAGGGCTGTCCTTCAAGGGCGATCTTGGCGAGCGTGTTCTTGGCAACGCGGACCGAACCACCGGCTTCGCGCATGCGCGCCCGGAGGTCCTGCATCTGAGCAACCGTCATGCCTTCGTAGTGGGCAACCACCACGACGCCAGAGCTTGCGAAGATCTGGCCGAGTTCCTCGACCACTTTCTCTTTCTGGGCTCTATCCACGGTTACACTCCAAGTTCGGGGGTTTCCCCCCTGCTCTCATTTCCTTCGGGCGATTGCCCGGAGGTCGGGTCCGATCGGTTCCCGAGAAGATCGCCCGAGGTCACCCTCGGAATTTCTCGTTCCCCATCTCAGGAAGGATATTAAGCCGGAAACCGGCTCCCTCCGTCTCGGACAGGACGGGGCGTCGCCGCCCCGCCATTCGCCGGTTTCCCGGCAAATTCTCAGTTGGCGGTCGCCGACGACAGGTCGACGGTCACGCCCGGGCCCATGGTCGAGCTCAGCGACACCTTCTTCAGATAGGTGCCCTTGGCGCCGGCGGGCTTCGCCTTCGACACAGCTTCGACGAAGGCGCGCACGTTCTGGGCGAGGGCTGCCTCGGTGAACGAGACCTTGCCGATGCCGCCGTGGATCACGCCGGCCTTCTCGACCTTGAACTGGACCTCACCGCCCTTCGCGGCCTTGACCGCGGTGGCGACGTCCATGGTCACGGTGCCGACCTTCGGGTTCGGCATCAGGTTGCGCGGCCCGAGGATCTTGCCCAGACGGCCGACCAGCGGCATCATGTCCGGCGTCGCGATGCAGCGATCGAACTCGATCTTGCCCGACTGGATGGTTTCCATCAGGTCCTCGGCGCCGACGATATCGGCACCGGCAGCCTTGGCCTCGTCGGCCTTGGCAGCGCGGGCGAACACCGCGACGCGCACGGTCTTGCCCGTGCCGTTCGGCAGCTGGACCACGCCGCGGACCATCTGGTCAGCGTGACGCGGGTCCACACCCAGGTTCATGGCGATCTCGAGCGTCTCGTCGAACTTCGCCGCAGCGGCCGACTTGATCAGCTTGACGGCGTCCTCGACCGAGAGGTTCGCCTTGCCTTCGAAAGCGGCGCGCGCGGCGGCCGTGCGTTTACCCAGCTTGGCCATGGCTTACCCCTTAACCTCGATACCGATCGACTTCGCCGAACCCAGGATGATGTGCATCGCGGCTTCGACGTCGTTCGCGTTCAGGTCCTTCATCTTGGCTTCGGCGATAGCGCGCACCTGGGCGGCGGTCACGGTGCCGGCAACCTCGCGGCCCGGCTTGGCCGAGCCCTTCGGACGGTTGCGCTTGCCGACCGGCTTCAGACCGGCAGCCTTCTTCAGCAGGAAGGAGGCGGGCGAGGTCTTCGTCTCGAAGGTGAAGGACTTGTCGGCGTAGTAGGTGATCACGACCGGGGTCGGCGTGCCCTGCTCCATCTCCTGCGTGCGCGCGTTGAACGCCTTGCAGAATTCCATGATGTTGATCCCGCGCTGACCGAGCGCGGGGCCGACCGGCGGGGAGGGGTTGGCCTGCCCGGCCTTGATTTGCAGCTTCAGCTGCCCGATAACTTTCTTGGCCATCTGGCCTGCTCCTTTTCACTGTCACGCCCTCGGGCGCGAAGTTTAGCGGTGCGGTCCGGGGCGTCGCCCTCGCCTCCCGCAGCTCCCACTCAGGCGACCTTGGACACCTGGGTGAATTCCAGCTCGACCGGCGTCGGCCGGCCAAAGATCGACACGGTGACCTTCAGGCGGCCCGCCGCATCGTCGACCTCCTCGACCATGCCCGAGAAGCCCTCGAAGGGCCCGTCGGTCACGTTCACATTCTCGCCGACCTCGAAGCGGATCAGGTTGCGCGGCGCAACCGCCTCGCCCGATTCGCTGGTGCGGTTCAGCATCGCGTTCACCTCGGCGTCGCGCATCGGCGTCGGCCGCCCCTGCGGACCGAGGAACCCGGTGACCCGGTTGATCGAGGTGATCAGGTGATAGCCCCGATCGCTCATCTCCATCCGCACCAGCACGTAGCCGGGCATGAAGCGGCGTTCCGAGGTGACCTTCTTGCCACGACGAATCTCGATCACCTCTTCGGTGGGAACGAGAACCTCTTCGATCTCATCCTCGAGGCCCTTCTCGACCACGGCCTGCTTGATCTGCTCGGCGACCTTCTTCTCGAAGTTCGAGAGAACGCTCACCGAATACCACCGCTTCGCCATGCCCACTGCCTCTTCCACCGGCGGTGACCGCCGAAAATTCCATTTCCCCAACGGGTTTTCCCGAATTCCGGAACAAAAAAGCGCGCACGACCCGAATCGTTGCACGCCGGTTCCGGAAAGGTCCCGCCCCTTTAGCGCCCCAGCCCCATGATTTCAAGCAAATTGCGCGGGGCCGCAGCCTTGCCGCCTCAGCCGATCACCGCGGTGACACCGAGACGGATCGCCCAGTCGACGAGCGAGAAGAACAGCGCCGTCAGCGCCGCCATCACGAAGACCATGACCGTCGTCAGGAAAACTTCCCGGCGGGTCGGCCAGGCAATCTTGCCCACTTCCGAGCGCACCTGCTGCAGGAACTGAACGGGGTTTGCCATGCACGTGATCCTCTTGTTCGCGACCGGCTCCAGATACGCGCTCGGCCACAGGATTACAAGCGGCTTGCCGCCCGTCCGATGCGTCGCGATGTCCGGAAAGCGGCCTGGCAGGGGTTGGGGGACTCGAACCCACGACCCTCGGTTTTGGAGACCGATGCTCTACCAACTGAGCTAAACCCCTAGGCCGTGTGCGGGTGCTAAAGGAGGTGCCGCGGGAAATCAAGGGGCTTTTTGCGCATCCTGCATGTCCGCGTGCAACGCCCTTGCCCGAAACGAAAAAGGGCCGCCCGAAGGCGGCCCCTTTCCAGATCTTCAGTCCGAGATCACTTGAGGATCTTGGAGACGACGCCGGCGCCGACGGTGCGGCCGCCTTCACGGATGGCGAAGCGCAGCTTCTCTTCCATCGCGATCGGGGCGATCAGCTCGACGGTGAACTTCAGGTTGTCGCCCGGCATCACCATCTCGGTGCCTTCCGGCAGCTTCACGGTGCCGGTGACGTCGGTGGTGCGGAAGTAGAACTGCGGACGGTAGTTCGCGAAGAACGGCGTGTGACGGCCGCCTTCTTCCTTCGTCAGGATGTAGGCCTCGGCCTCGAACTCGGTGTGCGGGGTCACCGAGCCCGGCTTCGCCAGGACCTGACCACGTTCCACGCCCTCGCGGTCGATGCCGCGCAGCAGCGCGCCGATGTTGTCGCCCGCTTCGCCGCGATCGAGCAGCTTGCGGAACATCTCGACGCCGGTGCAGGTCGTCTTCTTCGTCGCGCGGATGCCGACGATCTCGAGTTCGTCGCCGACGTTCACCGCGCCACGCTCGACACGGCCGGTCACAACCGTGCCGCGGCCCGAGATCGAGAACACGTCTTCGATCGGCATCAGGAACGGCTGGTCGACAGCGCGCACCGGGGTCGGGATGTACTCGTCGACCGCCGCCAGCAGCGAGCGGATCGAGTTCTCGCCGATTTCCGGATCACGGCCTTCGAGAGCGGCCAGAGCCGAGCCCTTGATGATCGGGGTCTCGTCGCCCGGGTAGCCGTAGGCCGACAGAAGTTCGCGGATTTCCATCTCCACGAGCTCCAGCAGCTCTTCGTCGTCCACCTGGTCGACCTTGTTCATGTACACAACGATGTACGGAATGCCGACCTGACGGCCGAGCAGGATGTGCTCGCGCGTCTGCGGCATCGGGCCGTCGGCCGCCGAAACCACCAGGATCGCGCCGTCCATCTGCGCCGCGCCGGTGATCATGTTCTTCACATAGTCCGCGTGGCCGGGGCAGTCGACGTGCGCATAGTGACGCGCAGCCGTCTCGTATTCCACGTGCGCCGTCGAGATCGTGATCCCGCGGGCTTTCTCTTCCGGCGCGCCGTCGATCTGGTCATACGCCTTGAATTCACCAAAGTACTTGGTGATCGCAGCCGTCAGCGTCGTCTTGCCGTGGTCAACGTGGCCGATCGTGCCGATGTTGACGTGCGGTTTCGTCCGTTCAAACTTTGCCTTTGCCATTCGCGGGCGCCTCTGGGTTCGGGGGCCGGCACCGGCCCGAGTCAATATCGCGCGCTTCGTATTGCTCTGAGGCGGAAAAATCAAGACCGCTTCGTGCGCCGCCGCGCCGCGCGGGGGCTTGTGAGACACGGCGTGCCACGATGCCCACACCCTGCCGCCGGGGCCGGCCGCGCAGGGGGCGCTGCCCCCTCGCCCGTTCCGGGCTCACCCCCGGGATATTTGACGCAATTGGAAGCCCTCGCGCCGGGCTTTCTCCTTGCCCGAGATCCCTCTTTCCGAAGGAAAAAAGGGGGGGGGCTGCACCCCCTCCCTGTCGTGTCTCAGACGAAGCGGTTGTCGCGCGGGAAGCCGCGCGGCGCCATCCGGCCCGCCGAGGCGCGCTTGCCCAGCCATTCGGTCAGGTCGCTCTCGGTGCGGGTGCGGCCGGCCGGGTCCTTCCAGCTCAGCCCGTCGGCGAGGGTGAAGGTGATCGCGTCGCTCAGCCCGCCGTCCTTGAACTTCTGCAGCCGCACGCCCTTGCCGCGCGCCATCTCGGGCAGTTCCTCGAGCGCGAAGACCAGCATCTTGCGGTTCTCGCCGACGCAGGCCACGGCATCGCCCGAAACCGGGCGGCAGACCGCGGTCCTCGCCCCCTCGCGCATGTTCAGCACCTGCTTGCCCGAGCGGGTCTGCGCGATCAGTTCCTCGGAGGGGGCGACGAAGCCGTCCCCATCCGAGGAGGCGAGGAGATATTTCTCGCCCGGCTTCGGCAGCACGACATGGCTGATCTCGACCTCGTTCGGCAGATCGACCATCAGCCGAACGGGCTCGCCCATGCCACGCCCGCCGGGCAGATTCGCGCCAAGCAATGTCCAGGCCCGGCCGTTCGTGCCGATCAGCACGATGCGGTCGGTGGTCTCGGCATGCAGCGTGAAGGCCGGCCCGTCGCCGTCCTTGAACTTCACCTCGGCGTCGAGCGGCTGATGCCCCTTCATCGCCCGGATCCAGCCCATTTTCGACAGCAGCACGGTGATCGGCTCGCGCTCGATCATCGCCTCGATCGGCACCTCGACGACCTCGCCCGCATCCTCGAAATCGGTGCGGCGGCGGCCGGCCTTCGTGTCCTTGCCGAAGGCCTTGCGGACCTCGCCCAGCTCGGTGCCAATCTGCGTCCACTGCGCCTTTTCCGAGGCGAGCAGCGCCTCGAGCCCGGCGCGTTCGGCGAGCAGCCCGTCGCGCTCGGCGCGCAGCTCCATCTCCTCGAGCCGGCGCAGGCTGCGCAGGCGCATGTTCAGGATCGCCTCGGCCTGCGCCTCGGTCAGATGCGCGACCGCGCCGCCCTCGGCGGCCCAGGGCTCGGCCATCAGCGCGGACTTCGGCTCGTCCTCGAAACGGATGATCTCGATCACCCGGTCGAGGTTGAGATAGGCGATGATATAGCCCTCGAGAATCTCGAGCCGGCTTGCGATCTTCTCGAGCCGGTGCTGCGAGCGGCGGCACAGCACGTCGCGGCGATGGTCGAGGAAAGCGCGCAGCACTTCCTTGAGCGAGCATACCTTCGGCACGCGGCCGTCGATCAGCACGTTCATGTTGAGCGAGAAACGCAGCTCGAGTTCCGAGTTGCGAAACAGCATCCCCATCAGCTGCGCCGGATCGACGGTACGGGCGCGCGGTTCGAGCACGATGCGGATGTCATCGGCGCTCTCGTCGCGCACATCGGCCAGCGCCGGCACCTTCTTCGTCTCGATCAGCTCGGCGAGGCGCTCGATCAGCTTCGCCTTCTGCACCTGATAGGGGATCTCGGTGACGACGATCTGCCAGGCGCCGCGGCCGAGATCCTCGGTCGACCAGCGCGCCCGCAGCCGGAAGGCGCCGCGGCCGCAGCGATAGGCGTCGCGGATGCTGTCCTTCGGCTCGACGATCACGCCGCCGGTCGGAAAATCGGGGCCGGGGATCAGATCGACGAGCGCATCATCGGCGATCTCCGGATCGCGGATCATCGCGAGGCAGCCGTCGACGAGTTCGTCCAGATTGTGCGGCGGGATGTTCGTCGCCATGCCGACGGCGATGCCCGAGGCACCATTCGCCAGCAGATTCGGGAAGGCCGCGGGCAGGACGATGGGCTCGCTCAGCGTGCCATCGTAGTTCGGGCGGAAATCGACCGCATCCTCGGCCAGCCCCTCGAGCAGCGCCTCGGCCGGCGCCGCCATCCGCGCTTCGGTGTAGCGCGAGGCCGCGGGGTTGTCGCCGTCGATATTGCCGAAGTTGCCCTGACCGTTGACGAGCGGATAGCGCATGGCGAAATCCTGCGCGAGACGCGCCATCGCATCGTAGATCGCGGCATCGCCATGCGGGTGATAGTTGCCCATCACGTCGCCCGAGATCTTCGCCGATTTGCGGAAACCGCCGGTCGAGCTGAGCTTGAGCTCGCGCATCGCGTAGAGGATGCGCCGGTGCACCGGCTTCAGCCCGTCGCGGGCGTCGGGCAGCGCGCGGTGCATGATCGTCGACAGCGCATAGGTCAGGTAGCGCTCGCCGATCGCGCGGCTCAGCGGTTCCGAAGAGGTGGACGGGTGCGGGGTATCGTCATGCTCGCTCATGGCACCGGGTGTAAAGCGGCGCCGCGGCCGGGTCCAGACGGAAAGCTCGGGCGGAAATCGACGGAGAATTTCCCCCTGCACGGAACCGGCAGCGAGCGGGCACATTGGGGTCAGGAAAGCCCGGCACGAGACCGCGCACGGCCCGGGAAACCGGGCATCGTTTGGGGAGGGTCCGATGTTCCGACTGACAGCCATCACGCTGGCCGCATTCTATGTGGTCCTTGCGGTCTTCGGTCACGATCCGGAGGAAACCGGCGAAGCCGTCGCGGCGCCGCCCGAAGCCGCCGCCCCGGCCCCCGCAACCGCGGCGACCGTTCCGGATGCACTGACCGCACCGGGCCTGCCGGCCGCCACGGTCACCCCCGCGCGCTTCCCGCCGATGCCGGGCCCGGCGCTGAAACCCGGCCCCGAATACCGCACCGCCCCCGCGCCTCTCTCCGGCCGCCTCCTGCGGGTCGCGACGAGCCGGCTCAACGTCCGCGCCGCCCCCTCCGCCTCGGCCCCGGTGACGGGTCAGCTCGGGCGCGGCGCCGAGGTCCGCGTCGTGACCGAGCGCGACGGCTGGGCGCAGATCCGGATCGAGGGTGACGGCCAGGAAGGCTGGGTCTCGCGCCGGCTGCTGGACGCGGCGCCCTGAGCCGCCGCTCGGCGCTTGCCTCGGCGCGCCGCCGCCCCTATCCCGGAACCCGGCACCCACGGGCGGAGAGACACCATGGCGAAGACGATCCTGATCACCGGCTGCTCCTCGGGCATCGGCTATGACGCCGCACACGGGCTGACCGCGGCAGGCTGGACGGTGCTCGCCACCTGCCGGCGCGAGGAGGATTGCGCCCGGCTGCGCGCCGAGGGGCTGATCTCCTTCCCGCTCGACGTCGCCGACCCGGCCTCGATCGAGGCGGGCTTCGCCGAGGCGCTTGCCCGCGCCGGCGGCCGGCTTGACGCGCTCTACAACAACGCGGCCTTCGCCACCCCGGGCGCGGTCGAGGACCTGCCGGTCGGCGCCCTGCGCGAGAATTTCGAGACCAACCTCTTCGGTCTCCATGACCTGACGCTGCGCGCGATCAAGGTGATGCGGGCACAGGGCCATGGCCGGATCGTGCAATGCTCCTCGGTGCTCGGCATCGTCGGCATCCGCTGGCGCGGCGCCTATGTGGCGACGAAATTCGCGCTCGAGGGGCTGACCGACGTGCTGCGCCTCGAGATGCGCGACACGCCGGTCAAGATCATCACCCTCAACCCCGGCCCGATCCCGACCCGCTTCCGGCTGAACGCGATCCCGCATTTCGAGAAATGGGTGGACTGGAAGAATTCTGCCCGCCGCGCACAATACGAAACCTCGCTGCTGAAGCGGCTTTACGAACCCTCGGGCAAGCCCGACGCCTTCGAGCTGCCGCCCTCGGCGGTGACGAAGGCGCTGCGCGCGGCACTCGAATCGGCAAACCCGAAGCCCGCCTATTACATCACCGGCGCCACCCATATCGCCGCCGCCCTGCGCCGGCTGCTGCCGCTGCGGCTGCGCGACCGGCTGCTCGAACGCGCCTGAGTTTTCCCTCGCCTTTCGCCGCGGCGCGGTTACTCTGGGCGCGCGCCGGGGAGGGCGCGAGGGAGAAAGACGATGCGCAGCGATCCGGTCTTCTATGCCGTGGTGGGCGCCTGCCTGGCGGTTCTGGTGATCCTGCTCATCGGCATCGGCGGCTTTGCCCGCGGCGGCGAGTTCAACCGTCGCCACGCCAATCGCCTGATGCGGTTGCGCATCGCGGCGCAGGCGGTTGCGATCGGCCTCGTTCTGCTGTTTGTCTGGCTCAGGCGCGGCTGACAGCGGGAGACGACGATGGTTGTTCTGAACAGGATCTACACGAAGACCGGCGACAAGGGCGAAACCGCGCTCGGCGACGGCACGCGGGTGCCCAAGCACGCGCTGCGGGTCACCGCCTATGGCACGGTCGACGAGCTGAACGCCACGCTCGGCCTGGCGCGGCTGCAGGCCGAGGGCGAGACCGACGCCGCCCTCGCCCGGATTCAGAACGACCTTTTCGATCTCGGCGCCGATCTCGCCCGCCCGGCGATGGAGCAGGATGCCGAGGCGCCCTATCCGGTGCTGCGCACCACCGAATCGCAGGTCGCCCGGCTCGAGACCGAGATCGACGCGATGATCGCCCGGCTCGAGCCGCTGCGCAGCTTCATCCTGCCCGGCGGCTCGGCGCTTTCCGCCTATCTGCACCTCGCCCGCACCGTCGCGCGCCGCGCCGAACGCGAAGCGACCGCGCTCGCCGCCGTCGAATCGGCGAATGCGCAGGCGGTGAAATACCTCAACCGGCTTTCCGACTGGTTCTTCTGCGCGGCCCGTATCGCCAATGACGACGGCCGCGCCGACGTGCTCTGGATTCCGGGCGCGAACCGTTGACAGCGGGGAACCGGACGACATGACACTGTGTTATAATGCCAGAACAGATCAATTCGGAGACTCAGCCATGAAGATCAAGATCGCCTTTCTTCTGCTGCCGATGGCGCTCGCGCTCGGCGCCTGCATGGACACCAGCGAGGACCGCACGCTCCTCGGCACCACGGCCGCCGGCGCCACTGCCGGCGCCCTGCTGAACAAGAAAAACCCCGGCACCGGTGCCATCGTCGGCGGTGCCGTCGGCGCCGTAGCCGGCTCGGTGATCAACGAAAATCGCCGCGGCAGCAACGGCCAGTGCCTGTACCGCGACCGCTACGGCCGCGAGTATTACGCGCCCTGCTGACAGGCCCCTGCAAAGCGGCCCGGAAAGGCCCGCCCTAGCGGCGGGCCTTTTTCGTTGCGCCCCGGCCCGGGTCATGGCCGCGGATACCGACACGACGTGACGTAGCGACAGCGGAAGGGGTCGATTTTGCACTGTCCCTTCGAGGCCGGCTCTTGTAACAAAATTGCCGAAAGCCGGAATCCGCCCCTGCCGGGGGCGGCGAATGCAACCAAGGAGACACCGCCGATGAAGGTCCTGGTACCTGTGAAGCGCGTGATCGACTACAACGTGAAGGTTCGCGTCAAGGCGGACGGCACGGGGGTCGATCTGGCGAACGTGAAGATGTCGATGAACCCGTTCGACGAGATCGCGGTCGAAGAGGCGATCCGCCTGAAGGAAAAGGGCGTGGCGTCGGAGATCGTGGTGGTCTCGGTGG
>NZ_SAVA01000012.1:0-93426 GCF_004022465.1 Paenirhodobacter huangdaonensis | reverse complement strand
CACGGATCGCATCCATGGCCTGCACCGGCACGAAAACCGAGGTCAGCTCGCCGTAAATCGGGGTGATCATCCGCCCGGCGATCGGGTCCAGCTCGAAGGTCACCTTCTGCGAGACGAAACCACCCTCGTTGCCGCGAACGGCAACCGCCATCACAGGCGCGAGCACCCCACCACGAAAACGACCGACGAGCGTGCGGGCTTCGCGCCGCACATTGCGTGCATCCTGATAGCTCATTTGAGCTTCCTTTTCGATTTGAACTTGATGATTTTCCGCGCGGCCCGCTTGAGAGCGGCCCGGCGCTTTGCGCACGAGGCGCAGGGTTTGGGCTTTTTCATTTCGCCCCCTTGTAGGGACGACGACGCGGACCACCGGCGCCGAGAACGGGCGCAACATAAGAGCGCGCCTTCTTAGCCGCCGCGGGAATACCGTTCTGCGAAAGATCGGCGGCACCGATCACCGCCATGCCCGTAGCCATTTCAACGGGCCCGGTATCCATCAGGTCCGGATTGGGGATGCGCGTGTAGCGCTTGGTCATCGGATCGTAAACCTCGACGTAGAGGTTATACCGATCCATCTGCGGCGGCGTTACAGGCTGAACAGCGCCGCCAGAACCGCCACCGCCAGAACGACCAGCGCGCCCCACCACAGCGGGATCAGAAGATACTTCACCTTGAACTCCCAGAGCTTGCCGCAGAGACGGCGTGCTTTCGGTGGCAGCATAAATGCCACCAATCCGGGGACGCAAGGTCATCTGCTGGACTTTTTCGACCAGCTTCTGATTTTGCTCCTTGAGCTTCGCGACCTCGCCCACCTGCTCGGCCTTCTTCGCCATGCCGTCAGCCAACAGAAGACCGGCGTCGGCGATGGCCGACCCCATGTAATTCTGCGACTGAACGACTTGGCCGGGGGCCGAGGTCAGGGCGGTGAGGGGATTGAACCCCGCCGCCTCGGCCTTGCTCCGGATCTTCGCATAGTCGGGCGTCACATACTTCGGCTTCGACTTGCCGAAGATGCCGCCCAGCAAGCTCGCGCCGGCGCTGATGAGAGATCCACCGATAATCGGGTCCATCAGAGGACACCCCGATACCGCTCGGGATACCAGAAGCGCGCCAGCTCACGCCGGAGCGCGCCCTCATTGATCCAGTAGATATCGCACATCAGCCGAGCGGCCGAGGGCAGGGGGGCGCCGTCCTCGATGACCGCCCGCATCCGCTCGGACGGCACATTGAGGAAAAGCCAGCGCACCGCGTCGCCAAACGTCTGCACCGAGATCGCGCCGGGCTGGGGATCACGCCGGGCGCCCATCAGGACACCACACAGAAGGCGTGATGCACCCACGGAAGGTCCGTGGCCACCAACGCCCCGGCGGCGCCGATCAGCAGGGGCAGAACCTGCTTGACGAGAATGTTAACAATCGTTTTCTGCATCATGGCTCCTTTGCCAGTGAAATGCACAAAACCCACCAGACTCGCGCCCAATCAACCCAGAGGGATAAAAGGGCGCATAATTGGTATTATGTAAACTAAATGATCCATCCGGGCTGCTTTCCGCCGGATCCGGGCATATCGGCCGGCGAAACGCATCCGTCGACCGTGTTTTCAATTCCTTGGCGATTGAATCTTTCGCGCGCCGGGTGCAAATCAGGACCCGCACGCGACCTATCGCGCAAGGAGGATTCCATGTCACTCGATCTCGACGGTCTGGCGCTCGCGCCTGAACTCGCCGATGTGATGCAGCGGCTCAGCATTGTCGGCGCCCGGCTGCAACGACTGATCGCCCGCAACGGCATCGACCAGGACCTGGCCGCAGCCCGCGGCACCAATGCCGGCGGCGACGGCCAGAAGGCGCTCGACGTGATGGCTGACGCCGCCTACATGGAGGCGCTCAAGGGCTCGGCCGTGGCCTTCTACGCCTCGGAAGAAGAAGACGAGATCCTCACCCTCGGCCCGGGCACGCTGGCGCTTGCCGTCGATCCGCTCGATGGCTCGTCGAACATCGACGTCAACGTCTCGATCGGCACGATCTTCTCGATCTTCCCGGCCGCCGACACGGCCGAGGCGAGCTTCCTGCGCCCGGCGCGCGAGCAGATCGCCGGCGGCTACATGATCTTCGGGCCGCAATGCGCGCTGGTCGTGACCTTCGGTGACGGCGTGCATCACTGGATCCTCGATCCCGACACCGGCCGTTTCGAACGTCAGCCGGATTTCGCGCCGATCCCCAAGGATACCTCGGAATTCGCCATCAACGCCTCGAACAAGCGCCATTGGCCGGCGCCGATCCGCGCCTATGTCGACGACCTGATCGCCGGCGAAGAAGGCCCGCGCGGGCGCAATTTCAACATGCGCTGGATCGCCTCGCTGGTCGCTGAAACCCACCGCATCCTGCGCCGCGGCGGCGTGTTCCTCTATCCGGGCGACAGCCGCAAGGGCTATGAGCGCGGCCGCCTGCGCCACGTCTACGAATGCGCGCCGATCGCCTTCGTCATTGAACAGGCCGGCGGCCGGGCGACCGACGGCGTGCACCCGATCCTCGACCAGGCGCCCGACAGCCTGCATGCGCGCACGCCCTTCGTCTTCGGCACCGCGCCCAAGGTGAAGCGCATCGCGCATTACTACGACTCGCCCGAGGTGGCCGCGGCGATGCCCGACGAGCACCTGATGCCCTGAGACTTGCGCCACGGGGCGCTCCCGTGGCAAAAGCCCCCGAAACCCCTGAGCGCCGCCCGTGGGCACCACTTGGGGCGGCGCTTGAGCTTCACCTTCGAACGCCTTGGCCAGACGGGAAAAACCGTCCGCGCCCCCTGCCCCGAGGATGCCATGACCAGCTTTGACCGCTCCATCAAGATCGCGCCGTCGATTCTCTCGGCCGATTTCGCCAACTTCGGACAGGAGATCCGCGCGATCGAGGCGCAGGGCGCCGACTGGGTCCATGTCGACGTGATGGACGGGCATTTCGTGCCGAACCTGACCTTCGGCCCGCCGCTGGTGAAGGCGATCCGGCCGCATATCCAGACGGTGATGGACGTGCACCTGATGATCGCGCCGGTCGATCCCTATATCGACGCCTTCGCCGAGGCCGGCGCCGACGTGATCTCGGCCCATCTCGAGGCCGGGCCGCATATCCACCGCACGCTGCAGGCGATCCGCGGCGCGGGCTGCAAGGCGGGGCTCGCGATCAACCCGGGCAGCGGGATCGACGGGATCGACTACCTGCTCGACATGGTCGACCTCATCTGCGTGATGACGGTGAACCCGGGCTTTGGCGGGCAGAAGTTCATCCACAGCCAGATCGACAAGGTGAAGACGCTGCGCGCGAAGATCGGCGATCGCCCGATCCATATCGAGATCGACGGCGGCATCACCCCGGAGACGGCGCCGCTGATGGCGGCGGCGGGCGCCGATGTGCTGGTCGCCGGCTCGGCGGTGTTCAAGGGCGGCTCGGTCGAGAACCCCGCCCCCTATGGCGCGAACATCCGCGCGATCCGCGCCGCGGCAGAAGCCGCCCGCTAAGGGAAATCCCGTCTCTTCAATGGCCTGCGGCGCATGTCTGATGTGCCGCGGGTTTTCTTTTGCCGCCCGCGGCCGCGCGGCGCCTTGCCTCGGGGCGTGCTTGCGCTACTGTGCGGGCGTCCCTGAGTGCAGGAGGTTCGGATGGCGGTCACTCCCCCGGTTTGCGATTTCGGCTGGAAGGCGCCCGGCTTCACCCTGCCCGGCACCGACGGTCGCGACTGGTCGTTTGAGGCGATCCGCGGGCGGAAGGGCACGCTTATCATGTTCATCTGCAACCATTGCCCCTATGTGCAATCGGTGCTCGACCGGATCCTGCGCGACGGCGCGGCGCTGATCGCAGCCGGGATCGGCGTTGCCGCGATCTCGGCGAACGACGTCGCCACCTATCCCGAGGACAGCTTCGACAACATGGTGCGGCTGGCCCGCGACCGGGCCTTCCCCTTCCCCTACCTCTTTGACGAAACGCAAGAGGTGGCAAGGGCTTATGGCGCGGCCTGCACGCCGGATTTCTTCGGTTTCAATGCCGCGGATGAGCTTCAGTATCGCGGCCGGCTTGATGCTTCGGGCCGCACGGCGGGGCCCGTGGACGCGAAGCGCGAGCTTTACGAGGCGATGCTGCAGATCGCCGCAACCGGGCAAGGCCCGGCCGGGCAGGTCGCCTCGATGGGCTGCTCGATCAAATGGAAGGACGCCTGATGACCCTGCCTGCCCTGATCTTCGACCTCGACGGCACGCTGATCGATTCCGTGCCCGACATCCACGCCGCCTCGAACGAGGTGCTGGTCGAGAACGGCTTTGCCCCGCTCACCCTGATGCAGGTGCGCAGCTTCATCGGCCGCGGCGTGCCGCATCTGGTGCACTGCCTGCTCGAGGCTTCGGGCGCGGGCGGCGACGAACTGCTGCAGGCCCGCCTCACCGCGGATTTCATCGCCCGCTACGAGGGCGCCGTGGGGCTGACCGCACTCTTTCCGGGGGTCCGCGAGGCGCTGGCCGGTTTCCGGGACCTCGGGCATCCGCTGGCGATCTGCACCAACAAGCCGCTCGCCCCGACCGCGGCCGTGCTGCGCCATTTCGAGATCGCGCCGCTCTTTGCGACGATCATCGGCGGTGACAGCCTGCCCGCGCGCAAGCCCGACCCCGCGCCGCTGCTGAAGGCGCACCAGATGCTGGGCGGCGGCCGCGCGCTCTATGTCGGCGACAGCGAGGTCGATGCCGAGACCGCAGAGCGCGCCGGGCTGCCCTTCCTGCTGTTCACCGAGGGCTATCGCAAGGCCCCGGTCAGCGCCCTGCCCCATGCCATCGCCTTTTCCGACTTCGCCATGCTGCCCGGCATCGTCGCGCATTGGCCCTGGGAGGCTGACCTCGCGTCCCCCTGACACATTCGCCGCTTGCGATATGTTTCGGACAGCCTATATCTGGCGAAATCAGGAGGATGCGATGAGCGAGAGCGTGAACCCTGCGGTGAAGCCCTTCTTCGACGAGGCCACCAACACCGCCACCTTCGTGGTCCGCGATCCGGGCGGCGACGCCTGCGCGGTGATCGATTCCGTGCTCGACTTCGATTACGCCTCGGGCCGCACCGACACCCGCTCGGCCGATGCGGTGATCGACTGGATCCGCGCCGAGGGGTTGCGGGTCGAGTGGATCCTCGAAACCCATGTCCACGCCGATCACCTGTCGGCCGCGCCCTATATCCAGGAGCGCCTTGGCGGCAAGATCGGCATCGGCGAGCGCATCACCGTGGTGCAGAACACCTTCGGCAAGATCTTCAACGAGGGCACCGAGTTTCAGCGCGACGGCTCGCAGTTCGACCGGCTTTTCGTCGAGGGCGACCGCTTCACCATCGGCGCGCTCGAGGGCCGTGTGCTGCACACCCCGGGCCACACGCCCGCCTGCCTGACCTATGTCATCGGCGATGCGGCCTTTGTCGGCGACACGCTCTTCATGCCCGATTACGGCACGGCGCGCTGCGATTTCCCGGGGGGGTCGGCCGATGCGCTCTATGCCTCGATCCAGAAAATCCTCACCCTGCCCGACGCGACCCGGATCTTCGTCGCGCATGACTACAAGGCGCCCGGTCGCGACAGCTATGCCTGGGAGACGACGGTGGCCGAGGAGAAGGCGCGCAACGTCCATGTCGGCGGCGGCACGTCGCGCGAGGATTTCGTCAAGATGCGCGAGGCGCGGGACGCCACCTTGTCGATGCCGCGCTTGATCATCCCGTCTTTGCAGGTCAACATGCGCGCCGGTCAAATGCCGCCCCCAGAGGATGACGGCAGGACCTATCTGAAGGTGCCGGTGAACGGGCTCTGACCCGGCCGGCACTCCGGTCGAGCAGGAGAGACAGATGGACGTTCGGCAGATCACACCGGAATTCGCGGTGGCGCCGCAGATCACCCTCGAGGATGTCGCCGAGGCGGCGCGGATGGGATTCCGCACGCTGATCGACAACCGCCCCGACGAGGAGGCCGGCGACGCGCTCGACAGCGCGGCGATGGCGGCGGCGGCGGCCGAGCACGGGCTCGCCTTTCACTACCTGCCCTATTACCCGGGCGCGATGACGCCCGAGCTGGTCGCCGAGTTCGAGGCGGCGCTGGCGGCGGTCGAGACGCCGGTTCTGGCCTGGTGCCGCTCGGGCACGCGCTCGTCGCACCTGTGGGCGATGTCGCAGGCGGGCACGCGGCCACTGGACGAGATCGTCTCCCTCGCGGCCGAGGCCGGCTATGACCATACGGGGCTTGTGCCCCTGCTTCGGATGCATGCCGAAAGGCGCTAAGGAATGAACCGCAAGCCCCCATGCTGAAAAGATATTTTCCGATCCTGACATGGGGGCGCGACTATGGTCGCGTGACGTTCGAGGCAGATCTGGTGGCGGCGCTGATCGTCACCATCATGCTGATCCCGCAGGCGCTGGCCTATGCGTTGCTCGCCGGGCTGCCGGCGCAGGTCGGGCTTTATGCCTCGATCGTGCCGCTTCTGGCCTATACGCTCCTTGGCACCTCGCGCACGCTCGCGGTGGGGCCGGTCGCGATCATCTCGCTGATGACCGCGACCGCCGTCGGCGGGCTTGCCGCCCGCGGCACGCCCGAATACCTGGGCGCGGCGGTGGCGCTTGCCTTCCTCTCCGGGCTGATCTTCGTGGCCATGGGGCTTTTGCGGCTTGGCTTCATCGCCGCCTTTCTCAGCCATCCGGTGATCTCGGGCTTCATCTCGGCGACCGGCATCCTGATCGCCGCCGGGCAGATCAAGCATTTCCTCGGCGTCGGTGTCGAGGCCAAGACCCTGCCGCCGATGGCACTGGGACTTCTCGAGAATCTGGGCGGGATCAAGCCGGCGACGGTGCTGCTCTCGGCCCTCGTGCTTGGATTTTTGTATTGGGCCCGCAAGTGGTTGAAACCCGTTCTTGAAGCATGCGGCCTGCCCCCGCGGCTTGCCGGTGTGCTCGCGCGCGCGGCGCCTCTGGTCGCCGTCGCCGGCAGCACCGCGGCCACCTGGGCCTTCGGCCTCGAGCGCTATGGCCTCGCCGTCGTCGGCCAGGTGCCGCAGGGCCTGCCCGGCCTCGCGCTGCCGCCGCTCGACCTCGCGCTCTGGCGCGAGCTCGCGCTGCCGGCGCTGCTGATCACCATCATCGGCTATGTCGAGACGATCTCGGTCGCCCAGACCCTCGCCGCGAAACGGCGCCAGCGCATCGACCCCGATCAGGAGCTGATCGCGCAGGGCGGCATCAACCTCGCCTCGGCCTTCTCGGGCGGCATGCCGATCTCGGGTGGCTTTGCCCGTTCGGTGGTGAATTTCGACGCCGGCGCCGCCACCCCGGCCGCAGGCGCCTTCACCGCGCTTGGCATGGCGCTTGCCACGCTGCTGCTGACGCCGGCGCTCGCCCATCTGCCGCAGGCGACGCTTGCCGCCACGATCTTCGTTGCCCTCGCCTCGCTCATCGACCTGCGCGCGCTTGGCCGGGTCTGGCGCTACAGCCGCAGCGACGGCATCGCGATGGCCGCGACGATCGTCGTCACCCTGATCGAGGGGGTCGAGACCGGCATTGCCACCGGCGTCGTGCTGTCGATCGGGCTGCATCTCGCGCGGTCGTCGCGGCCGCATTACGCGGTGATCGGCCAGGTCCCGGGAACCGAGCATTTCCGCAACGTCCGCCGCCACCGCGTGGTGCTGGCCCCCGACGTGCTTTCGATCCGCATCGACGAGAGCCTGTGGTTTGCCAATGCCCGCTTCCTCGAGGACGTGATCTACGACGCCGTCGCCGCCGACCCGGAGATCCGCCATCTGGTACTGAACTGCCCGGCGATCAACGCCATCGACGCCTCGGCTCTCGAGGCGCTCGAGGCGGTGAACGCGCGGCTCAAGGATGCCGGCGTCTGCCTGCATCTGAGCGAGGTCAAGGGGCCGGTGATGGACCATCTGCTGCGCTCGGGCCTGCCTGAGGCGCTGACCGGCCGGGTGTTCCTGACGCAATTCGATGCGATGAGCGCGCTTGCTCCGGCGCTCACCCGCGAAACGCTGGCACAGCCGCGCTGCGAAACCGCGCGCTGAGATCCGGGGCCGGCGCGATTGTTTCCCGGAGTGCGACAAGGGTTGCGCCGCAACTCTGCCCCATGCCAATATCGGCGCTGCGACCAATAGCGCCCTTACGGCGCCACGGGTCCCGCGAATTGGGAAACAGATGATAAATCATCTCGAAAAACTTCTTTCTCTTCAGGATATTGACAAGCTCTGGGAGCTCCATTGCGAGCTGATGTCACAATACGGTTTCGACCGGCTGATCTATGCCTTCACCCCTTTCCGCACCGGGTCCGGGCTTGGCCGGCTTGAGGACACGCTGATCCTGTCGAACCATGACGAGCCCTACCTGAATGAATTCCTGCGCGGCGGGCTGTTCATGCATGCGCCGATGGTGCGCTGGACCGCCGAGAATGTCGGCGCCTGCTCCTGGAGCTGGGTCGAGGAGCGCGTCCGCGCCGGCCTGCTGACGCCGCCGGAACTGCATGTGCTCGACGTCAATCACCGGCACGGGGTGCGCGCGGGCTATTCGATCTCCTTCATCGACGGATCGAGCCGGGCCCGCGCCGGCATCGGCCTGTGCGCCGAGCCCGGCCTGCGGCAAAGCGATGTCGACGAGATCTGGGAGCGCAATGGCCGCGAGCTGATGGTGGTGAACGCGATCACCCATCTGCGGATCTCGACCATGCCCTTCGTCACCGCACACCGGGCGCTGACGCGACGCCAGCGCGAGGTGCTGGAATGGGTGGCCGACGGCAAGACCACGGCCGATATCGCGATGCTGATGGGGCTGACGATCGCGACGGTGGAAAAGCATCTGCGGCTCGCCCGCGAGGCGCTCGATGTCGAGACCACGGCGCAGGCGGTGCTGAAAGCCTCGCTGCAGCGGCAGATCTTCTTCAACCGCTCCTATATCGACGGCGCGATCCGGTCCTCCGCAGGCAACGGTGATAATTTTTCCTTTAAGTAAGGAAAACCGGACTGGCGGGAATCTCTGCATTCGGCTTTCATGTCACTGTTCCGTGAGTGGTGGCTTCGGCCAGGAACAGGGGCAAGGGCCGGGTATATTGCCGGCGAAAGCTCCAGCCGGTTTTCCGGTTGCGGCTCGGGCAGGTGCATTCTCACCACGTCCGGGCCGTTCTCGTTTCTGCAGGAACGCCAGCAGATGCCCCGGAGCCCCCTGTATTTCACGCAGCGTGAACCGCTATCCCCGCATGCGGGCCGTCTTTCTCGACCGCACAAAAGCAAACGCCGCCCCCGGAGGGACGGCGTTGCTCGATCTTCCGAAAGGTCCGGATCAGGCGCCGGCGACGGTCTTGGCGACCTCGGCAGCGAAATCCTCTTCCTTCTTCTCGATGCCTTCGCCGACGGCGATGCGCTCGTAGGCGACGATCTCGACACCGGCATCCTTGGCGGCCTGCGCCACGGTCAGGTCCGGGTTGATGACGAACTTCTGGTTGAGAAGGGTGTTCTCTTCCAGGAACTTCTTCATCCGGCCCGGGATGATGTTGTTGTGGATCACCTGCTCGGGCTTCGGCTTCGCCGAGGTCGCGTTCTCTTCGAGCGCCTTGGCGGTCTGCACCTCGAGTTCGCGCTGCAGCACGGCCGGGTCGAGCGAGGCCTCATCCAGCGAGGCCGGCGCGGTCGCGGCGATGTGCATCGCGATCTGCTTGCCGATGCCGTTGTCGCTGCCCTTCAGCGCCACGAGCACGCCGATCTTGCCCATGCCCGGGGCGGCGGCGTTGTGCACGTAGGAGACGACGACGTCGCCCTCGACCTTGGCCATCCGGCGCAGCGTCATGTTCTCGCCGATCACGGCGATGGCGCCATTGATCGCTTCCGACACCGGCTTGCCGTTCACGTCGGCAATCTTCAGGCCCTCGACGTCGGCTGCGGTCAGCGCGGCGGTCGCGATGTCCGAGACGAGCTTCTGGAAGTCGGCGTTCTTGGCGACGAAGTCGGTTTCCGAGTTCAGCTCGACCGCAACGCCCTTGCCGCCGTCGACGGCGACGCCGACGAGGCCCTCGGCCGCAACGCGGTCAGCCTTCTTCGCGGCCTTCGCCAGGCCCTTGGTGCGCAGCCAGTCGATCGCGGCTTCCATGTTGCCGTCGGTCTCGGTCAGCGCCTTCTTCGCGTCCATCATGCCTGCGCCGGTCGTCTCGCGCAGTTCCTTCACCATCGCTGCGGTGATCGCCATCTCGGCCTCCTCGAAATCTTTTGGAATTTCAGCGCGGTTGAACCACGCCGTCATGTCAGCGGAATGACATGACGGGGCCAGGCGGTCTCGCCGGCCCCGTCGGGTGAGGCCTCAGGCCCCGACTTCTTCTTCGACCGGCGCTTCTTCCAGCGCACCGAGGTCGACGCCCGCGGCGCCCATCTGCGCGGTCATGCCGTCGAGGGCCGCGCGCGAGACGAGGTCGCAGTAGAGCGCGATGGCGCGCGCCGCGTCATCGTTGCCCGGGATGATGTAGTCCACGCCCTTCGGCGAGCAGTTGGTGTCGACCACGGCCACGACCGGGATGCCCAGCTTCTGCGCTTCGAGGATGGCGAGGTCTTCCTTCGACACGTCGATGACGAAGAGCAGATCCGGCAGGCCGCCCATTTCACGGATGCCGCCGAGCGAAGCCTGAAGCTTCGTCTGCTCGCGTTCCATGTGCAGGCGTTCCTTCTTGGTCAGCCCTTCGGCGCCCGAGGCGAGCACCTCGTCGATGTTCTTCAGACGCTGGATCGACTGGGAGACGGTCTTCCAGTTGGTCAGCGTGCCACCGAGCCAGCGGTGGTTCATGTAGTACTGCGCGCATTTCTCGGCGGCATCGGCGACGGCCTTCGAGGCCTGACGCTTGGTGCCGACGAAGAGCACGCGGCCGCCCTTGGCGACGGTGTCACGCACCACCTGCAGCGCCGCATCGAGCATCGGCACGGTCTGGGTCAGGTCGATGATGTGGATGCCGTTGCGCTCGCCATAGATGAACTCCGCCATGCGCGGGTTCCAGCGTTGCGTCTGGTGGCCATAGTGAACGCCAGCTTCGAGCAGCTGACGCATCGAGAAATCGGGAAGCGCCATGTTCCATTTCCTTTCCGGTTTGCGCCTTGGCGGAGGATCAGGGATCTCTCCCAACCGGTGGACCGCCGGGGATGTCTCCCCCGGAAGGCCCGCCTCCGCCTGTGAAGTGCGCGCCATATAGCCGGCCCCGCCCCGGCTGGCAAGCGGCGGATGCCTCCGGCGGGAGTATTTTCGCCAAGAAAAGCCCTGGGAAAGCCCTCCCTCTCTTTTTCTTGGCAGAAATACTCCGGGGGGAGTCCGCAGGACGGGGGGCAGCGCCCCCCTTCCCCCTCTTGCGTCGCGCGCCCCGTCGGGGCACCAAGAGCCATGGACAAGACACCCGACATTCTGTGCATCGGTTCCGTGCTGTGGGACATCATCGGCCGCGCGCCGGTGCACATGCGGCCGGGCGCCGACGTGCCCGGGCGGATCATCCGCCTGCCGGGCGGCGTCGCGATGAACATCGCGATGACCCTCACCCGCTTCGGCCTGCGCCCGGCGATCCTGACTGCGATCGGGCGTGACCCGCAGGGCAGTGAGCTCATTGCCGCGGCCGGGCTGCACGGCATCGATTGCCGCTTTCTCTATCGCTCGGACGATCTGCCCACCGACCGCTACATGGCGATCGAGGGGGCGAACGGTCTGGTGGCTGCGGTGGCCGATGCCCATTCGCTCGAGGCGGCGGGCGACAAAATCCTGCGCCCGCTGGCGGACGGCCGTCTTGGCGGCGCGCATGCGCCCTGGGAAGGAGCCGTCGCGCTTGACGGCAACCTGACCGAGGCGCTGCTCGCCGAGATCGCGCATTCGCCGCTTTTCGCCCGGGCCGACCTGCGCATCGCCCCGGCAAGCCCGGGCAAGGCGGCGCGGCTGACCCCGCTTCTCGCCCATCCGGGCGCGACGTTTTACGTGAACCTCGAGGAGGCCGGCATCCTGTGCGGCGCCGACTTCCCCGATGCCACGGCCGCGGCCGAAGGGCTGCTTGCCCGCGGCGCCGCCCATGCCCTCGTCACCGACGGCGGCCGCGCCGCCGCCGATGGCACGCGCGGCGCTGAGGTGATCTGCCGCGCCCCGCCCACCGTTCTCGTCACCCGCGTCACCGGCGCGGGCGACACTTTCATGGCCGCCCATCTGGTGGCCGAACGCGCCGGGCTCGGCCGCGAGGCGGCGCTTGCGCGCGCCCTCGAGGCCGCCGCGCGCTATGTTTCGGGAGACATCGCCACATGACCGCCCCCCTCACCTTCGCCCCCGAGGTTCGCGCTGCGCTCGATGCCGGCCGCTCCGTCGTCGCGCTCGAATCGACGATCATCACCCACGGGATGCCCTTTCCGCAAAACGTCGAGACCGCGCGCCGGGTCGAGGCCGAGATCCGCGCCCATGGCGCGACGCCGGCGACGATCGCGGTGATGGGCGGGCATATCCACATCGGGCTCACGGCTGCCGAGCTCGAGCGGCTGGCGCAGGCGACCGGGGTGATGAAGGTCAGCCGCGCCGATCTCGCCGTCTGCCTGGCCGCGAACGCGACCGGCGCCACCACGGTGGCGGCAACGATGATCTGCGCGGCGCTGGCCGGGATCTCGGTCTTTGCCACCGGCGGCATCGGCGGCGTGCATCGCGGCGCCGAGACGAGCTTCGACATCTCGGCCGATCTGGCCGAACTCGGGCTGAGCCCGGTGGTCGTGGTCGCCGCCGGTGCGAAGGCGATTCTGGATCTTCCGAAAACCCTGGAAGTTCTGGAAACGAATGGCGTGCCGGTGATTGCCTATGGCCAGGACGACTTCCCGGCCTTCTGGTCGCGCAGCTCGGGGCTGAAGGCGCCGCTGCGTGCCGACACCGCGGCCGAGATTGCGGCGGCGCATCTGATGCGCCGCCGGCTCGGCCTTGCGGGCGGCGCGCTCGTCGCGAACCCGATCCCGCCCGAGGCCGAGATCGCACGCGAGCTGATCGTGCCGGTGATCGAGGCGGCACTCGCCGAGGCCGAGGCGCAGCATGTGGCGGCGAAGGCGGTCACGCCCTTCCTGCTGCAGCGCATCTTCGAACTGACCGAAGGCCGCTCGCTCGAGGCCAACATCGCCCTCGTTCTGAACAATGCGCGGCTTGCGAGTGCCATCGCACGGGAAATTGTGACGCTCCGTTAGCGCCCCCATTGCGGCGGTCGCGGCACGCGCCTAGGTAATGGCGAACACCTGTCTGGAGCCGCCATGACCGAGCCGCCGACCGACCTGCCCCATGCCCGCAAGAAGGGCTTCCTTGCGGGGCTGCGGGCCTCGTTCCTGACCGGGCTCGTGGTGATCTCGCCGATCGGGCTCACGCTGTGGCTGATGTGGACGGTCGCCGGCTGGGTCGATGGCTGGGTGCTGCCCTTCGTGCCGCAGGAGTTCCAGCCCGAGCAATACATCGGGCTGAACGTCCGCGGCTTCGGCGTGATCTTTTTCCTCGTCTTCACCATCATCGTCGGCTGGCTGGCGAAGAACATCATCGGCCGCTCGGTGCTGCGCTTCGGCGAAAGCCTCGTCGACCGGATGCCGGTGGTGCGCTCGGTCTACAACGGGCTGAAGCAGATCGCCGAGACTGTCTTCGCCCAGGGCGAGACCAAGTTCGACCGTGCCTGCCTGATCGACTATCCCCGCCCGGGGATCAAGGCGGTGGCCTTCGTCTCGTCGCGCTCGAAGGGCGAGATCGCCGCGCAGGGCAGCGCGGCGGATCCGCTGATCTCGGTCTTCATGCCGACGACACCGAACCCGACCTCGGGCTTTCTGATGTTCGTGCCGGAAAGCCAGGTCACCTATCTCGACATGACGATCGAGGATGCGGCCAAGCTGATCATCTCGGCCGGTCTCGTCTATCCGGTGCCGCGCGACAGGGATCAGCCGAAAAGCCCGGCCAGATCGACCGAGGCGCGCTGACCGATCGCATCGGCGTGCTGGGTCAGGAACCGGTCCGCCGCCGCCTGCCCCGCCGCCTTCAGCCGCTTCAGCGTGCCGGTGGTGGGGGTGACCTTGGTTGCCGCGCCGAGCTCGGTCATCGTCTTGTCGTCGGCCACCATATGCACCAGCACGTCCTTCATCGTGCCCTCGGCCAGCCGGCTTTCCGAGATCAGCCGGCGCACGAAGCTGATCGCGCGCAGTTCGCGCAAGAGCGAGGAATTGAACGAGATCTCGTTGATCCGCTCGTCGATCTCCGAAGGCGACTGCGGCAATCCCTCGCGGTAGAGCGGGTTGATGTTGACGATCACGATGTCGCGCGGCAGTTCGAGCCCGAACAGCGGGAAGAGCGCCGGGTTGCCGGTGAAGCCGCCGTCCCAGAAGGCCTCGCCCTGCCCGGTCTGCGGGTCGTAGAACTCGATTGCTCGGAACAGGTTCGGCAGGCAGGCCGAGGCGAGGATCGCCTTCGCGGTGATCTCCCCGCCGGAAAACACCCGGATCTTGCCGGTGCGGACATTCGTCGCCGAAACGAAGAAGGCCGGCCCGGTCTCGGCGCAGACATGCTCGTATTCGAAGCGCTCGACGATGTGCTCGAGCGGGTTGATGTAGAAGGGGCCGGTGTCGTAGGGCGAGATCATCCGGGTCAGCTGATCCATCCAGGCGGCCGGGGTGAAGGCCTCGATCCAGCGGTTGATCGCCTCGGGCTGCGGAAACAGCGCCGAGACCCAGCGGTCGAGGCGCAGGTCGTTCACCTCGGAGACCTGTGACCAGAGCCAGTCGAGGTTTTCGCGCGCGTGGCGCCGGCCCGCCTTGCCCTCGGCCTGACCGAGCCCGGCCTTCAGCGCCGCGCCGTTCAGCGCGCCGGCCGAGGTGCCCGAGATCGCCGCGATCTCGAGCCAGTCCTCGTCAAGGAGCCGGTCGAGCACGCCCCAGGTGAAGGCGCCATGCGCGCCGCCGCCCTGCAGGGCGAGGTTGATCCGCTTCGTTTCCATCGGTCGTCCTTTCGAGATGCGTCGCCGGGGGGCGCGGCCCCCCGGTCTGCTGCGCAGACTCCCCCCGAGGTATTTAGGGCAAGATGAAGCGGCGGGCCCGTTTCACCTTGCGTCACGGATCGGATCAGAGGGCGGTCCAGCCGCCGTCGACCGAGATCGTGGTGCCGGTGATCTGCGCGGCGGCCTCCGAACACAGGAAGACCGCGGTGCCGCCGAGCTGCTCGACGGTGGCGAACTGCTTCGAGGGCTGGCGCGTCAGCATCACCTCGCGGATCACCGTCTCGCGGTCCATGTTGTGCACCTTCATCTGGTCGGGGATCTGTGCCTCGACCAGCGGCGTCAGCACATAGCCCGGGCAGATCGCGTTCGCGGTGATCGGCTCCTCGGCGGTCTCGAGCGCGGTGACCTTGGTGAAGCCGACGACGCCGTGCTTGGCCGAGACATAGGCCGACTTGAAGGGCGAGGCGGTCAGCCCGTGCGCCGAGGCGATGTTGACGATCCGGCCCCAGCCCGCCTTGCGCATCAGCGGCAGCGCCGCGGCGGTGGTGTGGAAGGCCGAGGACAGGTTGATCGCGATGATCCGGTCCCAGGTCTCGACCGGGAAGCTGTCGATCGGCTCGACATGCTGGATGCCGGCGTTGTTCACCAGGATGTCGCACACCCCCGCCTGCCCGATCAGGGCGCGGCAGTCCTCGCCCTTCGACATGTCGGCCCGGATATAGCGCGCGCCGACGCCGAACTCGCGGCCGAGCGCCTCGGCGAGCGCGTGATCCTCGTCGCGGTCGGTGAAGGAGTTCAGCACCACGTCGGCGCCTGCCCGCGCGAGTTCGCGCGCCACCCCCAGACCGATGCCGGAATTCGAGCCGGTGATGATCGCCGTCTTGCCCTTGAGACTCATGTTTAACTCCTGAAACCGGAAGACATGCCCGAAAGATTAGCGGAGCGCGAACGAAGGTCCATGTCTGATGCGCACAATGACGTGAGCCGGAACGCGCGAAGCAATGCCTTGATGCAAAAGAAAAAGACGCCCGCGCAAGGCGGGCGTCAAGTCATGAGGCAGGTTTCATACAGGCAAGAAACCTATCGAGCAGTGAGATCTTTATAAGCCTGATGCCGCCGCAATCCAAGGGAAAAGTTTGCGCCCCCGTCTCAGCATCGTTAGCTTGCCGCCTGAAAATACAGGCAAACACAGGATTGTTGCGATGATGCGATCGGAGTTTTTGCGCGGCCTCGGGGCGGTCGTGCTTGCCTTTCTCCCTGTATTTGCAGGCCCCGCCGCGGCCGAGCCCGCGCCTGCGATCGCGATGTACGGCGCGCCCGCCCTGCCCGCGGGCTTCACCCACCTGCCCTATGCCAACCCCGATGCGCCGAAGGGCGGCCGCATCCGTTTCGGCGAATCCGGCAGTTTCGATTCGCTCAATCCCTGGATCCTGAAAGGGCGCCCGGCGCAGGGGATCGCCACCTTCGTCACCGAATCGCTGATGGATCGCTCGATCGACGAGCCCTTCACCCTCTACGGGCTGCTCGCCGAAAGCGTCGAGACCGACGCGGCGCGCAGCTGGGTCGCCTTCACCCTGCGCCCCGAGGCGCGGTTCTCGGACGGCCGGCCGGTGACGGTCGAGGATGTGATCTGGTCCTACCAGACCCTCGGCCGCGAGGGCCATCCGCGCTACCAGAACGCCTGGCGCAAGGTGAAGTCGATCGAGCAGACCGGCCCGCGCAGCCTGCGCATCACCTTCACCGAGCCCGACCGGGAACTCGCGCTGCTGATGGGGATGCGGCCGGTGCTGGAGAAGGCGCAATGGGAGGGCAAGGCGTTTGCCGAGGCGACGCAGGTCGCGCCGGTGGGCTCGGGCCCCTACATCATCGACCGGGTCGAGACCGGGCGCTTCATCACGCTGCGCCGCAACCCCGACTGGTGGGGCAAGGACCTGGCCCTGAACCGTGGCCGCTTCAATGTCGACGAGATGCGGTGGGATTACTTCGGCGACGGCGGCGTGGTCTTCGAGGCCTTCAAGGGCGGCGAGACCGATACCTTCCGTGAGACGAATGCCGCGAAATGGGCACGCGACTATGATTTTCCGGCGGTGCGCGACGGGCGTGTGGTGCTGTCCGAGATCCCGCACCGGCGGCCCTCGGGGATCTCGGGGCTGGTGATGAACACCCGCCTGCCGGTCTTTGCCGACTGGCGCGTGCGCGAGGCGATGATCGACGTGTTCAACTTCGAATTCATCAATGCCACGCTGAACGGCGGCCGCGAGCCGCGCATCACATCGTATTTCGCGAACTCCGACCTGGCGATGCGGCCCGGTCCGGCCGAGGGCAAGGTGGCGGCGCTGCTCGCCCCCTTTGCCGCAAGCCTGCCGCCCGGCACGCTCGAGGGCTATGCCCTGCCGGTCTCGGACGGCCGCGAACTGAACCGCAAGAACAGCCGCAAGGCGATGAAGCTGCTCGAGGAGGCAGGCTGGAGCGTGGGCGCGGACGGTGTGCTGCGAGACGCCGCGGGCACGCCCTTCCGCTTCGAGATCGTGCTGAAGCAGGGCGCGGCCGAGACCCAGTCGATCGTCGACATCTATGTCGAGGCGCTGCGCCGGATCGGCATCTTCCCGAAGGTGACGACGGTCGATGACGCGCAATACCAGGCGCGCACCAACAGCTATGACTTCGGCATGGCCTGGTACAGCCGCGCGCTCTCGCTCAGCCCGGGCAACGAGCAGATGCTCTACTGGGGCGCGCGCGGGGTGAGCGAGCCCGGCTCGCGCAACTGGATGGGGATGAACGCCCCCGCCGCCGAGGCGATGGTGCGCGCCATGCTCGAGGCGCGCACGCCCGAGGATTTCACCGCCGCGGTGCGCGCCCTCGACCGGGTGCTGACGGCGGGGCGCTATGTCATTCCCGGCTGGTATGCGCCGATCTCGCGCATCGCGCATGACCGCAACCTTCACTTTCCCGAAAGACTTCCGCTATATGGGGACTGGCCGGGCTTTCAGCCCGAAGTCTGGTGGTATGAGGCAGAGCAATGAAGAAGCTGATCCTTCTGACCGCACTTGCGGTCGCCCTGACCGGGTGCAACACGGTCGCCGGTGTCGGCGAGGACGTCTCGGGCGGCGCCCGGACGGTCCAGAGCTGGTTCTGAGCGGGCCCCGTTCCGCGACAATCGACACAGGAGAAAGGCCTTTTCTCCCGCCCCGTTGAAGCGCAATGTTGAGACGGGCGCGGGAGGGTTTGCGCCGGGAAGGAGACTGAGATGAAATGGCACCATGTTCAGGACAACTGGAGCGCCTTCTATGAGGCGATCCAGAACCGCTGGCCCGATGCCGAGGAAGACCGGCTTGACGAGATCGACGGCGACCAGCGCGCCTTCGTCACCTATATCGCCGAGCTTTCCGGGCAGGACCCGGCCGAGGCGCGCGACGAGATCCGTGACTGGCTGACGGGCGAGCTGCCCTCGGATGTCGTCATGGATCCGCTGCATGACAACCATTCGATCCTGCTGTCGGAGAAGTTCGTGCCCGAGGGCGAGGACGAATTCGACGACGATTCGCGCTTTGGCGACAACGAGTAAGGTGGGGGCCCTGCCCCCTCTTTTGCCTGACGGCAAAATTCACCCCCGGGATATTTGAGGCAATTGGAAGCGGGGCGGTGGCGCTGTGCCTGCCGTCGTGCCGTTACCGGGACGGGACCGGGGCGCGGGCGCCCCTGCCTCAGATCTGATCGTCGGTGCGCCCCATCAGCGCCCAGGCAAGGCCCGAGCAGATCAGCGTGGCGATCACCACCGGGCGCGCCGTGCCGTCGAACATCAGCCCGACCGGCGCCGCGATCGACACCGCGCCCACCGTCGAAAGGGCCGTGACGACCGAAGCGGTCATGCCGGCGAGATGCCCCATCTTCTGCATCGCCAGCGCATTCAGGTTGCCGAAGGTGAGGCCGGCGATGAAGAACACCGACACGTTCCAGGCGAAGACCGCGAGCAGCCCGCCCGCCGGGGTCACGAAACCCGCGAGCAGCGCCGCCAGCATCAGTGCCGAGAGGCAGACCTGCATCAGATAGGCGCCGCGCACGATCCGCCGCATGCCGAGCCGCATCACGAAGCGCGCGTTGAAGACCGAGCCGGTGCCGGCAAGGATCGCCACCGCGCCGAACCACAGCGGGAAGGTCTCGTGCACGCCATAGGCGGCGTAGAGCTGCTGCGAGGAGGACAGCACCGAGAACATCTGCCCGAAGCCGAGCGCGAGGATCGCGGTGTAGAACCGCACGTCGCGATCCGACAGCACCTCGCGCGCGCCCGAGAGCAGCGCCCCCGGCACGAAGGGGCGGCGGCGCTCGGGCGGCAGGGTCTCGGGCTGGCGCAGGATCACCCAGAGCACGCCGAGCAGACCGAAGGCCACGAAGGCGCCGAAGATGCCACGCCAGCCGAAGACCGCGGCGATCGCCCCGCCGATCGTCGGCGCCAGCGCCGGCACCAGGATGAAGAGCATCATGATGAAGGAGGTGATCTTCGCCATCTCGCGCCCGGCATAGAGGTCGCGCACCAGCGCCATCGGCACGATCCGCGGCCCCGAGGCGCCGATCCCCTGCACGAAACGCGCGATCAGCAGCATCTCGAGGCTGTGCGACCAGGCGGCGGCGAGCGCGCCCACCACATAGATCACGATGCCGCCGGTGATCGTGCGCTTGCGCCCGATCGCGTCCGAGATCGGCCCGACGAAGAAGGTGCCAAGCCCCATGCCGAGCACAAAGACCGTGAGCACCAGCTGGGCGCGGTTCACGTCGCCGGGCGAGAGCGTGGCGGCGATCTCGGGCAGCGCCGGCAGCATCGCGTCGATCGAGAAGGCGACGGTGGCGGTGAGCGAGGCAAGCATCGCCACGAATTCGGGCAGCGAGAGAGTGCGCACCGGTGCGGGAACGGGGGACTGGGTCACGGGAGGGGCCTTTCAGGTTCGCGCCGACCATAGCCCCCTCGCGCGGGAATGCCAGCCCCGCGCCGCGCGGGATCGCGCAGGGGGTTGTGCGTCAGTGCTCAGCTTCGGGCGCATCTTCCGGGGCGGCCGCGAGCTCGTCGATCACCGCAAGCCAGGTCTCGACCGGCTGCGCGCCCTCGACCATGTGCTGGTTGCCGATGACGAAGCTCGGCACGGCGCGGATGCCGCGTTCGCGGGCATGGGCCTCGCGGGCAAGGACCTCGTCGCGGTCGGCATCGCTGGCCAGTAGCCGTTCGACCAGCGCCCGGTCCATCCCCGCGGCCTCGGCGATCCCGGCCAGCACTTCGGGCGCCCCGATGTCGCGCCCCTCGCGCCAGAAGGCGCGCATCAGCGCCGACATCACCGGGGTCTGCCGCCCCTCGATGCCGGCCCAGTGCAGCAGCCGGTGCGCATCGAGCGTATTCGGCACCCGTGCGATCGCGGCGAGGTCCAGTGTGACCCCGGCCCGACGCGCCGCCTCGAGCACCGGAATGTCGATGCTGTCGGCCTCGGCCCCGAATTTCGCGCGCAGGTAATCGGGGCGGGCCATGCCGCCCGCCGGCATCGTCGGATCAAGCCGGAACGGGTGCCAGGCAAGGACGAAGGGATGGCCCGGCCGCGCCTCGAGTGCGCGGTCGAGATTGGCCTTCCCGATCAGGCACCAGGGGCAGACGGGGTCGGCGAAGATGTCGAGCGGGATCATGCGGCGGGCTCCTTGGGCCAGGCGTCGCGCAGGGCGCGGCGGTCGATCTTGCCGTTGCGGTTGCGCGGCAATTCGGCAACGGCGCGGAACAGGCGGGGCTGCTTGTAGCGGGCAAGCGTGGCGGCGGCATGAGCGGCAAGCGCTTCGGCCGTCGCGGCGCCGGTATGGGCAAGGGCGATCACGCTCGCCTCGGCGCTGACGCGGATCTCGACGGCGGCAACCTCGCCCGCCTCCGGGCAGCCAGCCATCGCCGCCTCGACCTCGAGCGGGCTGACGCGGAAGCCGCCCGCATTCATCATGTCGTCGGCGCGCCCCTCGTAGCGGATCGCGCCGGCCTCGGTCATCGTCACCGTGTCGCCGGTGAGGAACCATTCCCCATCGGCGCTGAAGCGCGCGGCGGTGGCGGCGGGCGCGCCCATGTAGCCGAGGAACAGCCCGGGATCGGTGCGGTGCACGGCGAGCGTGCCGGGGCTGCCGCGGCGAACCAGGGCGCCCTCGGGGTCAAGCACGGCGAGGGTGCGCCCCTCCTGCGGCCAGCCGGCGCAGCCCTCGGGCGCAGGGTGCCCCGGCGCGCCCGAGACGAAGGTCGAGCATTCCGACATGCCGAGCGCCTCGTAGATCTCGGTCCCGGTGGCGGCGCGCCAGTGCTGCCGGGTGAGCGCAGGCAGCGCCTCGCCGGCGCTGAGCCCGTGCCGCAGCCGCGGCAGGGCGAGCTTCGGATGATGCCGCAGCATCTGCCGGTAGACCCCGGGCGCGGCGGCAAAGATCGTCGCATCGAAGCGGCGAAGAAGCAGCGGCAGCGCCTGCACCGGCACACCGGGCGCCGGGATCAGCGCGGTGGCACCGACCGACCAGGGGTCCATCAGCCCGGCGCCGAGCGTGTAGGTCCAGTTGAAGGCGCCGGCGTGCAGGATCCGGTCCGCGGGCGTCAGCCCGTACCAGCCCGCATGCATCATCCGCCGCGCCCAGATCGCGCGATGCGCATGCATCACCGCCCGCGGCTGGCCCGAGGTGCCCGAGGTGAAGACGACATAGGCCAGCCGGTCCGGATCGCCCATCTCCCAGGCACAGGGGGCGAGCGCCTCGAAGCCGCGCAGCTCGGCCTCGCCGATCACCCGCGCGGGGCTGTCGGGCAGCGCGATCCCCGCGTCCGCGACGATCGCCGCCGGGGCGACCTGAGCCGCCATCCTGGTGATCTCGCCCGCCGTCAGCTGCGGCGAGGTCGGCACCGGCACCAGCCCGGCCGCGATCGCGCCGAGATAGGCCACCGGAAACTCGGGGGTATTGCCAAGCCGCAACAGCACCCGATCGCCCGGCACCAGCCCGGCATCCAGGAACCCGGTGCCCGCGCCGCGCACCGCCGCCTCGAGCCGCGCCCAGGACCAGCGCTCGGCCCCGGTCGGGCTGAGGATCTGCAAGGCCGAGCGATCGGCACGCGCGGCGGCAGGGGCGAGCACATGGGCCGCCATGTTGAAGGACGCGGGCGCAGGGTCTGCAAAGGGCGAGGCATGGACAGAGAGCATGGCTTCCTGCTACGCCGCGTGCAGCGGGGTTGCAAGCCGGAGGCCGCCATGGGCGAGATCGAACACGCGAAGATCATCCGCATCGCGCGCGAGAGCGGCGAGGAAGTGGTTCCCGAACCCGTCGACCTCGCCGCCCGTGTGCGCGAGCTGCGCAAGGCCCGCGGCTGGACGCTCGAACAGGCGGCGGCGCAGGCGGGGCTCGCCCGCTCGACCCTCTCGAAGATCGAGAACGGGCAGATGTCGCCGACCTACGAAGCGCTGAAGAAGCTCGCCGAGGGGCTGGCGATCTCGGTGCCGCAGCTGTTCACCCCGCCCTCGAAGGGGCAGGTGACGGGGCGGATGGCGGTGACCCGCGCCGGCGAGGGCGTGGCGCATCTGACCACCACCTACGAGCACGAACTTCTGGCGAATGCGCTGCGCAACAAGCAGATGCTGCCCTATCGTGCCCGGATCCGGGCGCGCAGCTTCGAGGAGTTCCACGGCTGGGTGCGCCACGACGGCGAGGAATTCCTTTATGTCCTCACCGGCATCGTGCGGCTCTATACCGAGTTCTACGAACCTCAGGAGCTGAAGCGCAGCGACAGCGCCTATTACGATGCCAGCATGGGGCACAACCTCGTCTCGGTGAGCCACGAGGATGCGACGGTGCTCTGGGTGACCTCGCTCGTCTGAAGAAAGACAGGAGGGGGCCAGCCCCCTCTTTTGCCTGACGGCAAAATTCACCCCCGGGATATTTGAGGCAATTGGAAGCGGTGATGGCCCTTGTCTTCCAATCGCTCCAAATATCCCGGGGGTGAGGGCGAAGCCCGAGGGGGCAGCGCCCCCTGCCCGCCTCCGGGCCGTTCAGCCGATCAGCGGCGAGGTGCCGCCACAGGTCTCGTCGTAATGGCGCTTGAGCCGCATCAGCGCGATGCGCAGCACGATCTTGCCCGATCGCGCCGACCAGCCCAACCGCCGCTCGGCGGCCTCGAGCCCCTCGAGAAAGCAGCAGCAGCGCAGCACCATGTCGCCGAGCCCCGGGCCGAGGTCGCGCAGCGCCGCGGCGAGGCGCTCGCGGGCGCGGTCGGAGCCGCCGGAGCCCGGGCCGAGATCCGGCCGATAGCCCGCGCGCTCGCCACAGGTGAGAAACCGTTCCCAGTTCTGTGCCACACGCGGGCCGATCTGGGCGAGTTCGAAATCCTCGCGCAGCCGCTCGCCCGCCGCGACCAGCTCCGGGCCGAGAAAGGGTTGCCCCTGCGCGTCGCGCCGCCGCGCCAGCACCGCAAGCGGGCTTTCGGCGAGGTTGGCGCGCAGCCGCCGCGTCTGCCCCGTGGCATCGGGCACCGCGCGCTCGCCCCAGTCGCGATGCTGGCCGGCAAAGACCGAGCCCGCCGCCTCGCCGCCCGGCAGGCCGCGCGCGAGGGTCTCCTCCTCGATCATCCGCTTCAGCGCGGCGCGCCCGGCAACGGTGATCTCATAGCTCGTCACCCGGGCGGCGCGGTGCAGCTGGATCCAGTCCTTCAGCGCGAAGACCCGCGCCAACGCGCGTTCGGTCACCGCGGTGCGCACCGTGCCGCGCAGCACCACGGCCTTGTCCATGTCATCGGCGATGAGCAGCAGCGCCGAGGGTTCGGCGAGGCGGCGCAGGATCCGGCGCCCCTCGCGCGCCACAAGCTCCTCGTCCGCGGGCAGGCCCGCAGGGCGGATCGGTGCGGTCATCTCGGTCTCGTCCTTTCGATGAACGGCCGTCCCGACGAAAGCGGAGCCATGCCCGAGCCGCGCCAGCGCCTCGTCGACCAGCGGGTCGTCCCGGCGCGCCTCGACCTGGCGCACACGGCGCAGCACCGTCGAGGCGTGACAGCCCTCGGCCCGCGCCAGCGCGCGCAGCGGGATCCCCTCCTCGACATGGCGCAGGTAGAGCCGCGCATGGTCCGGCAGCCATGCCGGAAGCGGTGCCAGGGCCGGGCTGGTCGTCGTCATGTCTTCCCCCGGATCGGCGCGGCGCAGGCGCCGTCGCCCTGCCGCCGTTTCGTCGGTAACAACCGTGGGTTGCTTTGATTACCCGTTCGTTAATAACTCGGGCGACCCCCAGATTTCTTTAAAAATTCTAAAGATTTCCATATGGGCCGCGCGGTTCTGCGGGGCTTCGCGCAACACCCGTATAGGTTGAGTAATGCTGGTCCGGTCTTTGCACGGGGGACCTGCCATGACCGACCTTCACGACAGTATCGCCACGCTGCGCCGGCCGCGTCTGCTGATCCGCGCCGCGCGCTGTGGCCAGGGCGAATACAACCGCGCGCGCGATCTGAAGCGGCTGATGCGGCTTGCCGAGGCGCCCCCCCCCGAGGCGGCGCTGCGCGCGCTGATTGCCGAGGAGGCGGTGCTCGAGGCGCATCGGCGCGAGGGCTGCGCGCAGTACAGCCTGGCGCGGCATATCGAGCTGTTGATCGCGATGATGGCCGAGGCGCGGCTGCTGCCGCGTCCCGGCGCCTGATCAGCGGGCGCGGAAGAACGTGCCGAGAACACCGCGCACGATCTGCTGCCCGGCCTTCGTGCCAAGCTGGCGCACCAGGCTCTTGCCGAAGGTCTCGAGCAGGCTGTCGTTGCGGGCGGAGGAGCTGCGCCGCGGCGCGGTCCTGGCCGTCTTGTCGCTGCCGCCGCCGTCATAGCGGCGGGCATTGCGGAACTCGCGCGCCTCCCCGGTGCTGTCGGCTTTCTGCGCCGTCGCCTCGGCCTCGGCGGCGTCCTTTGCCGCGGCGGCGGCGCGCGCGGTCAGGATCTCGTAGGCCGACTCGCGGTCGACCACCTTGTCGTATTTCAGCCCGAAGGGCGAGGACGCGAGGATCGCGCGGCGCTCCTCGGGGCTCAGCGGGCCGAGGCGCGATTGCGGCGGGCGCACCAGGGTGCGTTCGACCACGCCGGGCACGCCCTTCGCCTCGAGGAAGGAGGTCACCGCCTCGCCGGTGCCGACCTCGCGGATCGCGTCCTCGGTGTCGAAGCGCGGGTTGGCGCGGTAATTTTCGGCGGCGCGTTTCAGGTCCTTCTGATCGCGCGCGGTGAAGGCGCGCAGCGCGTGCTGCACCCGGTTGCCGAGCTGGCCGAGGATGTCCTCGGGCACGTCGGCGGGGTTCTGGGTGACGAAATAGACCCCCACCCCCTTCGAGCGGATCAGCCGAGCCACCTGCTCGACCTTGTCGACCAGCGCCTTCGGCGCGTCGTCGAACAAAAGATGCGCCTCGTCGAAGAAGAAGACGAATTTCGGCTTATCCGGGTCGCCGACCTCGGGCAGCTGTTCGAAAAGTTCGGACAGCAGCCAGAGCAGGAATGTGGCGTAGAGCCGCGGGCTGCCCATCAGCCTGTCGGCGGCCAGCACATTGACCCGGCCGCGCCCGTCAGGCGCCGGGATCATCATGTCGGCGAGATCGAGCGCCGGCTCGCCGAAGAATTTCACCGCGCCCTGGTTTTCGAGGACCAGAAGCGCGCGCTGGATCGCCCCCACCGATTGCGGCGCGATATTGCCATAGCGCAGCGACAGCTCGTCGGCGCGCTCGCCCACATTCACCAGCATCGCCCGCAGATCGGCCATGTCGAGCAGCGCGAGCCCCTCGCTGTCGGCAACGTGGAAGGCGATGTTCAGCACCCCCTCCTGCGCGTCGGTCAGGCCGAGCAGGCGCGACAGCAGCAAGGGCCCCATGTCCGAGACCGTGGTGCGCACCGGGTGGCCCTGCTCGCCGAAGAGATCCCAGAAGGT
Organism: Paenirhodobacter huangdaonensis; assembly: GCF_004022465.1. Taxonomy (NCBI): domain Bacteria; kingdom Pseudomonadati; phylum Pseudomonadota; class Alphaproteobacteria; order Rhodobacterales; genus Paenirhodobacter; species Paenirhodobacter huangdaonensis. The sequence goes on along the minus strand of NZ_SAVA01000012.1, from coordinate 67,528 downwards.
GACCGGAAAGTCGCGATAGGCAAGCTCATAGCCGATCGTCGCGGCGCGGGCGGCAAAGGCCTCGTGCAGCTTGCCCGCGGCCGTGCCCGGCATCGCGATGCCGGCCAGATCGCCCTTCACGTCGGCCATGAAAACCGGCACGCCGGCGGTCGAGAAGGCCTCGGCCAGCACCTGCAGCGTCACGGTCTTGCCGGTGCCGGTCGCCCCCGCCACCAGCCCGTGCCGGTTGCCGTATTTGAGCAGCAGCTGCTGTGGCAGCGCGTGCCCCTCGCCGCCGCCGCCGACAAAGATCCCCGCCTCGGTCAGAACACCCGTCATCCGTCCCTCACACGCCAGCGCCCCGGCCGGGGCGCGCACCATCGTTACCGGGCAGAATACAAATTTAACCTCCCGGTGCCAGCCCGAACCTGCCCGGCAGCGACTTGCGGCGGCGCCGGGGCTTTTCTCTCCGCCTGACTGGCCGCACCCGCTCCGGTGCAGCATTCTTTCACGAAAACAGGTGTTTACAGAACCTTCATTTGACTGTTGACGAAATTTTCGTTCCGTTTTAGCGTTCATCCCAATGACAAAGTCGGCCGGTCCGACAGGGGGAAAGATGGAAAGGGCTCCACATTCGGGGCCCTTTTCTTCTGCCTCCGGCATCACCTGCTGTTCACGCAACTGTAATGCGCCGCCGCCGCCCGGACCGCCTCCGCGCAGTTTTGCCCGCTGACAGCCGCGAGCCGGCGTGCTAATGGCGCGGGGACACCTGTTCAGCATGGAAGGCTAAAATGACTGAGCTGACGAAACACCTCGCGATCGCATTGGTCCTGGGCCTTGCCGCCCCGGCAGCCTTCGCGCAGGACGCCACCGCGACCGACGGCGCCGCGACGACCCCCCCGGCGGCCGAGGCTCCGGCCGCGACCGCCCCCGCCGCCGGCGATGCCACGGCGCAGACCCCTGCCCCGGCCCAGGCCCAGGCCCCGGCCGCCGACAAGAAGCCCGATGGCCCCGGCTCGACCTATATCGCCAAGACCTTCGATGACTGGTCGCTGCAATGCGTCCACACCGAGGACGGCAACGATCCGTGCCAGATGTACCAGCTGCTGAAGGACGAGAAGGGCAACAACGTCGCCGATATCTCGCTGGTGGCGCTGACCGGCAGCGCCAAGGCCGTGGCCGGTGCGACGATCATGACCCCGCTCGAGACGCTGCTGACACAGGGCGTGGTGCTGAAGATCGACACCAACGAGCCGCGCTCCTATCCCTTCACCTTCTGCGCGCCGGTGGGCTGCTTCGCCCGCGTCGGCCTGACCGCCGAGGAACTTGCCACCTTCAAGAAGGGCAACAAGGTGTCGATGACGGTGGTCCCGGTCGCGGCCCCCGATCACCCGGTTACCGTGGCGATCTCGCTCAAGGGCTTCACCGCTGCCTATGAGGCGGTGACGAAGACCAGCACTGCCACCGTGGTCGAGCCCAAGAAGCAGTAAGCTGCGTCTGCAGATGGCCCGCAAGGGTTTGAAACGCCTCCCCTCGGGGAGGCGTTTTCCGTTTCACCCCCGGCTCAGCACCAGCACCGCGTTCAGCCCGCCGAAGGCGAAGGCGTTCGACATCGCAACCGGGACATCGGCCTTGCGCGCCGCATTCGGCACCACGTCGAGCGGGCAGTCGGGATCGGGCGCCTGAAAGCCGAGCGTCGGCGCCAGCACCCCGTCGCGCAGCGCGAGCAGACAGCCGAGCAGCTCGATCGCCCCGGTCGCACCGATACAGTGCCCGTGCATCGCCTTGGTCGAGGAGACGGGCGGCGGTGCATCGCCAAAGACCGCGCGGATCGCCGCGGCCTCGGTGCGGTCGTTCGCCGCGGTGCCGGTGCCATGGGCGTTGATATAGCCGACCTCGCCGGGCGCGATGCCGGCATCGGCAAGCGCGCCGCGCATCGCCCGCGCCGCGCCATCGACCGAGGGCATGACGATGTCGCCCGCATCCGAGGTCATCGCGAATCCGCGGATCTCGGCCAGGATCTCGGCGCCACGCGCCCGCGCCGCCTCGTACTCCTCAAGCACGAAGACGGCCGCGCCCTCGCCCTGCACCATGCCGGTGCGGCCGAGGCTGAACGGGTGGCAGCCCTCGGGCGACATCACCCGCAGCCCTTCCCAGGCCTTCAGCCCGCCGAAATTCAGCATCGCTTCCGAGCCGCCCGCCAGCATCCCGTCGACCATGCCGGTACGGATCATCTGGAACGCGAGGCCGATCGCGTGGTTCGAACTCGCGCAGGCGGTGGCGACCGAGAAGGCCGGCCCCATCAGCCCCCAGGCCATGGTGATATGCGAGGCGGCGGCGTTGTTCATCAGCCGCGGCACGGTGAAAGGATGGACGCGGTTCTTGCCCTCGGCAAAGACGGCGCGGAAGGCGTCGTTCACCGTGCCGTTGCCGCCGCCCGCGGTGCCCATCACGCAGCCCCAGCGGACCGGATCGCCCGGCACCGCCGCAAGCCCGGCCCGAGCCATCGCCTCGCCCGCCGCAACAAGGGCGAACTGGGTGAAACGGTCATAGAGGGAAAGCTTCGTGCGGTCGAAAAGCGCCTCGGGCTCCCAGCCCGTCACCTGCGCCCCGATCCGGATCGACAGCCTGTCGACATCGGGCAAGTCGAGCGGACCGATCCCCGTGCGCCCCTCGGCCATGGCCGCAAGGGTTCCCGGCAGGTCCCGGGCCAGGGCATTGACCGTCCCGGCCCCGGTGATGACAACGCGCCGCATCGGCTCAGGCAACCGCCGCCGCCGCCGAAGGCCCGGAGATCAGCCGCTCGACCGCACGCACGATCGCGCCGACCGAGGAAATGTCGAAATCGGTCTGCGCCGGCTCGTTGGCGTTGAAGGGTACGGAAACGCCGAAGGTCTCCTCGATGGCGAAGATCATCTCGACGAGACCGAGGCTGTCGAGCCCCAGCTCCTCGAGCGTCATCTCGGGGCGCACCTCCGCAGGCTCGAGCACCGCCTCGCGGGCGATGATGGAAATGATCTGGTCTTGCACGTCTGGCCTCATCTGCCGTTAATTTCCGCCCCTCTTCTCGGACAGCTTTGCAACAGTTTCGCGAAGCTCGGCCACCTGTGCAAACAATCTCGTCAAGCGGCGGATATTTTTCCATGCCTCGACATGGGTCTTCATGTTGATCGCCGGATATCCGAGCAGCACGCGCCCGGCCGGCGCGTTCGACAGGATCTTGGTGGCGCCGCCCGCGATCACGTCGTCGCCGATGAAGATGTTGTCGGAGACGCCCACCTGCCCCGCCAGCACCACCCGGTCGCCGATCCGGGTCGAACCGGCGATGCCGACCTGACCGCACAGCAGGCAATCCTCGCCGACCTGCACATTGTGGCCGATGTGCACGAGGTTGTCGATCTTGGTGCCGCGCCCGACCGAGGTCGCGCGCACCGTGCCGCGGTCGATGCAAGCATTGGCGCCGAGTTCGACATCGTCACCGATCTCGACGGTGCCGAGCGAATGGATGCGGTGCCAGTGCTGGTCGTTGAAATGGGCGCGTTCGCCAAGCGTCTCGCGGATCTCCTCGACCCCCGATTTCTCCGGTGTGACGAAAGAGAAGCCGTCGGCACCGATCACCGCGCCGGGCTGACAGATGAAGCGATCGCCGATCACCACCCGCGCGCCGATCTTGGCGCCATAGAGGATCAGCGCGTCGGCGCCGATCCGGGCCCCCTCGGCGATCACCACCTGGGCTCCGATCCGGGCGTTCGCGCCGATCGTCACGCCGCGCCCGATCATCACGAAGGGACCGATCGCCGCGTTCTCGCCGATCTCGGCACTGGCGTCGATCACCGCCGAGGGATGGATGCCGGGCGCGATCTCGGGGCCCGGATCGAAGGCTTTCGAAAGCCCCGCCATGGCCAGCCGGGGCCGCGCGACGAAGATCGCGGCCTCGAGCCCGTAGGAGCGCCAGTCGGCGCCCTCGAACAAGAGCGCCACGCGCGCCTCGCCCGCCCGGATACCATCGGCGTATTTCGGGCTCATCGCCAGGGCAAGCTGGCGCGGGCCGGCGGCGGCGGGCTCGGAGGCGCCGTCGATCGGCAGGCTCAGATCGCCCTCCGCCCGCGCATTCAGTGCCCGCGCAATGGTTTCAACCGTCTGTGCCATGCTTGCCTCCTCGAAATCATCGCCTGCGGGCGCAAGCGCCCGTCCCCGATCTAGTTCGGGAGCACGGGCAATTCCACCCCTGCCTTCTCGAGCGCGGCAAAGAGCGCCGCATCGCGGCCGTAGACATCGCGGCGATATTCCATCCGCCCGCTCGCCGTCGGCCAGGCGGTGAAATAGACCAGATGCACCGGCACCGGCGTGTCCAGCCGCACCGTCGTCTCCTGCCCGGTGGCGAGGATCCTCTGGAAATAGGCCTCGGGGTCGGGCGCCTGCGGCGCGAGCAGCGCATAGGCCAGCTCGAACGGCTTGCCGACCCGCACGCAGCCATGGCTGAAGGTGCGCACGTCCTTGCTGAACAGCGACTTCGACGGCGTGTCGTGCAGGTAGATGTTCCAGGGGTTCGGGAACAGGAACTTCACCAGGCCGAGCGCATTGCCGTCGGATGGCGGCTGTCGCATCGCGAAGGGGAAGGTCTTTGCGGTATAGGCGGCGAAATTCACCGCCGAGCGCGGCACGGTGCGACCGCGGCTGTCGACGAGGTTGATGTGCGCCGCCGCGTTCGGGTTGCGCTGCATCATCGGCAGGTATTCCTTGACGGTGATCGAGCGCGGCACCGACCAGCTCGGGTTGATCACCATCATCTCCATCTGATCGGAGAATTCGGGCGTGCGGCGGTCGGCCTGGTTCTGCCCGACGACGGTCACCGTCTCGAAGGTGGTCTTGCCGTGATCGACGATGCGGGCGGAGAAATCGGTGATGTTCACCCAGATGTGGCGCGCGCCAAGGTCGATCCCGTTCATCCAGCGCAGCCGCTCCATCGCGACAAGGATCGCGCCCATCCGTTCCTCGGGGCTGCGGTTGATCTCGGCCAGCGTCGCCTCGCCGGCGACGCCGTCGGACTTGAGACCAAGGTCGATCTGATATTGCTGCACCGCCTTTTGCAGCGCCACGTCGTAGCGCGCGCTTGCCGAGCGGCCAAGATACCCCATCGCCTGCAGCCGGTCGCGCAGCGCGATCACCGCGGTGCCGCTCTCGCCCGGGCGCAGCACCGTCGCCGGCACCGCCGCGCCCCAGCCGCCCGCCGCGATCTGCGCCGCAAGGTCAAGCCGCGCGCGCATCAGCTGGGCGTATTGCGGCGCGCTCGGGGCGAGGTCGCGCAGGTAGCGTGCCGGCGCCTCGGCGGCGGCAAAGCCGGCGATCAGCTCGGCGGTGTCGCGGCGCGGGATCTCGCGCACGAGGCCCGGGTCGATCTTCTTCGGTTCGAGCACGCCGTTCGAGACGTCATGCGCATAGGCGGCCCAGGTCCGCGACATCTCGGCTTCGAGCAGGCCACGCTCGCGCTCGGAGCGGATCGTGGCGAAGCGCGCGCGCAGTCCCGCGGCATCGTAATGCTCGACCGGCAGGCCATGGGCGCCGGCGGTGTCGAGCGCGGCAAAGAACGCCGCGCGGCGGTCGGCATCGGCGCCGGTGGTCCAGATCGGGGCATAGCTGCGCCCGGCATAGAAGGCGGCGAGTCTCTCGTCGCTTGCCACGCCCTCGGCCACCGCCTGCGCGAAGCCATCCATCATCGGCGCGTCGGCGACGGTTGGCGCCATCGTCCCGCCGATCGCCGTGCCCGCCATCAAGGCCGCCAGCAGCGCCGCGCCGCCGACACCGCGCATCGCACCCCACATCTGTCCCGTTCCCCCTGAAACATCAATGTTCCCAGAGTCCTGCAAAACCCCGGCACTGTCCAGATCTGCGCAACAAAGCAGCCCCGGCTGCGGCGTCGAAGGCACAGCACTGCGACGGTCGGGCAACAGGCAAGAATTTTGAGCAGAAAACTGCCGATTTTCCCCCTTGCGCTTTTCGATCCGGATTCCGCGATTGGAACGCGACAGAGGCTGTGCCATAACTATGCCATGGTAAGGGGGAGGCAGGTTTCAACCGCACGTCGAATGACGGCACCCTCGAACGACAGGACAGGCGAACTGGATATGAGCATGACGACACTTTCCCGCCGCGGGCTTCTTGCAGCCTTCGCAGCGACCGCTGTCACGGCCGCGCCGACCGCATCGAACGCCTTCGGCTTTCTGCGCGGAGCCGGTGATATCCGACGCATCAAGATGTATTCCGGCCGCACCGGCGAGAGCATCGACACGATCTACTGGATCGAGGGCGAATACGTCCCCGAGGCGCTCAAGGAAATCAACCATTTCATGCGCGACTGGCGGACCGACCAGAAGGTCGTGATCGACCCGCGCACGGTCGACATCGCCGCCGCCTCGCATCGGCTGATGGACACCGGCGAACCCTATATGATGCTGTCGGGCTATCGCTCGCCGGCGACCAATGCGATGCTGCGCGCCCGCTCGCGCGGGGTGGCAAAGAACTCGCTGCACATGAAGGGCATGGCCGCCGATCTGCGGCTGAAGTCGCGCTCGGTGCCGCAGATCTATGCCGCGGCAGCGGCCTGCCACGCCGGCGGCGTCGGCCGCTACATGCGCTCGAACTTCGTGCACATGGATTGCGGCCAGGTCCGCACCTGGAACGGCTGAGACGCCCCCCCTCCAATCGCTGCCCGGAAACAAGCGCCGCCCCTGCGGCGCTTTTTCGTTTCGGCATGCCGCCGAATCAGGCTCCGCTCCGCCCGCCCCGGGTGGCGAGCGGCACCAGCACGATCAGCGTCAGGATGCGGGCGAAGTGATGGAGCGCGACATAGGCCGGGTCGAAGCCGAGCGAGAGGCCGATCGCCGCCATCGCCTCGACCCCGCCCGGCGCGAAGGCGATCCAGACCTCGGCGAGCGGCAGCCCGGTGACCGCCGAGGTCAGCGCCGCGAAGACGAAGGAGACGGCGAGCGTGGTGGCAACGAGCGCCGCCCCCGCCTTCGCCATCCGCACAATCGCCACCAGCCCGACCGAGGTCAGCCGGGTGCCGAGCGTCGCGCCGGTCAGGGTGAAGCCTGCAAACAGCGCCCAGGCCGGCGCCGCGCCCTGCACCAGCCCCGCCGCATGGCCGCCGCCGCTCAGCACCAGCCCGGCAAGCAGACAGGCCGCCGGCACGCCCCGCCGCTGCCCGAGAAAGCCAAGACCATAGGCCGCTGCCAGCAGCAGCGCGAAGGCGGCAACCGGCATCGCCGCGCGCAGCACGGGCGCCGCCGGCGCGGTATCGAGCAGCGTGGCCAGCGGCGGCACCAGCGCCACCAGCACCAGCATCCGCACGATCTGCAACACCATGATCGCGTTGACATCGCCCCGCCCCTCGAGCGCCAGCGCAATCACGTTCGACATCGTGCCCGGGGCCGTGGCCAGAACCGCGGTCTCGCGGGTGTAGCCGAAGCCGCGCGTCAGCACGAGCGCGCCGCAGGCCAGCGTGACGATCAGCGACAGCACCAGAAAGCCGAGGCTCAGCCCCCAGGCGATCACCCGGTGCCCGATGTCGGGGTCGATGCCCGAGCCGAGCGAGATCCCGATCACGCAAAAGGCGACGTCGCGCAGCCGCGCCGGCACATCGACCGGCACGTTCGCTGCCGCCGCCAGCGCCACCGCAAGGCTCGCTCCGATCAGTGCCCCCGCCGGCACGCCGAGCGCAGTGAAGCCCCCGGCCCCCGCCGCGCCGATCAACACCGCCAGGACCAACGCCTTCGCTTTCTCCCGCATCCCAGCCTCTTCTGCGCATACTGCCACGCGCCCTGATATAGCGCCTTGAGTGCAAAAGGGAAAACCCCGTCCGGGGCGAAGATTGCCGGGCCCGGCGCCGGCCAGCGGCCGCCCATTTTTTAAGCGCCCCGTCCGCTGCCGTCGCTTTCGGGCCCGCCCGTCATGCGTTTGGGGTGGTGGTGTCAGGGCCATCCCCTAATCTGGCCGCACCGAACGAAGAAGGCGCGACCATGGCGATTTACGCATCCATCTATCACCTGACGCATTACAAGTATGACCGGCCCGTCACTTTGGGCCCGCAGATCATCCGCCTGCGTCCCGCGCCGCATTCGCGCACCCGCGTGATCTCGCATTCGCTGAAGATCTCGCCCGGCGGGCACTTCGTGAATCACCAGCAGGACCCCTACGGCAACTGGCTGGCCCGCTTCGTTTTCCCCGAGCCGGTGACCGAGCTGAAGATCGAGGTCGATCTCGTCGCCGACATGACGGTCTACAACCCCTTCGACTTCTTCGTCGAGGAAAGCGCCGAGTTCTGGCCCTTCGACTATCCCGAGGAGCTGCGCGACGACCTGTCGATCTACCGCACGCCCGAGCCCGAGGGGCCGCTGCTGGCCCAGCTGCTCGGCACGATCGACTATTCAAAGACCCGCACCGTCGACTTCCTCGTCGCGCTGAATGCCCGGATCGCGCGCGGGATCAACTACACGATCCGGATGGAGCCCGGCGTGCAGACCCCCGACGAGACGCTCGCGCTGCGCTCGGGCTCGTGCCGCGACAGCTCGTGGCTCTTGGTGCAGGCGCTGCGCCATCTCGGCTTTGCCGCGCGCTTCGTCTCGGGCTACCTGATTCAGCTCAAGCCCGATGTCGTCGCGCTTGACGGGCCCGCGGGCACCGACCACGACTTCACCGACCTGCACGCCTGGTGCGAGGTGTTCCTGCCCGGCGCCGGCTGGATCGGGCTCGACCCGACCTCGGGGCTGCTCACCGGCGAAAGCCATATCCCGCTTGCCGCTACGCCGCATTTCCGCAATGCCGCGCCGATCGTCGGCGGCTTCTCCGCCATCGGCACGCCCGAGGTCAGCTTCGATTTCGACATGAAGATCAAGCGTGTGGCCGAACACCCGCGGATCACCAAGCCGTTCTCGGACGAGGCCTGGGAGCGGCTCAATGCGCTTGGCCGCAAGGTCGACGACACCCTGCGCGAGGGCGATGTGCGGCTGACCATGGGCGGCGAGCCGACCTTCGTCTCGGTCGATGATTTCGAATCGGCCGAATGGAACACCGACGCCGTCGGCCCGCAGAAACGCGGCCTTGCCGATACCCTGATCCGCCGGCTGAAGCGGCGCTTCGCGCCGGGCGGTTTCCTGCATTACGGCCAGGGCAAGTGGTATCCGGGCGAGAGCCTGCCGCGCTGGACCTTCTCGCTTTACTGGCGCAACGACGGGCTGCCGGTGTGGACGAATTCCGAACTGATCGCACGCGAGGATGCGCCGCGGCAGATGGGGGCGTCCGAGGCCGGCAAATTCATGTCGACCTTCGCGACGAAGCTCGGGCTCGACGGCAATTATGCCCAGCCCGCCTACGAGGATCCGGCCGAGTGGATCCTCAAGGAAGCCAACCTGCCGCCGAATGTCTCGCCGGAGAATTCCAAGCTGAAGAACGCCGAAGACCGCGCCCGCTATGCCCGCGTCTTCAATCGCGGCCTGACCGAGCCCTCGGGCTATGTGCTGCCGATCCAGCGCTGGTGGCAATCGGCCGACAGGCCGTCGCACTGGCGCTCCGAACTGTGGAAGCCGCGCCGCGGCCATATCTTCCTGATCCCGGGCGACAGCCCGGTGGGCTTCCGCCTGCCGCTCGGCTCGCTGCCCTACATCCCGCCGGCGCAATACCCCTACAGCTACCCGGCCGATCCGACAGTGCCGCACGCGCCGCTGCCCGACTATCAGGCCGTGGTCGCAGAGCGGCGCCGCAAGATCCAGGAGGAGATCGACCGCCTCGCCCAGGAAGAGGTCGAGCGCGCCGCGCTGATGCCCGAGGTGACGCCGGGCCATGCGCAGGGCTTCCGCCCCGGCGCGAAAGAGGCGGAGCGGCAGACATGGGTGCCGCAGGACGCCCATCTCGGCGATGGTATCGATCCCGCAATCGGCGCGGTGCGCACCGCGATCGCGATCGAGCCGCGCGACGGCCGGCTGTGCCTGTTCATGCCGCCCTGCGACACGCTCGAGGATTATCTCGAACTGATCGCCACCGCCGAGGCGACGGCAGCCGAGCTGAACCTGCCCATTCACATCGAGGGCTATGCGCCGCCGCATGACCCGCGGCTGAACGTGATCCGCGTCGCCCCCGATCCCGGGGTGATCGAGGTCAACATCCACCCCGCCCACAGCTGGGAGGATTGCGTCGCCACCACCGAGGCGATCTATGAGGAGGCGCGGCTGTCGCGCCTTGGCGCCGACAAGTTCATGATCGACGGCCGCCACACCGGCACCGGCGGCGGCAACCATGTCGTCGTCGGTGGCGCGACACCGAACGACAGCCCGTTCCTGCGCCGCCCCGACCTGCTGAAATCGCTGATCCTGATCTGGCAGCGCCATCCCTGCCTGAGCTACCTGTTCTCCGGCCTCTTCATCGGCCCGACCTCTCAGGCCCCGCGCCTCGACGAGGCGCGCCACGACACGCTCTACGAGCTCGAGATCGCGCTTTCGCAGATCACGCCGCCCTGGAAGGGGATGACGCCGCCGCCCTGGCTGGTCGACCGGCTCTTGCGCAACATGCTGACCGATGTCACCGGCAACACCCACCGCGCCGAGATCTGCATCGACAAGCTCTATTCGCCCGACGGGCCGACCGGCCGGCTCGGCCTGGTCGAGTTCCGCGGCTTCGAGATGCCGCCGCATCCGCGCATGTCTTTGGCGCAGCAACTGCTGCTGCGGGCGCTGATCGCGCGCTGCTGGATCGCCCCGGTCGAGGGCCGGCCGGTCCGCTGGGGCACGGTGCTGCATGACCGCTTCATGCTGCCGCACTACCTGTGGGAGGACCTGCTCAGCCTGCTTTCCGACCTGAAGAACCACGGTTTCGAGATGGATCCGGCCTGGTTCGAGGCACAGGCCGAGTTCCGCTTCCCGTTCTGCGGCCAGATCCAGGCCGAGGGCGTGCATCTCGAGGTGCGTCAGGCGCTCGAGCCCTGGCATGTGCTGGGCGAAACCGGCGCGATCGGGGGCACCGTGCGCTACACCGACAGCTCGGTCGAAAGGCTTCAGGTGAAGCTGACCACGCTCCATCAGGACCGCTACAAGGTGATGTGCAACCGCCGCCCCGTGCCGATGGCCAGAACCCAGACCTCCGGCGTCTCGGTCGGCGGCGTGCGCTTCAAGGCCTGGCAGCCGCCCGAGGCGCTGCACCCGACGCTGCCGGTGAATGCGCCGCTCGTCTTCGACATCTACGACACCTGGACGGGGCACGCGCTTGCCGGCTGCACCTATCACGTCGCCCATCCGGGCGGGCGCAACTATGACACCTTCCCGGTCAATGCCTACGAGGCCGAGGCGCGGCGCCTGGCCCGGTTCGAGCCCTTCGGCCACACCGGCGGCGTCTATGACCCCGCCAGCGAGACCCCGCATCCGGAATTCCCCTTGACGCTGGACCTGCGCCGGCCCATCGGACTTGTCTGACCAAAGAGCCAGAAATGAATCATGACCGAGCCCGCCCCGACGCCCCCTGCACCGGACCTGTTCTCCGATTACCGGCTCACCCCGGGCGTCGCGGACGAGCTGTTCGACGCCGAGGGCCGGATGCGGCCGGTCTGGCGCCGCTTCGTCGACCGGTTCTCGCGCCTCAACCGTGACGAGATTGCCGCGCGTTTCGAGCGCGGCAATCTCTATCTGCGCGATGCCGGGGTGTTCTTCCGGCAATATTCGAACGACCCGCTGCAGGAACGGGAATGGCCGCTCAGCCATATCCCGGTGATCCTGCACGAGGACGAATGGCAGGGCATCTGCGACGGGCTGGCGCAGCGTGCCGACCTGCTCGAGGAAGTCATGGCCGATCTTTACGGCCAGGGCCGGCTGGTGCGCGACGGCCATCTGCCGGCCGAGCTGGTCGCGGGCTCGCGGCAATGGCTACGGCCGATGGTCGGCGTGCCGCCGCGCGGCGGCCATTACCTGCATTTCCTCGCCTTCGAGGTCGGCCGCTCGCCCGACGGGTCGTGGCTGGTGCTTGGCGACCGCACGCAGGCGCCCTCGGGCGCGGGCTTTGCGCTGGAAAACCGGATGGCGACCGGGCGGATCTTCCCCGAACGCTTCCCGCGGGCGCATATCCACCGCCTCGCGGGCTTCTTCGGCGCCTATCGCGAGGCGCTGCAGCGGCTCGCGCAGGGGGCGGGCGGGCGCGAGCGGGCGGCGGGGATCCTCACCCCCGGCCCGCATAATGACAGCTATTACGAACATACCTATATCGCGCGCTACCTCGGGCTGATGCTGCTCGAGGGCGAGGACCTGCTGGTCGAGAACGGTCAGGCGATGGTGCGCACGATCGAGGGGCCGCAACCGCTGGGCGTGCTGTGGCGGCGCATCGACGGCGTCTTCGCCGACCCGCTCGAGCTCGATCCGTCAAGCCGGATCGGCACGCCGGGGCTGATGGAGGCGGTGCGGCTTGGCAACCTTGCCCTCGTCAATGCGCTCGGCTCGGGCGTGCTCGAGATGCGGGCGATGATGGCCTTCCTGCCGCGCATCGCCGAGGTGCTGGCGGGCGGGCCGCTGAAACTGCCGAACATCGCCACCTGGTGGTGCGGCGGCGACACCGAGCGCGCCTATGTCCGCGACAATGCCGCGCGGATGATGATCGGCCCGGCCTATGCCTGCGACCTGCCCTTCGACATCGGCGCCGAGACCGCGCGCGGCGGCGCCTTCCGCGACGGCGGCACCCGCTCGATCGCCGACTGGCTCGAGCGCGAGGGTCAGGGGCTTGTGGGCCAGGAGGCGGTGACGCTGTCGACGACCCCCGTCTGGGTCGATGCCGAGGATGGCGGCCGGGTCGAGCCGCGGCCGATGACGATCCGCATCTTTGCCGCGCGCACGCCGCGGGGCTGGCGCTTCATGCAGGGCGGCTATGCCCGGATCGGCAAGTCGGGCGACGCGACGGCGCTGGCGATGCAGCGCGGCGGCTCGGTCGCCGACGTCTGGGTGGTCTCGGACCGGCCGGTGCCGCAAGAGACCCTCGCGCCGCGCCCGACGCCCGATTTCCACCGCGCCACCACCGCGATCCTGCCCTCGCGCGCCGCCGACAACCTTTACTGGCTCGGCCGCTACGTCGAGCGCAGCGAAGACGCGATCCGCCTGATCCGCGCCTATCACCTGCGTCTGGCCGCCACCGACAACCCGAATGACGCGCGTCTGCTGCGGCTCGATGAGTTCCTCACCGGCTATGGCTATGACCTCGCCGAACCGGTGCCGGCGGCGCTGATCGACCGGCTCGAGGCGGCGCGCAGCTGCGCGGGCAAGGTGCGCGACCGGTTCTCGACCGATGGCTGGGCGGCGCTGAACGACATGCTGAAGACGGCGCGGCGGATGACCACCACGGCGCAGCCCGGCGATGACGCGGCGCGCGCGATGTCGGTGCTTTTGCGCAAGATCACCGGCTTTTCCGGCCTCGTGCACGAGAACATGTATCGCTTCTCGGGCTGGCGCTTCCTCAGCTTCGGCCGCGCGCTTGAGCGGGCGGATTCGCTTGCCGCGCTGCTGGCCACCTTTGCCGATGCCGAGGCGCCCGAGGGCTCGCTCGACATGGCGGTCGAGGTCGCCGACAGCGTCATCACCCACCAGCGCCGCTACCGGGTCGAGACCTCGCGCGATACCGTCGTCGATCTGCTCGCGCTCGACGCCGACAACCCGCGCGCGATCCTGTTCCAGGTGCAGCGGCTGCGCTACCTCGCCGAGGCGCTGCCGGATGCGCGCGAGAACGGCCGGCTGACGGCGCTGCTGCGCGCGATCGTGCCGGTGGAAAGCGCGCTGCTGATCGCCACACCGGCCGAAATCGACACCGGGCGGCTGTCGGCCCTGCGCGGCGATCTGGCCGGGATCTCGGATCTCATCGGCGCGGCGTATCTGCGGTAAGGGACTGACATGCTGTATGAAATCAGGCTCGCGATCGATTATGACTATGCCGCACCCTCGGATCACATCCGCAATCTGGTGCGGCTGCTGCCCTCCGATATCCCGGGCCGGCAGCGGGTGCTGTCGCGGCTGCTGACGGTCGAGCCGATGCCCGACGAGCGGCGCGAGGCGATTGATTTCTTCGGCAACCCGACGACCTCCGTCGCCTGGCATGCGCCGATCGGTGCGGTCTCGTTCCAGCTCGCCGCCAAGGTCGAGCGCCGCACCGCGGCGCCGAGCGGCGACCTCTCCGCCCTGCTCGACCGGCTGCCCGCCGAGATCGAGGCGCAGCAGAGCCTCGCCCCCGAGGTGCCGCACCACTTTCTGGGCGCAAGCCCCCGCGTCGCGCCGATGACCGAGACCACGGCCTTCGCCCGCAAGCAGCTGACGGCCGCGATGACGGCGCAGCAGGCGGTGGTGGCGATCGGGCGCGCACTGAACCGGGCGATGACCTTCGACGCCGAGGCGACCACCGTCGACACCTCGGCGCGCGAGGCCTTCGCGCAGCGCCGCGGCGTGTGCCAGGACTTCACCCATATCATGATCGCCGCGCTGCGCGGCATCGGCATTCCGGCGGGCTATGTCTCGGGCTTCCTGCGCACCTTCCCGCCGCCCGGCAAGCCGCGGCTCGAGGGCGCGGATGCGATGCACGCCTGGGTCCGGGCCTGGGTCGGTTTCGAGGCCGGCTGGATCGAGTTCGACCCGACGAACGACCAGTTCGCCGGCGACGATTACGTCACCATCGCCATCGGCCGCGACTATTCCGACGTCGCCCCGGTGCGCGGCGTGATGCGCACCGCGGGCGGCCACGAGACCCGCCAGGCAGTCGATGTGATCCCGCTCGAGAAGGCGTGAGGCTCAGCGCTGCGCCAGCCAGCCGGCCAGAGCCTCGATCCTGTCATGCGCCGGCGGGTGGTGGTTCAGGATGAAATCGCGCAGCCAGACCGCGCGCTCGGGCGGCAGCTGGCCGGTCAGCGCCCAGCTCACGCGGGCAAGCGCCTTGTCCGCATCGCGGTGGCAGCGCGCGCAGCTTGCCTCCCAGATCGCCTCGCCCGCCGGCTCCTCGATCGCCGACGTTCCCTCTCCGGCCCATGCCGGTGCCGCCAGCACCGCGAGCAGCCCAAACGCCCAAACGCCCCGCATCACCCCCTCCGTTCGATCGCCGCCAGCACCGAGCGCGCCGCGCGCAGCCCCGGCGCCTCGCCGCCTTCGCCAAGGCGGCGCATCGTTTCCTCCATCGCCGCGTGCTGATCGGCCCGCGCCTCGGGGCTTTCCAGAAGCCGCACGAGGGCGCGGCAGATCCGGTCTGGCCGGCACTCGGGGCCGAGGAATTCCGGGATCGCCCGGGTCTCGGACACCAGGTTGACCAGCGTCACCGTGTCGATCCGCAGCATCCGCCAGATGATGTGCCAGGTCAGGAAGCTCGCGTCATAGGCGATCACCATCGGCGTGCGGCTTGCCGCAAGTTCCAGGCTGACCGTGCCCGAGGCAGCCAGCGCCAGATCCGCCGCGGCGAAGGCCGCACGCTTGTCCGCCGCCTCCTCGACGACGATCGGCGCGACCGGCCAGCGCGTGGTCATTTCGCGCACCAGCGAGGAGACGCCGCGCACCGTCGGCAGCACCACCCGCAGCCCGGGTTCGCGGTCACGCAGCCGCATCAGCGCCTCGTCGAAGCGCGGCCCGAGCCGCTCGACCTCGCCGCGGCGCGAACCGGGCAGGCACAGCACCAGCGGCTGCTCGTCGCCGATGCCATGGCGCTCGCGGAACAGCGCGGCCTCGACGGCACTCGCCCGCGGCTCGGCGACCACCGGATGGCCGACGAAATCGCAGCTCATGCCGGCGGCTTCCATATAGGGCGGCTCGAACGGCAACAGTGCCAGAACGTGGTCGATCACCTGCGCCATCTTCGCCGCGCGCCCGGGGCGCCAGGCCCAGACCGAGGGCGCGACGTAATGGATGGTGCGCAGATCCGGCCGCGCCGCCTTGACGAGGCGGGCGACGCGCAGCGAGAAGTCGGGGCTGTCGATGGTGACAAGCGCGGCCGGCGCGGCCCCGAGCACCGCCTGCGCGGTCTCGGCGATGCGGCGCTTGAGCTGGCGATATTTCGGCAGCACCTCGGCGAGGCCCATCACCGAGAGCTCTTCCATCGGGAACAGGCTGACGAGGCCCTCGGCCTCCATCAGCGGGCCGCCGACGCCGGCGAACTCGACGCCCGGCGCAAGCGCCTTCATCCCGGCCATCAGCGCCGCGCCGAGCTTGTCACCCGAAGCCTCGCCCGCGACCAGGAACAGCCTCATCCTGCCCGCCCCCACAGGAAAATGCCGGCGGTCTCGGCCGCGGCGACGGTCGCGGCGCGGTCAAGGAGCAGCACCCCCCCCGCCTCGAAGGCAATGCCGGAAAGCCCCGCCGCGGCGGCCTTCGCCACCGTTTGCGGCCCGATCGCCGGCAGGTCGATGCGCCGGTCCTGCCCGGGTTTCGGCGCCTTGAAGAACAGCCCGCCCGCCGGTGCGGGGTGCAGCGCACGATATCCGGCGACGAAATCAAGCATCGCATCGGTGCCCGGCAGGCTCTCGACCGCAAGGCAGAGCCCGCGCGCGACAACCGCGCCCTGCCCGACATCGACCGAACCGAGCGCGGCGACGATCGCCGCCGCACGCTCGGCGTCGGCCTCGTCCGCCGCGGTCACGGCGCCGGTCAGCACGCCGGCGCCCGGCACCAGAGCGGGCGCGATCTCGTCGGCCCCGACGGCGACAAGGCCCCAGTCCTCGAACAGCTCGATCACCGCGCGCAGCGTCGCGTCATCTCCCGCCTGCATCGCGCCGACGAGCCGCGGCACCAGCATTGCGGTCTGCGCGTCGAACATCTCGGGTTCGATCTTCGGGCGGCGGATCGCGCCGGCAAAGCAGACCCGCGACACGCCCCGCGCGACGAGCGCGTCAAGGAAGGGCACCAGCCGCTCGATGCGGAAGCGCAGCGGCTCGGCCCCCGGCACAGCCGAGGGAAAGCCGTCAAGCTCGCACACCAGCATCCCCGGCGCCGCCGCCGCCAGCAGCGCCGGCAGCCCGCCCGTCCCCGCGATCAGCGCGGTTTCGGAGCCGGCGCTCATCGCGGCGTCAGGAAGCTGCGGTCCGACGGACCGAGAATGAAATCAAGCACCTCGCGGGCAAGCGCGCTGTCGGTGCCCTCGTCATGCAGCTTGCGTGCCTGTTCGCGGAAATTGCCTTCGGACAGCGCCATGTAAAGCTCGCGCAGCGCGCCGATCTCGGCGCGCGACACACCGCGCCGTTTCAGCCCGACGAGGTTCAGCCCCTCGAGCTGCGCCCGCGGCCCGGCAACGAGCGCATGCGGGATCACGTCCGAGGTCACCATCGACAGCGCGCCGATGATCGCGCCATGGCCGATGCGCACCCATTGGTGCACGCCCGACAGCCCGCCGACGATCACGTCATCCTCGATGTGGCAATGCCCGGCGATCGCGACCGAATTCACCAGGATCACCCGGTTGCCGATGGTGACGTCATGGGCGACATGGCTCGAGGACATGAACAGCCCGTCGTCACCGACCCGGGTGACGCCGCCGCCGCCCTCGGTGCCGGGGTTCATCGTCACATATTCGCGGATCCGGTTGCGCTTGCCGATCACCAGGCGGGTCTTCTCGCCCTTGTATTTCAGGTCCTGCGGCACCTGACCGAGCGAGGCGAAGGGAAAGACGGTGGTGTCCTCGCCGATCTCGGTCAGCCCGGAGACCACCACATGCGACTTCAGCTCGACGCCCTCGGCAAGCACGACCTCGGGCCCGATATGGCAGAACGGGCCGATATGGACCCCCGCGGCGATCGAGGCGCCCTCTTCGATGACGGCGGAAGGATGAATGACGGCGCCCGGATCAATGCTCATGGATCAGGCCTTGAGGTCCATCATCGCGGTGAATTCCGCCTGCGCGGCAAGCTGGCCGTCGACCAGCGCCTGGCCCTCGAACTTCCAGATCCTGCCGCCGCCGCGCTTCACCTTCACATGCATCTCGAGCACGTCGCCCGGCACCACCTTGCGGCGGAACTTCACCCCGTCGATGCCCATGAAATAGGTGGCGAGCGGCTTGTCGATGACGTTGAGCGAGATCCCCACGACGATCGCCGCGGTCTGCGCCATCGCCTCGACGATGGTGACGCCGGGCATCACCGGCTCGTCCGGGAAATGGCCCTGGAAATGCGGCTCGTTGCAGGTGACGTTCTTGATGCCGACGGCCGACTCGAAGGGCACGATGTCGCGCACCTTGTCGACCAGCAGGAACGGGTATCGGTGCGGAATGATCCGCTTGATCAGGCTGAGATCGGCAAAGGTATGGGGGGCGGGTTCGGTCATCATCTGTCCTTGATCATCAAGCGTCCGCGGTCGAGCCTTGCTAACAACGCAGGCGCCGCTTGGCAAGAATGCGGGCGGCCTCAGTTGCCCTGAGTGGCCGGCGCGGCGGGAGTTTCAGGCGCCGCCGTCCCGGGTGCCGCGGCCCCCTCGGTGCCGGGGCCGGGAGCCGGCGTCCCGGCCGGCGGCGGTCCGTCGCCCACCTTCTCGTCGACGAGGCGGGCCAGATCGTCGGTGACGTCGGCCTCGGCCAGCCCGCGGATAATCACCCGCCGGTCAAGCACGACAACCGCGCCGCGTTTCGTCAAGATGTCATCGAGCATCGGCGTCACCGCCTCGAGGAAGGCCTGCCGGTCCTCTTCGAACCGCCGCGACAGCGCCTGCGCCTTCGCCTTTTGCGCGTTGCGAATGCCCGTCGCGCGCTCGTCGAAGGCGTTTGCCTCGGCGCGGAAGGCCTTCGGGTCCATCGTCGCGCGCCGTTCGGTCAGCGCCTTCTCCTCGGCGATCAGGTCGTCGGCGATGCGGTTGTTCTCGTCCGACAGCGCCCGCGACTCGTTGGCGAGATCGGCGCGGATGCGCTTGCCCCAGCGGGTCGCCTCGAACAGGGCCTCCCAGTCGAGGGTCAGCACCGGGCTTGGCACGCGGATCACCGTGTCGCCATGGCCCTGCGCCTGCTGCGCGGAGACCGGCACCGCGGCGAGGCCGGCAAGCCCCGCCGAAAGCACGACGAGGCCGAGGCGAAGCCCCGGCCCCCCGATGAAACGCGACAAGATCCGCATCGCCCGGCCTCAGAACTGCGTCGAGATCGTCAGGTCGAAGTTCTGTTCCTTGTCGTAGTCTTCCTTCTTGATCGCCTTCGAGAAGTTCAGACGCAGCGGGCCGATTGCCGAACGCCAGAACACCGAGAAGCCGACCGCCGAGCGCAGGTGCATGCTGTCGTCGACAGTGCCGGTCGCGCCGGCGGTATCATCCAGCCCCCAGAGCGAGCCGATATCCCAGAACAGGCCGCCGGTGACGCCGTATTCCTCGGGAATGCCGATCGGGAATTCGCTCTCCATCCGCAGCGCGGCAAAATACTTGCCGCCGAGCGCATCCTTGTTCGGCGCGGTGAGGTCGCGCGGGCCATAGCCGTTCGATTCGAAGCCGCGGATCTTGCCGTTGCCCGAGAAACGGTCGAGCAGCGTCAGCTTGGTGTTGCTGCGCTTGTTCACCATGCCGCCTTCCAGCTCGGCGCGCAGCGTCACCTCCTCGTTCCAGACCTTGCGCTCGGCGCGCAGCAGAGCGGTGGAGGTCAGGCTGTCGACATCGCCGCCGAAGCCCGCGAGATCCTGCGACAGCTTGAAGGTGAAGCCATAGCGCGGGTCGATGCCGGTGCGGCGCGTGTCCCAGGTGTAGCTGTAGCCGAGCGACGAGGTGTCCTTCTCGCCCGCTTCCCGGGTCAGGATCGGCGAGGAGCCGGTGGCGTCGTTCGTAGACGGATCGCCGTCCGGATCCGGGTTATACGCGGTCAGGCCATAGAGCTTGTCGCGGCTGAAGGTGTAGCGCAACTCGAGCCGGGAATTCTCGGCCAGCGGGAACTCGATCGAGGGCGAGATCCCCTGCCGGCGCGTCGAATAATCGGAGTTGTCGTTATCGGTGGTATTGTACCACATGTGATAGCGGAACTTCAGGTCGCGCCCGAGCAGATAAGGCTCGATGAAGTCGAGATCGCTTTGCTGCGTGCCCGAGGTCGTGCCGATCTGCACGCCGAGATACTGGCCGCGGCCGAGGAAGTTCGATTCCTGCAGCCCGACGTTCACCCCAAAGCCCGACGAGGCGCCATAGCTTGCACCGAAGCTGAGCGAGCCGGTGGGTTGCTCTTCGACGTTGACGTCGACGATGACCTGATCGGGGCCCGAGCCCTGACGGGTGTTCACATCGGCCTTGGTGAAGAAGCCAAGCGCGCGGATGCGTTCCGCCGAGTTGCGGATCTCGCGCGGGTTGAAGGGGTCGCCTTCGACGGTGTGGAACTCGCGCCGGACCACGCTGTCGAGCGTGGTGGTGTTGCCCTCGATGTCGATGCGCTCGACGAAGACGCGCTCGCCGCGCACCAGCGCGAATTCGACGTTCAGGGTCTGGGTCTTCGGATCGCGGGTGATGCGCGGATCGACGCGCACGAAGTTCGCCCCCTTGCGCAGCGCCGTCTCTTCCATCCGGGTGATGGCGAGGTCGATGGCCGTGGGCGAATAGATCACCCCTTCGCGGATCTTCGCGAGCTTCTCGAAGTCCTTCGCGTCAAGCTCGGGCACCTCGGAGACGGTGCTGATCTTGCCGAAGTGATACTGCTGACCTTCGCGGATGTTGAAGGTCATGAAGAAGCCCTGGCGGTCGCGCGCCATTTCCGACGACACGCCGGTGACCTGCACGTCGGGGTAGCCGCGCGAGTGGTAGAAGTCGGTCAGCAGCTGGCGGTCGAGATCGACGCGATCGGCGACGAAGCTGTCGCGCTGGATCAGCCGGTGCAGGATGCCCGCCTGCTTGGTCTGCAGCACGTCGCGCAGACGACGATCGGAATAGGCGGTGTTACCGGTGAAGCTGATGCGCTCCACTTCCGAAACATAGCCTTCCTTCACCTCGAACACGACGTCGACGCGGTTGTTCGGGCGCTTGATCACCTTCGGATCGACGCGGACGTTCGGGCGCCCGGCATCGGCATAGCCCTTGGCGATCGAGGCGGCGTCGGCCTCGACCATCGCCGGGTTGTAGACCTTGCGCGGCTGCGTCTTGACCTGCGAGGCAAGGACCGAATCCTTCAGCACCTTGTTGCCTTCGAAGGAGACGATGTTGACGCTCGGGAACTCCTGCACCCGGATCACCAGCGTGCTGCCCTGCGGCACCAGATCGACCTTTTCGAACAGGCCCGAGCCCTGGATCCGCTGATAGGCGTCATTGAGCTGCGCCGCGCTCACCGCCGAGCCGCGCGCGATCTTGGCATAGGCGAGAATCGTCGCCGCCTCGATCGTGTCGTTGCCTTCGATCTTCACCTGCGAAAAGCGATATTCCTGCGCCATCGCCGCCACCGGCGGCAACGCTGCGGCGAAACCGCCGCCCAGAAGCGTCACCGCGACAAGCCGGGTCGTGAGAAGGGAACGCCCGAGAAATGCGTTCTTCCGCCGGTTCGTCATTGCCTGTCACCCCGCCCTGTATTTCTCTCAGACTGCAAGATCGTGAGTAGCTGGAAAGGGGAAGCTTGTCAAAACCGCAAGATGTCGGAATCGCCGCCTTGGCGGCATTCGTTCCGGGGCGTTGCGCCATTGCCCGCCGAGCCGGCACAAAGCCGCCTGCCGCGCCATGGCGGGCATGGTGCGGCGCGCGGTCCGGGACGGAGAAACCGCTTCCGGATCAGAGCTGATAGGGCGAGCCTGCGGCCGGGCCGAAGAGCTGGACCAACTCGTAGCCGAGCACCCCGCCGATCATCAGCGCGATCAGGATTGCAGCCGGGGCCATCAGGCGATCAAGCGCCAGATCGACGACGAGCGACAGGCCGCGATGGCTGTCTGCGAGCATCATTTGCATGATCGACCCCTCCTGCGTGCGGACCTTCCGCGCAGCTTCAGATAGTCGATCATTGTGGCCGAATTGCGGCCAGGTCGCGCCGGCGCGGCGCTCAGCGGCGCTCAGGGGCAGAAGATGTCGTTCCACAGCCCGAACAGCATCATCGTCAGCACCAGCGACAGGCCGAGCGCGGTGAGCAGGTTCATCGCCCGGTCCGACGGCGGCTTGCCGGTGACGGCCTCCCAGACGTGGAACATCAGATGCCCGCCGTCGAGCACGGGAATCGGGAACAGGTTCAGGAAGCCGACGGCCGTCGACAGCACCGCGACAAACCAGATGAAGCTCGCGGTGCCCGCCTTCGCCGCCGCCGCCGAGCCCTGCGCAATGCCGATTGCGCCATGCAGGTTGCACGAGGAGATCTGACCGAGAATCATGTGCTTGAGCGCCGAGACCGAGGAGGCGACAACCTCCCAGGTCTGCACCGCCCCGCCCTTCACCGCCTCGACCACGCCGGTCGGGCGGGTGCGCGGGGTGAAGACCGGCTCGCCCGTTGCGCCGATCATCCAGCGCGTTTCGAATCCCCCCGCAGCGGTCGGGACGTCGGTGCGGCGCGGGGTCAGCGTCATCTGAAGCGTTTCGGCCCCGTCCTTGCCCGGCCGCCAGACCGTCAGCGCCACGGGGGCGCCTTCGCTGGCCGTCACCTTCTGCTGCAGATCGGTAAAGCGCCAGACCGGCGCGCCGTCGATCGCGGTGACCACGTCGCCCGCAGCCAGCCCCGCGGCATAGGCCGCCGAAGACGGCACCACCCCGCTCAGCCGCGGCGGGAACAGCTGCGGCCCGCTGACCTCGGCCGGCTGCCCGTCGCGCTCGACCCGCCAGGTGAGCGCAGGCTGCGACGGCAGCTCATCCGTCACCGCGCTCAGCGTCGCGTAATCGGGCGTGTCGCGCCCCTCGATCGCCAGCACCCGGTCGCCGACGCGCAGATCGCCCGTGCCGCCCGGCAGAACCGCAAGCTGCCCCACCGTCGGCACATCGGTCGCGGTGCCGGTCCAGATCATCATGCCGGCAAAGATCGCGATCGACAGCACGAAGTTGAACACCGGCCCCGCCGCCACCGTCACCGCCCGTGCCCAGAGCGGTGCACCGTGCATGGTGTGGCGCTTTTCCTCGGGACTGAGCCCGGCCATCGCGCCCTCGTCGGCGCCCGCCGAGGCGGCATTCGCATCGCCGAGGAACTTGACGTAGCCGCCGAGCGGGATCGCCGAGACCTGCCAGCGCGTGCCGTGCTTGTCGACGCGCGACAGCAGCCGCGGCCCGAAGCCGATCGAGAAGGCCTCGGCCTTGATCCCCGACCAGCGGCCGACGATGTAATGGCCGAACTCGTGCACCGTCACGATGATCATCAGCGCGACGACGAAGGCCACCAGCGTGTAAAGCGCGCTGCCGAAATCGGGGAGAAACTCCAAGGGTCAGATCCTTCCGGTCGAAATTCTTTCGCGCCCGCGGGTGCGGGCTTCGGCATCGGTATGCAGGACGTTATCGAGGCTGACGGCGGCATTTCCAAGCCCTTGCCGCGCGCACATGTCCGCGAGCACCGACTCGACCAGCCGCGCCATGTCGAGAAAGCCGATCTGCCCCGCGATGAAACCGTCGAGTGCGACCTCTTTTGCCGCGTTGAAGGCCGCCCCCGCGGTGCCGCCGATCGCCATCACCTCACGCGCGAGGCGCAGCGCCGGGAAGCGGACCGGATCGGGGGCGCGGAAGCTGAGCGATCCGATCTGCGCCAGGTCGAGCCGCGCCACCGGCAGCTCGGCCCGCTCGGGCCAGTTCAGCGCATAGCCGATCGCATGGCGCATGTCGGGCGCGCCCAGATGCGCCATCAGCGCCCCGTCGCGGAAGCCGACCAGCGCATGCACCAGGCTCTCGGGGTGCACGAGAACCTCGATGATATCGGGATCGACGCCAAAAAACTCTTTCGTTTCGATGACTTCCAGCGCCTTGTTGAACATCGAGGCGCTGTCGATGGTGATCCGCTGCCCCATCGCCCAGTTCGGATGGGTCGAGGCCGCGGCGACGGTCGCGGTGGCGAGCCGCTCAAGCGGCCAGTCGCGGAAGGCACCGCCCGAGGCGGTGATGATGATCCGTTCGACCGCCGCCATCTCCTCGCCGACGAGGGCCTGAAAGACCGCCGAATGCTCGCTGTCGACGGGCAGGATCCGCGCGCCGCGCCGCCGCGCCTCGGCCAGAAGCAGCGGCCCGGCGGCGACCAGGCTTTCCTTGTTGGCGAGCGCGAGCGTCGTGCCGTGCTTCAGCGCCGCGAAGCCGGGCGCGATTGCCGCCGCCCCGACGATGGCCGACATGATCCAGTCGGCCGGCCGCTCGGCCGCCTCGATCAGCGCCGCCGGGCCCGCCGCGGCCTCGATCCCCGAGCCGTGCAGCGCCGCGCGCAGCGCCGGCAGCCGGTCCTCATGCGCGGTCACCGCGACCTCGGCGCGCAGCTCGCGCGCCTGGCTCGCCAGCAGGTCGACATTGTGGCCGCCGGTCAGCGCCACCACCTGAAACGCCTCTGCACCGCCCTGCCGCACCAGCAGGTCGAGCGTGTTCACACCGATCGAGCCGGTGGAGCCGAAAACCGAAACCTTGCGCATCCGTCACATCCCGTCGAAGGGCAGCCGCATGAATTTCATCACGATCAGCAGGAAAACCACCGCCCCGATCAGCGCGTCGAACCGGTCGAGCACGCCGCCATGGCCGGGGATCAGGTGCGAGCTGTCCTTCACACCCGTCCGCCGCTTGATCGCGCTTTCCGCGATATCGCCCATCTGCCCGGCGAAGGCGGTGAGCGGCGACAGCCACACAAGCGTCCAGCCGCCCCAGCCGAGCGCGGCAAAGCCCACCCCCACGGCCACCGCGCCGATCCAGCCCGCGACGGTGCCCGACCAGGTCTTCTTCGGGCTGACCCGCGGCCAGAACTTCGGCCCGCCGATCGCGCGGCCGGCGAAATAGCCCGCCACGTCCGAAACGACGACGATGGTCACGATCCACAGGATCACCAGCGCCCCCGCGTTGATGCGCAGCACGATCAGCCCATAGCTCGCCGCCATCACCGCAAAGGCGTAAAGCGCAAAGACCAGACGGTCGCGCCGCGGCAGCGCCGCGCCCACGATCACCGGCACCAGCAGCGCCCAGCGGGTGAGCGCGCCCGGCCAGTAGAGCACCACCGCCATCAGGGCCGCGGCCAGCAGGGCAAGCCCCACCGAGGGGCCGCGCCCGCTGCCTGCCGGCGTCGTCATCGTCGCCAGCTCCCAGATCATCAGCCCGCAGACGACCACCGCGAGCAGGCCGAAGGTCTTGCCGCCCAGCCAGATCGTGATGGCGCCGATCGCCACCATCACCAGCCCGGAAAGCACCCGCGGCCGCAGGTCGGTCCAGCGCGAGCCGGTGGCCGGTGTCGTGCCCTGGGTGCTCATGCCTTCGCTCCGCCAAAGCGCCGCTCGCGGGTGCTGAACACCGCAAGGACCTTCTCGAGCTCGGCCGGACCGAAATCGGGCCAGAGCGTGGGGGTGAACTCGTATTCGGAATAGGCCGCCTGCCAGGGCAGGAAATTCGAGGTCCGGGTCTCGCCCGAGGTGCGGATCACCAGATCCGGGTCGGGAATGCCCGCGGTGTCGAGCCGGGCGGCAAAGGCCGCCTCGTCGATCGCGTCGGGGGCGATGCGGCCTGCGGCGGCATCTTCCGCCAGCCGCACCGCAGCGCGGCGCAGCTCGTCGCGGCCGCCGTAATTGATCGCCACGGTCAGATTCAGCCGGGTGTTCGGCGCGGTGCGCGCCTCGATCCCGGCCATCAGCGCCTGCAGCTTCGGATCGAGCCGTTCGCGCGCGCCGATGAAGCGCATCCGCACGCCTTCGCCCGAGAGGCCGTCGGCCTCCTTCTCGATGTAGCGCGCGAAGATGCCCATCAGGCCGAGCACCTCCTCGGTCGAGCGCTTCCAGTTCTCGGTCGAAAAGGCATAGACGGTGAGCCAGCGCACGCCCAGATCCGGGCAGGCGCGGACGATCTCCTTCACCCGCTCGGCGCCGCGGCGGTGGCCGACGAGCCGCGGCCAGCCGCGGTTCTTCGCCCAGCGGCCGTTGCCGTCCATGATGATGGCGACATGCGGCACGCCGTAATCGACGGGGCCACAGCCGGCCAGGGGCTCACTCGCGGGCATCAAAGGCCTCTTTGCTTGCGGGGACTGCAGGTCGGCTCAGACCTGCATGATCTCCGCCTGTTTCGCCTCGAGTGCCTTGTCGATGACGGCGATATGCTTCTTCGTCAGCTCCTCGACCTCGGATTCCCAGAACTTCACGTCGTCCTCGGACATGCCCGAGGCCTTCGCCTTCTTGATCTGGTCCATGCCGTCGCGGCGCACGTTGCGGATCGCGACGCGGGCGCTTTCGGCATATTGCGCGGCGACCTTGGTCAGCTCCTTGCGGCGTTCCTCGTTCAGTTCGGGGATCGGCAGCATGATGATCGGGCCGTTGGTCTGCGGGTTGATGCCGAGGCCCGACTCGCGGATCGCCTTCTCGACCTTGTTGATCAGGCCCTTGTCCCAGACGTTGACAGTGACCATCCGCGGCTCGGGCACGTTGATCGTGCCGACCTGGTTGATCGGCGTCAGCGAGCCGTAGGCGTCGACCAGGATCGGCTCCACCATCGAGGCAGAGGCACGGCCGGTGCGCAGCGAGCCGAATTCATGCTTGAGCGAGGCCATCGCGCCTTCCATGCGGCGTTCGAGGTCGTCGGTGTCGATTTCGATGTCGTCGGACATGGGTTATCCCCCGGATCTTGAAGTCTGTCTTTCTTTAGCCGCAGCGCGCGGCCTTGGGTAGGGCTTTCGGGGGCCAGCCCCCGAACCCCCGGAGTATTTCGGCCAGGAAAAGGCAAAGGCGCGGAAATCCGCCGGCCTTACCCCTTCACCGTGGTATAGGTGCCCTGCCCCGCCAGAATGCCGCGGAAGCCACCCGGCTCGTCGAGCGAGAACACGATGATCGGCAGGTTGTTGTCGCGCGCGAGCGCGATCGCCGAGGCATCCATCACGCCGAGGTTCTTCTGCAGGCACTCGTCGTAGCTGACCTGATCGTAGCGCTTGGCATCCGCGAACTTCTTCGGGTCCTTGTCATAGACGCCATCGACCTTGGTGCCCTTGAAGATCGCCTCGCAGTTCATCTCGTTGGCGCGCAGCGTGGCTGCGGTGTCGGTGGTGAAATACGGGTTGCCGGTGCCCGCGGCGAAGATGCAGATCCGCTTCTTCTCGAGGTGGCGCACGGCGCGGCGGCGGATGTAGGGCTCGCAGACCTGGTCCATCGGAATCGCCGAGATCACCCGGGTATGGATGCCGAGCGCCTCGAGCTGCGCCTGCATGCCGAGTGCGTTCATCACCGTGGCCAGCATGCCCATGTAATCGGCGGTGGTCCGTTCCATCCCCTGGGCGGCGCCGGCAAGGCCGCGGAAGATGTTGCCGCCACCGATCACCATGCAGATCTCGACGCCGAGATCATGCACCGTCTTCACTTCGCGGGCGATGCGGGCGACGGTGGGCGGGTGCAGCCCGTAGCCCTGATCCCCCATCAGCGCCTCGCCCGAGATCTTCAGGAGCACGCGTTTGTACTTCACAGTCGGCTCAGCCTCTGCACTCATCCCGGGGATCCTCATTTCGGTTGTCATTGCGGCGCAAAATGTCGCAAATGGCCTCCGGGTTCAACTCGGGAATTCCATCCGTCGTCAGCGGGCGTCAGCGCCCTGCCCCTTGCCTTGGGACTGTTCCGCAAGCCAATGATACCGCTTGATAAAATTCCGGACGACCGTCCCGTTCTGATCGCCGGGGCGACGGCGAGCGGCAAATCGGCGCTGGCATTGGCGCTGGCACAGGCGCGCGGCGGGGTGGTGGTGAATGCCGACGCGCTGCAGGTCTGGTCGTGCTGGCGGCTGCTGTCGGCGCGCCCTTCGGCCGCGGAAGAGGCGCTCGCGCCGCACCGGCTCTATGGTCACAAGGCCCCCGGAGAGGACTATTCCGTCGGCGCCTGGCTGCGCGAGGTGGCGCCGGTCCTGGCTGCGTTCCGCGCCGGCACCGGGCCGCGGCCGATCCTGGTCGGCGGCACCGGGCTTTACTTCACCGCGCTGACCGAGGGGCTGGCCGAGATCCCGCCGACGCCTGCCGCGGTGCGGGCCGAGGCCGATGCGCGGCTTGCGGCCGAAGGCGTGGCGGCGCTGCTCGCCGCGCTTGATGCCGAGACCGCGGCGCGGATCGACCGGCTGAACCCGGTGCGGGTGCAGCGCGCCTGGGAGGTGCAGCGGGCGACCGGACGCGGCCTTGCCGCCTGGCAGGACGCGACCCCTGCGCCGCTCTTGCCGCTTCAGGCCTGCACGCCGCTTGTGCTCGACGCCGGCCGCGACTGGCTCGCCGGGCGGATCGACCGCCGCTTTGCCGGGATGCTCGAGCAGGGCGCGCTCGAGGAGGTGCGGGCGATGCTGCCGGTCTGGGAGCCGCGCGCGCTCTGGGCCAAGGCGATCGGCGCGCCCGAACTCGTCGCCCATCTGCGCGGCGAGATCGACCTCGAGACCGCAACGGCGCAGGCGCAGGCCGCCTCGCGCCAATATGCCAAGCGGCAGCGCACCTGGTTTCGTAGCCGGATGCGGAACTGGCACAACATCCAGACCCCCTGAGTCGCACCGGCAACATCCCGCAAGGGGCTGAATTTTCTGTTGGTAACGGAAACGGCTTCTCTCCTATGCTGCGCCCGTAGCAAGCCAACCGGACCCTGCCCGTGAAACTCTTCACCGCACCGCCGCTGTCGCATCTGTCCCGTTCCCCCGCCGGCGAGACGCCGCGCGAGCGGCAGGCCGCCTGCCTGCCCTCTGCGCCCTCGCAGCTGCGTCTGATGCCGATCGCCCGGCTTGCCCAGGGCGGGCGCTGGCGGGTCGAGGCGATGCGCGCGCTGTCCGAGCCCTGCCTGCTGTGGTTCACCCGCGGCCAGGGCCGGATCACCGTCGGCGGCACCACCCGCGGCTATGGCGCGCATAACGCGATCTTCATCCCGGCGGGCGTGATGCACGGTTTCGACATGAGCCCGCAGACGCATGGCACCGCAGTCTTCTTCGGGGCGGAATGCACCCTGCCGCTGCCGCAGGGCGCGCTGCATCTGCGCATCCGCGACGCCGCCTCGCAGGTCGAGCTCAATGCCCTGCTCGAGGCGGCGCAGCGCGAAAGTGAAAGCGACCGGCCGGCGGCCGATCGCGCGGTGCATCACCACCTTGGCCTGCTCAGCGTCTGGCTCGAGCGGCAGGCGGCCTCGGGCGCGAACGACCTGCCCGCCCCCGATGCCGCGCGCAAGCTGGTGGCGCGCTATGCGACCTTGCTCGAGCGCGAATTCCGCTCGGGTCATGGCGTGGCGGACTATGCCGCCCAGCTTGGCGTGACGCCCACCCATCTGACCCGGTCGTGCCGCTCAAGCTGCGGCCGCGCCGCCTCCGATCTGCTGCAGGACCGCCGTCTTTATGAGGCGCGGCGGCTGCTGTCGGAAACCCGTGCGCCGGTGAAGGAAATCTCGGAAGTGCTGGGCTACACCAGCGCCGCCTATTTCACCCGCGCCTTCCACGCCCGCACCGGCAAGACCCCGTCGCAGTTCCGCAAGGCGCCCTGAGCTCGGCCCCCGTCGCCGCGCGCGGGCCCCGTCTGCGCAACGGAAAAGGCCGCCCGCGGGGCGGACGGCCGAGCCGGACGAAGGGGGGGGAGGTGTCCGGAAAAGAGGACCGCCCCCGAAGGGGCGGCCCCGCTGGGCTGGGGAGGTCTCAGAAGAAGCCCAGCTTGTTCGGATTGTAGGAGACCAGCATGTTCTTGGTCTGCTGGTAGTGGTCGAGCATCATCTTGTGGGTCTCGCGACCGATGCCCGACTGCTTGTAGCCGCCGAAGGCCGCATGGGCCGGATAGGCGTGGTAGTTGTTGACCCAGACGCGCCCGGCCTGGATGTGGCGGCCGAAGCGGTAGCAGGTGTTGATGTCGCGCGACCAGACGCCGGCGCCAAGGCCATACATCGTGTCGTTGGCGATATGCAGCGCCTCCGCCTCATCCTTGAAGGTGGTCACCGAGACGACCGGCCCGAAGATTTCCTCCTGGAACACGCGCATCTTGTTGTGGCCCTTGAGGATCGTCGGCTGGATGTAGAAGCCGTTCGAGAGCTCGCCGTTGAAGCGCGCGGCGTCACCGCCGACCAGCACCTCGGCGCCTTCCTGGCGGCCGATCTGCAGATAGGACAGGATCTTGTCCTGCTGTTCCTGGCTCGCCTGGGCGCCGACCATGGTCTCCATCAGGCGCGGGTCGCCCTGCTTGATCGCCTTGACCCGGGCGATGGCGCGCTCGATGAAAGCCTCGTAGATGTCTTCCTGGATCAGCGCGCGCGACGGGCAGGTGCAGACCTCGCCCTGGTTGAAGGCGAAGAGCACGAAGCCTTCGACCGCCTTGTCGAGGAAGGCGTCATCCTTCGCCATCACGTCCGAGAAGAAGATGTTCGGCGACTTGCCGCCGAGTTCGAGCGTGACCGGGATCAGGTTCTCGGTCGCGGCCTGCATGATCTTGCGGCCGGTCGCGGTCGAGCCGGTGAAGGCGATCTTGGCGATGCGCGGCGACTTGGCGAGCGGCGCACCGACTTCCGGGCCCATGCCGTTGACGATGTTCAGCGTGCCCGGGGGCAGGATGTCCTGGATCAGCTCGGCCAGAACCATGATCGCGGCCGGGGTCTGCTCGGCGGGCTTCATCACGATGCAGTTGCCGGCGGCGAGCGCCGGAGCAAGCTTCCACGCCGCCATCAGGATCGAGAAGTTCCACGGAATGATCTGGCCGACGACGCCGAGCGGCTCGTGGTAGTGATAGGCGACGGTGTCATTGTCGATTTCCGACATCGAGCCTTCCTGCGAACGCAGCACACCGGCGAAGTAGCGGAAATGGTCGATCGACAGCGGGATGTCGGCGGCGGTCGTCTCGCGGATCGGCTTGCCGTTGTCCCAGGTCTCGGCGGCCGCGAGCAGGTCGAGGTTCGCTTCGAGCCGGTCGGCGATCTTCAGCAGCACGTTCGAGCGGTGCGCGGCCGAGGTGGTGCCCCAGGCGTCCTTCGCGGCATGGGCGGCATCGAGCGCCAGCTCGATGTCGGCGGCGTCGGAGCGCGCCACTTCGCAGATCTTGCCGCCGGTGATCGGGGTGATGTTGTCGAAATACTTGCCGCTGACCGGCGGCACGAACTTGCCGCCGATGAAGTTGTCGTAGCGCGCCTTGAACGGCGACACCATCACGCCCTTGAACTCGGCCGACATGTCGGTTGCCATCTGGATTTCCTCCCTGAATGCTGCGGGTCCTCCACGACCCGCGATGCGATCAGGGTGCGCCAGCTTTCCGGAGTTGCATAGCCGCAATGCGCGCGCCGAATGGCCGACTGTCTCGGGGCTGAGACAGGTGCAGGCGCAGAAACCCGGAAGCTGCGGAAAAGGACGGGGCTCAGAAGCCCTCGTCCTCCTCTTCCGTCTCCTCGGCGCTGCGCAGATCCTCGGGCAGCACCGCCACCGGCGCGGCGCCGCCGACCGGATCGGCAAGCAGCGCATCGAGACGCGCATCGCGATCGGGCGCCTCCTCGAGCAACGCCCAAAGTGCCCGCATGTCGTCCTCGAAGCGCGCCTCGCCGACCTCGCCCGCATCACGCAGCTTCTCGACCTCGCGCATCACCTCGATCGCATATTCCGACAGGCCAAGCGCGCGCATCTCGCCATGGAACAGGATGTCGTGGCGGATCGCATGGGCGAAGGCGAAGAGCACGAGCTGCGACAGGGCCTCGCCGGCCGAGAAACCCTGCGCGATGCGGGTGCCGATCAGCGCCTCGCCGGCCATGGTCATTTCCATGCCGAGGCTTTCAAGCAGCTCGCGCAGCCCGTCCATCACCGCCGGATCGACGGCAACGGGGGCGATCGCCGGCACCTCCTCGGGGGCGCCGCCCAGCTCCTCGGTGAAGCCGATCACCCGGGCGCGGGCCGGCGTCGGGCGCGGCGGCACGCGGCGCGGCGGTGCGGCCGCGGCGGGGATGTCTTCGGCGGCCGGTTCGACCGGCGCCACCTCTACGGCCGGGGCTTGCGCGATCAGCGGCTCGGTCACTGCAATCTCGGCGGCGGGGATCTCGGTCACCGCAATCTCGGCCACCGGGGCTTCCGGCGCGGAGGGCTCAAGCACCAGCGGTGCAGCCTCCGGGGCGGCCGGGGCTTCGACGGGCACCTCTTCCGGCGCCGCCTCGACGGCGACCGGCATTTCCGGCGCGACGGCCTCGACGGCGGCCGGTTCGGCCGCGGCAGCGTCGGCCGCCGTCTCGCCGTTCAGCGCGGCGATCAGGGCCCGTCCGGCCTCGGTCGGTGCCAGCACCACCTCGTCCCGGGCGCCGAACAGGCGCTTCAGGAAGGACGGCCGGCGGGTGATCTCGGCGACAAGGCCGGCGCCGATCAGCCCCGGCAGCGGCCGCGCCACCTCGAGCCCACGACCCCGCGCCACCACCTGCAGCGCGGCACGGTCGACGGCACCGCGCTCGGCGTGCAGCTCCGTGACGACGATCAGCAGATCCAGTTCCGGGCGCTCGGGCAGTTTGTCCTGCATGATGCTCTCCTTCGTCAGAGGCGAGCGGCATCGCAGATCGGGCCCGCCCCGTCAATGGAGCGCGGTGCCGCCGCGGGGGTTTCCGCCGGCGCGCCGGCTGCGCTTTCCGCTTGCCTCGGCCCTGCCCGATCTGGTCTTCTGGCGCGGTTCCCGAAAGGCCCCTTCCCGCCGTGGCATTCCGTTTCGTCCATACCGCCGACCTGCATCTCGACTCGCCGCTCGTGTCGCTGGCGCTGCGCGATCCGGTGCTGGCCGCCGAGGTCGGCACCGCCACCCGCACCGCGCTGAGCCGGATCGTCGATCTGTGCCTGGGCGAAGCGGTCGACGCGCTCTTGATCGCGGGCGATCTGTGGGACGGCGCGCAGGGCTCGGCGAAGACGCCGCGGTTCCTGCGCCAGGAGCTTGCCCGTCTGGGGGCCGCGGGGATTCGCACCTTCCTCATCCGCGGCAACCATGACGCGATGTCGAAAGTGACGCGCGAGCTCGAGCCGCCGCCCGGCACCCATGTCTTCGGCGGCCGCGCCGCGACCGAGCTGTTCGAGGCGGCGGGCCGCCCCATCGCCGTGCACGGGCTGAGCTTCGCGCAGGACAGCGCCGCCGAAAGCCTGTTGCCGCGCTATCCCGCCCCGGTGCCGGGCGCGATCAACATCGGCATGATGCACACCAGCCTGAACGGCAGCCCCGGGCACGACAATTACGCCCCCTGCGCGGTCGCCGATCTCGATGCGCAGGGGTATGACTACTGGGCGCTTGGCCATATCCACCGCCGCGCCGAATACCGAGGCCGGTCGGTCGTCGTCATGCCCGGCATGCCGCAGGGCCGCGACATCGGCGAAAGCGGGGAAAAGACCGTCACCCTCGTCACCGTCACCGACGACGGCACGGTGACGACCGAGCCGCGCGCCGTCGCGCCGCTGCGCTTCGAGCGGGTCGAGCTTGACCTGAGCGGGATCACCGACTGGGCCGCCCTGCCCGGCCGGCTTGCGGCGGCTTTGCGCGACGCGGCAGAGGCGGCAAAGGGCACGGCGCTGGTGCTGCGCCCGGTGCTCGCCGGCACGACGCCGCTTGCCTGGCGGATCGGGCGCGACCTCGACCGGCTGACCGAGGAGGCGCGCGCCGCCGCCGAGGCGATCGGCGGGGTCTGGATCGACAAGCTCGAAGCGCGGGTGAGTGGTGGCGATGTGCAGGCCGGCCGCCTGCCCGCCGACCTTTTGCGCCTGCTCAACGACGACCTGCCGGGCGACGCGGGCCTTGCCGCGCAGCTGCGCAAGACCGCCGAGGAACTGCTGCACGACCTGCCGCCCGAGCTGCGCAACCTTCTGGGCGAGGACGAGGCCGCGCTCGAGGCCGGCTGCGCCGCGCTTCTCGCCACCGGCACGGCGCAGCTCCTCGCCCGCCTCGCCCCCGGCGGGGAGGAGGGCTGATGCGGCTCGACCGGCTTGACCTGGCGCGCTATGGCCGCTTCACCGACACCGTGCTCGACTTCCCCGCGCCCGAGCCCGGCGGCCCCGACCTGCATGTCCTCTTCGGCCCGAACGAGGCCGGCAAGTCGACGATCTTCTCGGCCTGGCTCGACCTGCTGTTCGGCATCCCGCTGCGCAGCCGCTATGACTTCCTGCACCCCGGGCCGACGATGCGCATCGGCGCCACGATCCGCACCGAAGCCGGGCCGCTGGCGCTGAGCCGGATCAAGCGCAGCACGGCCAGCCTGCTTGATGCGCACGGCGCCCCCCTGCCTGAAACCGTGCTGCAGGCGGCGCTTGGCGGGCTTGGCCGCGAGGGCTATGGCGCGATGTTCTCGCTCGACGATGACACGCTCGAGCGCGGTGGCGACAGCATTCTGGCAAGCCGTGGCGACCTTGGCGAGATGCTGTTTTCCGCCAGCGCCGGGCTTGCGGGCCTCGGCCCCGAACTCGAGACGATGCGGACCGAGCTTGACGCCTTCCACGCGCCGGGCAAGCGCAAGGGCGCGGTTCGCGAGGCAAAGGCGCGGCTTGGCGAGCTCGACCGGGCGCGGCGCGATCTCGACACCAGCGCGGCGGCGGCGCAGAAACTGGCGCGCGAGGTGGCGGCGGCCGAGGAGGGCTGGACCCGCACCCGCGCCGCGGCCGATGCCGCCGATGCAGCCCTTGCCGCCGCCCGCGCGACCCGCGCCGCGCGGCCGCTGCGCGAGCGCCTCGCCGCGGCCCTGGCCGAGCTTGCCCCCCTCGCCGCCCTGCCCGAGGCCGACCCGGCGCTTGACGAGCAGCTGCGCGCGCTGACCGAGGCGCGGATCGGCATCGACAGCCGTCTGGCCGCCGCCGCGGCGCAGGCCCAGACACTCGAAGACCGGCGCGCGGCCCTCGCCCCCGATCCGGCGGTGCTGGCGCTCACCGCGGATCTGGCCGCGGCCGAGGGGCTGAGCGCGCCGCATGACACCGCCCTCGTTGACCTGCCGCACCGGATCGACGCGGCGCAGCAGATCGAGGCGAGCCTGCGCGCGACGCAGGCGGCGCTTGGCCGGGCCGGGCTGCCGCTCGCGGATCTGCTCCTCAGCCCTGCCCGGCTCGCCGCCCTGCGCGCCGCTCTCGCCCGCCGCTCGGGCCACGAGGCCGCGCTCGCCGCGGCCGGCGCCGAGGCCGAGACCGCGCAAGCCACCCTTGCCGAGGCCGAAGCGCGCCGCACCGTCGCCGGTGCCGGCAGCGATGTATGCGCGCTCGGCGCCCTGCTCGCGCAGATCGGCCGCGACGATCCGGCGGCCACGCTGGCGCTCGCCCGCCGCACCGAGGACCTGGCCCGCGCAGACCTTGTCCAGGCGCTTGCGGCGCTTGCGCCCTGGCGCGGCGATGCGGAGACACTCGCCGCCCTTTCCGTGCCCGCGCCCTGGCAGCTTGCCGGCTGGCAGGCGGCAGCCGAGACGACCCGCACCGGGCTTACCGATGCCACCCGCGCGCTGGCGGCCACCGCCTCCGCACCCGGCGAGACCGACATCCCGGGCGCCGAGGCCGATGCCGATGCCGCGCGCAGCCGGCGCGAGGCGCTCTGGGCCGCGCATCTGGCGACGCTGACCCGCGAGAGTGCCCGCGCCTTCGAGGCGGCGCTGCGCGCCGATGACCGGATCACCGCCGAGGCGGCCGACCGGCTTGCGGCCGCGCGCCTTCAGGCCCGCGAGGCCGCCGCGCAGGACCGGGCCATGACGGAGCTGAGTGCGGCACAGGCGGCCCGCGCCGCGCATCTGGCCGAGGTGGCGGCGGCGACCGAGACGCTTGGCCTCTCGGGTGCCGGGCTCGACGCGCTGCTGTCGTGGCTTTCCGCGCGCGAGACGGCGCTTGCGGCGCAGGCACGGCTCGCCGCGGCCGAGGCCGAGACCACGCGCACAACCGGCGCCGTTGATGCCGCGGCACAGGCGCTTGCGGCACTGCTTGGCCAGCCGATGCCGGCCCCGGGCGGTTTTGCCGCGCTGCGTGCCGAGGCGCTCGCCCGGGTCGAGGCCGCCGGCCGGATCGCCGATCTCGACCGCGCCGCCGAGGCCGCGCGCGAGACCGCCCTGCGCCGCGCACAGGCGCTGGAAAAGGCCGCGGCGCAGCTTGCGGCATGGGATACCGACTGGGCCGCGCTGACCGCGGACACCGCGCTGGCCGGCGAGCCCGTCGAGATCGAGGGGCTGGGCCGGATGCTCGACCTGTTCGACCGGCTCGGGCAGGAGGCCGCGAACCACGCCGCGCTTGCCGACCGGATCACGAAGATGGAGGCGAACCGCGACCGTTTTCGCGCCGCGCTCGCCGATCTGCGCACCCGCCTCGGGCTTGACGACGACACGCCTTGGGCCGCGCTGACCGCCCGCTTGCGCCGCGCCGAGGAAATCGAGCGGCAGCGCGAGGTCCTCGGCGCCGATCTGGCTGCGCTGCGCGCGGCGCAGGCCGCCGACGGCGCCGCGCAACAGGCGAACGAGGCCGGACAGGCCGGGATTGCCGCCCATCTTGGCGCGCCCACGCTGCGCGGGCGGGATCTGGTCACGCATCTGGCCGCCTGCCGCACGGCCGGCACGCTGCGCACCGAGATCGCGCGACTGACCCGCGACCTTGCCGCTCAGCCCGAGCCCGAAGCCGGGGGCGAGGACGACGCCAGCCTCGCCGCGCGCGAAACCGCGCTGCAAGGCGCCGCCGAGATCGCCCGTGCCGACGCCGAGGAAAGCTTTGCCGCGCTGCGCGAGGCACGCCGGCGGCTCGAGGCGGTGGGCGGCGACGATGCCGTCGCCCGGATCGAGGCCGAACGCGCGAACCTGCTCAATGCGCTGGCCGAAGACAGCCGCGCCCATCTTGCCGCCCGCTTCGGCCTGATCGCCTTTGAAACCGCGCTGCGGCGCTATCGCGACAGCCATCGCAGCGCCATGCTCGCCCGCGCCTCCGAGGCCTTCGCGGCGCTGTCGCGGGGCGCCTATGCCGGGCTTTCGGCCGAACCCGACGGCGCGCAGGAACGGCTGGTGGCGCTGCCCGCGGCGGGCGGCGCGAAACTGGCGGCGGACCTGTCGAAAGGCACGCGGTTCCAGCTTTATCTGGCACTGCGGATCGCGGGCTATGCGGAACTCGCCCGCAGCCGTCCGACCGTGCCCTTCATCGCCGACGACATCATGGAGACCTTCGACGACGGCCGCGCCACGGCGGCCTTCACCCTTCTGGGCGAGATGTCACGCCACGGGCAGGTGATCTACCTGACCCACCACCGCCACCTGTGCGAGATCGCGCGCGAGGCCTGCCCGCAGGCGCGGGTGCTCGACCTCACCGCACTCTGACGCTCAGACCTGCAGCCCGAGCGCCTTCGCCTTGCGGTAGAAGGTGGCACGACCGATGCCGAGATCGCGCGCCGCGGCCGAGACATTGCCGCCCGAGCGCGCGAGCGCCCGCGCCATCTCGGCGCGCTGTGCTTCTTCCAGTCCGCCGCGCGTGGTCTGCCCGCTGAACAGATCATCCGCCGGCAGCCGGCCGATGGCGCTGTCCTCGATGCCGAGGTGACGCCGCGCCGCCCGCGTCGCGCCGATCACCAGATCGTCGCGGTCAAGCGCCAGCAGCATCACGCCTTGCGGCGCGTTCTCGCCCGCCCCGGCCGAGAGGATCCGCGCCCCCTCGAAGGAGGCGCGGAACAGGTCCGCCTCGATCCGCTGCGCCGCGTCCTGCACGGTGAGCGCGACGATCCTTGCATAGCCCTCGGCCATGTCGTCGCGCACCGAGGAGATGTCGATCACCCCGGCAAGTTCGCCGGTGGCGCCGAAGACGGGCGAGCCCATGCAGGTCAGTCCGGTGTTGGTCGAGCGGAAATGCTGGTCGCGCCAGACGGTGACGGCGCGGCCCTCGGCCAGACAGGTGCCGATGCCGTTCGTGCCCTCGGCCCCCTCCGACCAGTCGGTGCCGGGCGCGAGGTTCGAGGCGTGGAACTCGCGCTTGTCGCCGTCGCGCACCCGCTCGTCGAGGACGAGCCCCTGCGCGTCGGACAGAAGCACGGTGCAGCCCGCGTCGCAGGCCGCGCGCGCAAGCCGGTCGAGCACCGGGCTCGCGACCCGCACCAGAAGCCCCGCCGCCTCGCGCCGGGCCCGCATCTCGGGCGTCGAGAGCCGCTCGATCGGGCGTTGTGTCGCCGGGTCGAGCTTGTGGTGGATGAGCGAGCGGCGCCAGCTTGCGGCAAAGCCCGCCCGGCCGAGTGCCAGCGGCGAGGTCACCACCGATTGCACGATGTCGGCGTGGTTGCGTTGCATGGTGTTCATCGACGGCATGGCGAAAAGCCTCCCCTCTTTCCGATGCGTCAGGCACGGAAGGATAGCCGGTTCGGGACAGGTGTAAATGCCCCCGGCGGAGGGGCGCCTTACGACTTAGGTCGCAGGCTCTGCCTCATCTTCCGCCCCGCCCTCGTGGCGCTTGCCGCGAAAGCCCTGCGCGACCACGAATTTCTCGGAACTGTCCTTGCGCGAAGCCGGCGGCTTGACGTTCGCGACCTTGGTGAAATTCTTTTTCAGGATGGTCAGCAGCTCCTGCTCGGCGCCGCCCGCCAGCACCTTGGCGACAAAGGTGCCGCCCTCCTCGAGCACGTCGAAGGCGAAATAGGCGGCGTGTTCGCACAGGGTGATGATGCGCAGATGGTCGACCTGCTGGTTGCCCGAGGCGGCGGCGGCCATGTCCGACATCACCACATCGGCCCTGCCGCCGAGCCAGGTCTTCACCTTCTCGTCGGCATCCTCGTCGAGGAAATCAAGCTGGTGGATCTCGGCGCCGGTGATCGGCGTCACCTCCTGCAGATCGACGCCGAGCACGGTGCCCACCCGCTTGCCCGACTTCTCGCCAAGCGCGTTCACCCGCTGCACCGCGACCTGGCACCAGCCCCCCGGCGCGCAGCCAAGGTCGACGACCCGCGCGCCCGGCACCAGGAAGCGGAACTTGTCGTCAAGCTCCAGGATCTTGAAGGCGGCGCGGCCGCGATAGCCTTCCTTCTTCGCGCGCAGGACATAGGGGTCGTTCAGCTGCCGCTCGAGCCAGAGCGTCGAGCTGAGCTTGCGCCCCTTTGCTGTCTTCACGCGCACGCGCAATTCGCGCTGGCCGCGGCCCGAGCTGTTCTTGCCGGAGGGTGTCTTCGCCATTTTTCTCTCCTCGGGCCTCAGATCGGGCCCATTTCCTCGAGCACGCCATCGGCGGCCATCTGTGCGTAGAGCAGCCCCTCGCGCAGGCCGCGGTCGGCCACCGACATCCGGTCGGTCGGCCAGACCCGCATCAGCGCCTGCAAGATCGCCGCGCCCGACATGATCAGTGTGTGCCGGTCGCGCCCGATGCGCGGATCGGCACGCCGGCCCTCGGGGCCAAGCTGCAGGAACCGCCGGATCACCGCGTCGATCTGCGCCGAGGACATCGTCAGCCCGTCGACGCGGGTGCGGTCATAGCGCTTCAGCCCGAGGTGGCAGGCGGCGACCGTGGTCACCGTGCCAGAGGTGCCGATGATCTGGAAGCCCTCTTGCGGGCTGCCCGAGCTGTAGGGGGTGAAATCGGCCAGTTTTTCCTCGAAGAACCAGCTCATCAGCGCGAAGCGCGCCGCGTCGTCCTCGACATCGGCGAACTGGTCCTTGAGCGTGGCAACGCCAAGCGGCACCGAGATCCAGTCGACCACCCGTGCCGAGGGTTCCGGCCCCTCGAGAGCGCGGAACCCGCCCGCGCCCGACATCCGCATGATCGCCCGCGCCCGGTCGGCCGGCGGCACCTTCGAGATGTCGATCCAGACGAGCTCGGTCGAGCCGCCGCCGATGTCGACCACCAGCACCTGTTCGGTGCGCGGGCTGACCAGCGAGGCGCAGGAGATCACCGCGAGGCGCGCCTCTTCCTCGGGCGGGATGATTTCCAGCGGCAGGCCGGTCTCGCGCCGCACATAGCGGATGAAATCGCGGGCATTGCCGGCACGCCGGCAGGCCTCGGTCGCGACCAGCCGCATGCGTTTCACGCCGTGGGATTCGATCTTGCGCCGGCAGATCTGCAACGCCTGCACCGTGCGCGCCATGGATGAACGCGACAGCCGGCCCGAGGCTTCAAGCCCCTGGCCGAGCTGGACCGCTTTGGAAAAGCTGTCCACGACCTGAAACTGATCGCCCTTCGGTCGGGCAATCAGCATCCGGCAACTGTTGGTGCCAAGATCGAGCGCAGCATAAAGCTCGCCCTTCTCGGCGGGGACGGTCGCGGTCGGCTCTACCGGTTTCGGGAACGCGCCCGCAGACCTGGGACGCTTGGGCGCCATTGCACGCCCTCCGATTTCAAGTTGTCCCCAAGGTAGCGATTTGAACGCCCGGGTTCAAGGCGAGAGGTGACGCTGCGGTGACACGATCGCGGGGGGCCGGCGCGGACATGCGATTCGGCGCGCCCCGCACCGCGAAGGCGCAACAATGCCTCCCGAACGGAAGGATTGGCCGCGCGATCGCCGGGGGAGGAATGGGACCGGCGGCCGCAGCCATGCCGCGCGGACTGTTTCCGCCGCTGCAACGGCGCCGCCGGCGGCATGGCAGCACAGCGATGATTCGGCGGAACCGGCCAGCCGGCGTTTCCGCCGGAAGGACAATTTCAGGCCAGTTTCGCAACCGGAGCACCGCAATCGCCGGGCGGCGCCGCCTCGGGGCCGACCTTTCTGCTTGCGAGCCACGGGCTTGCCGGACGAAGCTGAGGCACCGCAATCGTTTGCACCCGGGGAACGACGGCCATGCGTCCGACATCTTCCACGCCGCGCGTGCTGCAGGCCGCACCGCTGCACGCCCTTGCGGCGGTCGCGGTCGCGCTTGCGGTCGCGCTTGCCGGCTGCGCCGGCCCTGCGCCGCAGACGCCGCCGAGCCGCGCCGGCGCGGTGAGTGCCGAACTGCCGCTCGACACGCCGGCCCCGGCGCCACGGCCCGGCGAGCTCTCGAACGCCGCCCTCGCCCGCGATTTCCGCGAGCTGTCCTTCGCGCTCGAGACCGGGCGCGCCCTGCCGGTCTTCACCCGCTTCGAGGGGCCGGTGACCGTCTCCGTCGCCGGCGCGGTGCCCGCCAATGCACCCGCCGAGCTTGACCGGCTGACGGCGCGGCTGCGCACCGAGGCGGGCATTGCAATCGGCACCGGCCTTGGCGGGGCGAACCGGATCACCCTCGATTTCGTGCCGAAACGGCTGCTGCAGGCCGAGGTGCCGGGCGCCGCCTGTTTCGTGGTGCCGAACGTGACGGACTGGGCTGATTACCGCGCCCGCCGGCGCGACCGCGCGACCGACTGGACGACGCAGACGGTGCGCCGCGATGCCACCGTCTTCATCCCCGCCGAGGCCAGCCCGCAGGAGCTGCGCGATTGCCTGCACGAGGAGGTGAGCCAGGCGCTCGGCCCGCTGAACGACCTGTACCGGCTGCCCGACTCGATCTGGAACGACGACAATTTCCAGGCGGTGCTGACGCGCCACGACATGCTGATCCTGCGCGCGACCTACGCGCCCGAGCTGCATTCGGGGATGAGCGAGGCCGAGGTGGCGGCACGGCTGCCGGCCGTGCTTGGCCGGATCAACCCCACGGGCGGGCCGGTGACGGCCCTGCCCGCCGACCCGACGCCGCCGCGCTTTGCGCAGGCGATCGAGACCGCTTTCGGCCCCGGCTCCCCGGCCCGGCGCAAGGCCGCCGCGGCCCGGGCGGTCGCGATCGCCCGGGCCGAAGGCTGGAGTGACAGCCGCACCGGCTTTGCCCTCTTCGCGCTTGGCCGGCTCAGTCTGAAGGACGATCCGCAGGCGGCGCTTTCGGCCTTCCACGCCGCGGGGGCGATTTTCCGCGCCACGCCGGGGGCCGCGGTGCAGGCCGCCCATGTCGACATGCAGCTCGCGGCCCTCGCCCTTTCTTCGGGCCGGCCTGCCGAGGCGCGGGCGCTGAGCGCGCGCGCCATCCCACCCGCGCGGGCGGCCGAGAATGCCGCGCTGACCGCCACGCTCTTCATGATCCGCGCCGAGGCCTGCGCGGCGCTTGGCGACAGCGCCGGGGCCCGGGCCGCCTGGCTCGACTCGCAGCACTGGGCACGCTATGGCTTTGGCTCGGACGCCGCGGTGCGGGCCCGCGCCACCGAGGTGGCGGCGCTCGCCGAAGCCGGGGCACAGCTGAACTGAGCCGGCACCGCCCGGCCGCATCCGGGGAGGCGGGATGTATATTCTGGCAGGGCTGGTGATCGGCGCGCTGATCGGCGCGACACGGGCGCGGCGACGTGGTGGCAACGGGCTCGACCAGCTGCAATATGCGGCGGTCTTCGGCATTCTCCTTGCGCTCGCGGGGCTTTTCATCACCATCATGCTGAACCGGATGGCGTGAGGCGCGGATGTTCCTGCCCTTCTTCGAAGCCCTGCGGCGTGGCGGCGTGCCCGTCTCGCTGCGCGAATACCTGGCCTTTCTCGAAGGGCTGGCGGCGGGGCTGTGCACCTATGACCTCGACGGCTTCTATTATTTCGCCCGCACCACGATGGTGAAGGACGAGCGCCACCTCGACCGCTTCGACCGCGCTTTCGCCGAGGCCTTTTCCGGCATCGAGGCGATCGCCCCCGAGGCCGTGCTCGAGGCGCTCGATCTGCCCGGCGACTGGCTGGCGAAGCTCGCCGAGAAGCACCTCAGCGACGAGGAAAAGGCGGCGATCGAGGCGCTTGGCGGCTTCGACAAGCTGATGGAGACGCTGCGCCAGCGCCTGGCCGAGCAGAAGGAGCGCCATCAGGGCGGCTCGAAATGGATCGGCACCGCCGGCACCTCGCCCTTCGGCGCCTATGGCTACAACCCCGAAGGGGTCCGCATCGGGCAGGACAAGTCACGTCATCAACGCGCCGTAAAGGTCTGGGACAAGAGGGAATTCCAGGATCTCGACGACACCGTCGAACTTGGCACGCGCAACATCAAGGTGGCGCTGAAGCGGCTGCGGCAATGGGCCCGCGCCGGCGCCCATGAAGAGCTCGACCTGCCCGGCACGATCCGCGCCTCGGCCGAGGCGGGTTACATCGACGTGAAGACCCGGCCCGAGCGGCGCAACGCCGTCAAGGTGGTGCTGTTTCTCGACATCGGCGGCTCGATGGATGCGCATGTGAAACTGGTCGAGGAGCTGTTCTCGGCGGCCCGGGCCGAGTTCAAGCATCTCGAACATTTCTATTTCCACAACTGCCTTTACGAGGGGGTGTGGAAGTCGAACCGGCGCCGCTGGGACGAGGTCACGCCGACCTGGGAGGTGCTGCACCGCTTCGGCCCCGACTACAAGTGCCTCTTCGTCGGCGACGCCTCGATGAGCCCCTACGAGATCACCCATGCGGGCGGCGCGAACGAGCACTGGAACCCCGAACCCGGTGCGCTCTGGCTTGCCCGCGCCCGCGAGCAATGGCCCGCGCATGCCTGGCTCAACCCAGTGCCCGAACGGCACTGGGGCCACACCCCGTCGATCGGCATCGTGCAGCGCGAATTCGAGGGGCGGATGTTCCCGCTGACCCTCGACGGCATCACCCGCGCGATGCGGATGCTCGGATGAAGGGGCGCGCGGCCCTAGCCCGGCTCTGGCACGAGCAACGCCTTGTCGTCATCGCCTTTGCGCTCGCCGTGGCGCTGACCGCCTTCTTCGGTGGGCGGATGGTGGTGCGGGCGGTCTACTGGTCGAGCCCCGCGCATCACCGGCAGATGCCCGAGCCCTGGATGACGCCGGGCTACATCGCGCGCAGCTGGCACCTGCCGAATGGCGCACTCGATGCGGTGCTCGGCCCGCGTGACGGCGGCCGGCGCTCGCTCGAGGAGATCGCGCGCGACCGCGGCATCCCGGTGGCACAGCTGCTCGACGAGCTGGCGGCGGTGCTGCCGACACTGCCCCCGCTTGCCCCCGGCGCCGATCCGGATCAGCCGCCGAAATGAGCCTTGCCGCCCTGTCCGACTGGTTCCTCGCGCAGCTGCCGCTCTACGGGCCGGCGCTGCTCGGGATCACCACCTTCCTCAGCTGCCTCGCGCTGCCGGTGCCCTCGTCGCTGATGATGATCGCGGCGGGCGCCTTCGTCGCCTCGGGCGATCTGTCGCTGCCGATGGTGGCCGCGACCGCCTATGCCGGCGCGGTGACGGGCGATCAGCTCGGCTTCCTGCTTGGCCGCCGCGCCGGGCGCTTCCTGCCAAAGCCGGGCACGCGGCGCGGCGATCTGATCGCCGCGGCGATGGACGGCCTGCGCCGGCGTGGCAGCGTCACGGTGTTTCTCAGCCGCTGGCTGTTCTCGGCGCTCGGCCCCTGGGTGAACCTTGCCGCCGGCGCCTCGGGCTTTGCCCATCCGCGCTTCGCCCTTGCCGATCTGCTGGGTGAGGCGGTCTGGGTCGCGGCCTATGTCGGGCTTGGCATCGTCTTCGGGGCGAACCTGCAGGCGGCGGCCGACCTTGCGGCGAATGCCGTGGGCTTCCTCGGCGCGGGCGCCGCGGCCCTCGCGCTTGGGGCGTGGCTGTGGCATGCGCTGCGCGCAAGCACGCGCGGCGGCGCTTGACGCCCCCGCCCGAAGCCCCCACATCGGCTCCATGCTCCTGCGCCTTCTGCCCATCCTGCTGATGCTCGCCTACGGCCTCGTGCTGTGGCACTTCTCGGCGCGCAGCCTCGCCCGCGCGCTCGACGCGAAATCGCGCCGGCTCAACGACAGCCGCCTTGCCCCGGTGCTCGACCGCCTCGCCGCCGCGCTTGGCGTCGCCACGGTGCCCGTCCATGTCTACGAGATCGAGGCGGTGAACGGCCTTGCCGCCCCCGACGGCCGCGTCTTCCTGACCGAGGGCTTCCTGCGGCTGTACCGCGACGGCCGGGTCAGCGCCGAGGAGATCGGCGCCGTCATCGCGCATGAGCTTGGCCATGTCGCGCGCGGCCATGCCCGGCGGCGGATGATCGACTTCACCGGGCAGAATGCGCTGCGCGC
This sequence comes from Paenirhodobacter huangdaonensis, assembly GCF_004022465.1. Taxonomy (NCBI): domain Bacteria; kingdom Pseudomonadati; phylum Pseudomonadota; class Alphaproteobacteria; order Rhodobacterales; genus Paenirhodobacter; species Paenirhodobacter huangdaonensis. The sequence continues at coordinate 22,660 of NZ_SAVA01000012.1, read as the reverse complement.
GGTGCTGGCGGGCGTGCTCGGCCGGATGATCCCCTTCGCCGGGGTCTGGATCGCCAACACCCTGACCACGGCCCTTGCCGCGAAACTCAGCCGGCGCGACGAGTTCGAGGCCGACGAATTCGCCACCGCACTGCTGATCAAGGCGGGCTATGGCGCCGGCCCGCAGATCGCGCTGTTCGAGAAGCTCGAGGCGCTGACCGGGGCGACGGCGATGCCCGCCTGGCTTGCCACCCACCCGGCCGCCCCCGAGCGCATCGCCGCGATCCGCCGTCATCTCGCCCGCTGGCAGGGTTAATCCCTTACCTTCGGCCCTTTTGCCCGCTAGTCTCGGAAAAAACCGAGGCCCGCATGACCGCAGATCAGCCGCAGACAGAGGAGGCGCGCCGCGTGCGCCGGCGCCGGGTGTTCTACATCCCGGGCTATGACCCGATCCACCCGCGCCGCTACCGCGAGCTTTACCGCAAGGAAGGCGCTGCTCAGGCGGAGATTTCGGGCTATGAGATCGCGCTTGCCCCGAAGCGCGGCGGCGGCCCCTATGGCTGGCGCGTGCGCTCGGTGCAGGCGGGCGAGACGGTCGAGGCCGCGGTCGAGGTGCTGGTCTGGTCCGACATCGTGCGCGACAGCATGGGCGCCTCGATCCCCGAAACCTACGCGCAACTCGTCCGCACCGCCTGGACCTATATCGCCTCGGGAGCACTCTTCCGACTGATGCGGCTGCGCAAGGGGCCGATCATCGCCGCGCTCTACCCGATCTTCGCCCTCCTCGCACAGGCCCTTGCGGGCGTGCTGCTGGGCTGGGGCATTGCCGCGGCGCTGCTCGCCCTGCTGCCGCCCTTTCCGTTCAGCGCGCTTGCGGGGCTGGTGCTTGGCGCCGCCGTGCTTGCCGTCACGCTGCGCTGGTTCCGGGCGAAGGACGGCAAGTTCTATGCCTATTACCTGATGCACGACTATGCCTTCACCGCGCGGTGGGGCGGCGCCAACCCGCCGCGCCTCGAGGCGCGGATGGCCGCGTTCGCCGACACCATCGCACAGGCGCTGACCGAGGACTGGGACGAGGTGCTGGTGGTCGGCCACAGCTCGGGCGCGCATCTCGCCGTCTCGATCCTTTCCGACCTGATCCGGGCGGGCCGCGTGCCCGCCACGGGCCCCGCGCTCGGCTTCCTCTCGCTCGGCCAGGTCGTGCCGATGGTCAGCTTCCTGCCCCGCGCCACCCGGCTGCGCGCCGATCTCGCCTTCCTTGGCGCGCGGCCCGAGCTGAGCTGGGTCGATGTCACCGCCCCGGGCGATGGCTGCGCCTTTGCGCTGTGCGATCCGGTCAAGGTGACAGGCGTCGCGCCGCCCGAGCAATTCCAGCCGCTGATCCTCTCGGCGGCCTTCACCCAGACCCTCAGCCCCGAACGCTGGCAGGCGCTGCGCTGGCGCTTCTTCCGGCTGCATTTCCAGTATCTGTGCGCCTTCGACCGACCGGGCGACTACGACTATTTCCGCATCACCGCCGGCCCGCAGACGCTGGCCGAACGCTTCCGCGACCACCCCCCGTCAAAAAGCCGCATTGAGCGCGCCGCAAACCGCTATACCACGATCGCATGACCGCGCCGCTGCCCCCGAAACCCGCCCCGCGCCCCGACAAGGTGTCGCTCTGGCGCTATTTCCGCCTGTTCCGCGCCGATATCCTCTCGGCGCAGCCGGCGCGGCTTTACCGCGCCTGGATGGCCGAGTTCCGCACCCCCTTCTTCCGCTCCTTCCTGTGCAACGACCCGGCGCTTGTCGCCCGAGTGCTGAAGGAACGGCCGATGGATTTCCCGAAATCCGACCGGGTGCGCGAGGGGCTGGCGCCGCTGCTGCGCGACAGCGTGTTCCTGACCAATGGCGAGACCTGGCTGCGCCAGCGCCGGATCATCGACCCGGCCTTCGAGGGCGGCCGCCTGCGCGACACCTTCCCCGCGATGTGGGAGGCCGGGCAAGCCTGCGTCGCCCGGCTGCGCACGAAGATCGGCACGGAACCCATTGAGATCGAATCGGAAACATCGCATGCCGCGGCCGATGTGATCTTTCGCACCCTGTTCTCGATCCCGATCGAGGATACCACCGCCTCGGCCGTCTTCCACGAGTTCCGCCGCCATCAGAACGCCTCGCCGGTGGTCAATCTCGGCGCGCTGCTGCCGCTGCCGCGCTGGTTCCCGCGCTTTCATTCGCGCGCGACGAAACGCACCGCCGCCCGCATCCGCGCGCTGATCGAGCGCCTCACCGCCACCCGCGCCGCCGAGATCGCGGCAGGCACCGCGCCTGACGATCTGGCGACGAAGATCATGACCACCCCCGACCCGGTGACCGGCGCGCGCTTCGGAACCTCCGAGATGGTCGATCAGGTGGCGATCTTCTTTCTCGCCGGGCACGAGACCTCGGCCTCGGCGCTCGCCTGGTCGCTTTACCTGCTCGCCCAGAACCCCGACTGGCAGGACCGGGTTGCCGCCGAGGCCGACGCGGTCATCGGTGAGGAAATCCCTTATTTCTCAATCCTGAACCGGCTGAAGCTCAGCCGTGCGGTGTTTCGCGAGGCGCTGCGGCTCTACCCGCCGGTGCCGATGTTCGTGCGCGAGGCGCGCTGTCCCGAGACCTTCCGCGAGCGCGCGGTGCCGAAGGGCGCACAGGTGGTGATCAGCCCCTGGCACCTGCACCGGCACGAGCGGATCTGGGACAACCCGGACGGCTTCGATCCCGCCCGCTGGGAGAGCGAAAACGGCAAGGAGGCGCAGCGCTGCGCCTATATCCCGTTCTCAACCGGCCCGCGCGTCTGCCCGGGGGCGGGATTTGCCATGGCCGAGGGGCCGCTGCTGCTGTCGCTGCTCATCCGCGCCTTCCGCTTCGAGGTGGTGGCGGGCGCGGTGCCGGTGCCGGTCGCGCATCTGACGGTGCGCGGCAAGGACGGCATCCGGCTGCGGCTGAGCCCGCGCGAGGGGGCGCTGCCCCCTCGGCCCTGACGGGCCTCACCCCCGGGATATTTGCGGCAATTGGAAGCGGCAAGGTCCGGAAAAGCGGCCCCGATCGGCGCCGCTTCACGTCTTCCAATTGCCGCAAATATCCTCGGGGGGTGAATTGCCCGGCACGGGCAAGAGGGGGGCAGACAGCCCCCCTTCCGCGTTCACACCCCGTAGATCGCGCCGAATTTCGCCTCGAGATAGTCAAGGAGCGGATCTTCGGTCGGGGCAAAGCCGCAGGCGGCCTCGATCGTCTCGACAGGCGGGCGCAACCCGCCGTGGCGGTGCAGGCTCTCGCGCAGCCACTCGGTCGCGGGCCGCGCCGAGCCGCCGGCCAGCGAGGCGTCGAGATCGGGAAGTGCGGCGCGCAGCGTCTCGTGCAGGCAGCCCGCATAGACGTTGCCAAGTGCATAGGTCGGGAAATAGCCGAAGAGCCCCACCGCCCAGTGCACGTCCTGCAGGAACCCCTGCGAGGGCGTGGGCACGGCGACGCCGAAATCCTGCGCAAAGCGGGCGTTCCAAGCCTCCTCGAGGTCGTCGACGGCGAGCCGCCCGGCGATCAGGTCGCGCTCGAGATCGAAGCGCATCATGATGTGCAGGTTGTAATGCAGCTCGTCCGCCTCGGTGCGGATGAAGCCCGGGGTGACACGGTTCACGCAGGCATGGAAGGCCTCGGGCGTGCGGATGCCGAAATCGCCGAAGGCCTCGGTCATGCGCTGATAGAGCCAGCCGGTGAAGGCGGCCGAGCGGCCGATCTGGTTCTCGAAGATCCGGCTCTGGCTTTCGTGCACGCCCATCGACACGCCATGCCCCATCGGGGTGAAGGCGTATTCCTCGTCGATGCCAAGCTCGTAGCAGGCGTGGCCGGTTTCGTGGATCGTCGAATAGAGGCAGTTGAACGGATCGCTTTCCACCACGCGCGTGGTGATGCGCACGTCGCGCCCCGAGCCCGAGGAGAACGGATGCACCGCGATGTCGAGCCGGCCGCAGCTCCAGTCATAACCGAAGGCCGAGGCGCAGATCCGGGCGAGGCGCAGCTGCGCCGCCTCGGGGAAGACATGGTCGAGCACCGGCGGGCGGAATTCGGCGCCGAGCACGCGCTCGCGCAGCGCCACAAGCCGCGGCCGCATCCGGTCGAACATCGCGCCAAGGGCGCGATGCGTGGCGCCGGGCTCGTAATCGTCAAGCAGCGCATCGTAAAGATCGCCGTCGGCCAGGCATTCGGCCTCCTCGCGCTTCAGCGCCAGCACCTGTTTCAGCACCGGCACGAAGGCCGCCGGGTTTTCCTCGGCCCGCGCCTCGGCCCAGATGCCTTGCGACAGCGAGGTGAGGCGCGCGAGTTCCGTCGCCAGCCGCGCCGGCACCCGGGTGTTGCGGTTGTAGCTGCGCCCGGCGAGGTCAAGCAAACGCGCCTCGAACGGGCTCTCGGCCTCGGCCCGGGCAAGCCAGTCCTCGATCCGCGGATCGGTGCGGCGGGCGTGCAGCACGGATTCGAGCGCGGCGGTCTCCTCGGCGCGCTGCTCGGCGGCGCCGCGCGGCATCACCGTCTCCTGATCCCAGCCGAGCCGTTCGGCAATGCCGGCGAGCGCCTCTGTCTCGCGCTGAAACGCGACAAGATCCTGAAAAGCCGTCATCTTGCTCCCCCCCTGATGGATTGCACCTGCGGGTAACGCGCCAGGAAGCGCGCGCGCAGGATGAGAACGAAGGCCACCACCGCGCCCAGCTGATGCGCAAGGCCAAGCGCCATCGGCGCGGCGTGGATCAGCGTGACGATGCCAAGCGCCACCTGCACCAGCAGCCAGGCGCCCATCCAGGCGAAGGCGGTGCGGGTCGCGCCATGGGCCGAGCGGCGGCCGCGCAGCGCGGTCACGACGCCGAAGATCAGCACGAGATAGCCGATCATCCGGTGGTCGAACTGCACCAGCCCCGGGTCTTCGAAGAAATTGCGCCACAGCGGCGAAAGCGAGAACGGCTCGGGCGGCAGGAATTGCCCGCCCATCAGCGGCCAGTCGGTGAAGCCGCGCCCGGCGTCGATGCCGGCAACCAGCGCACCAAGCAGCACCTGCAGGAAGGCGAGATGCAGCACCCCCGTCGCCATGCCGAAGAGCCGCGGTTCGGCCAGGCGGCGGGCCTGCAGCAGCGCAGCCTCGCTGCGGCCCAGAAGCAGGGCATACCAGGCGATGAGGCCGAGGATGGTGAAGCCGATGCCAAGGTGCACGGCAAGACGATAGGAGGCGACCGAGGTCATGCCCGCGCCCAGCCCCGAGCTGACCATCCACCAGCCGATCGCGCCCTGCAGCCCGCCGAGCAGGCCCAGACCGAAGAGCCGCAGCCCCCAGCCCTTCGGGATCCGGCGGGTGAGGGCAAAGCCCGCAAAGCCCGCCGCCCAGACCAGGCCGATCAGCCGGCCAAGCGCGCGATGCGCCCATTCCCACCAGTAGATCGCCTTGAACCCGGCAAGGTCCATCGCCGCATTCGCCAGCGCGAATTGCGGTGTCGCCTGATACTTGCCGAACTCGGCCTGCCAGTCGGTATCGCTCAGCGGCGGCACGATGCCGGTGACCGGCTTCCATTCTGTGATCGAGAGCCCCGCATCGCTCAGCCGCGTCGCGCCGCCAAGCGCGATCATTGTCGCGACCAGCGCGAAAAGCGCGAACAGCCAGACCCGGATCGCGGCGCGCGCGCCTTTCGGGCGGGCGTCGATCAGCCCGCCTTTCGGCGCGGCGGGGGCGGTGGGCTTTTCGGCGCCGACCTCTTCGAAGATGCTGCGTTTCGGGCTCATGGGGGTCTCCGTCGTCTCGGCCCCGACACTAGGCGCGGGCGGCGGGAGCGGCAAGGGGGCGTGGCGTCCCGCCCCTGCCCGCCCGTCGCCGCCGATGCCGTCCGGCCCCCGCCTTTTCGCCTTGCCACCAAGACGCGCGCCCAATAGAAGAGCGGCTGAAATTCGGAATTGTGCGCGCCACCGGGCGCGCCTTTGAGACAGAGGAAAACCCATGCAGGTCACCGAGACCCTCAACGACGGCCTCAAGCGCGGCTACCAGATCACCATCACTGCCGCCGAGCTTGACAAGACTGTCACCGAGAAGCTGATCGAAGCGCAGCCCGAGATCGAGATGAAGGGCTTCCGCAAGGGCAAGGTGCCGATGGCGATGCTGCGCAAGCAGTTCGGCGCGCGCGTGCTCGGCGATGCGATGCAGGACGCCGTCGACGGCGCGATGAAAGAGCATTTCGAGACGTCCGGCGAGCGCCCGGCGATGCAGCCGAAGGTCGAGATGGACGGCGGCGAGACCTGGAAGGAAGGCGACGATGTGGTCGTCAACATTTCCTACGAAGCGCTGCCGGAGATCCCGGAAGTCGACCTGACCGACGTCCAGCTTGAGCGTCTGGTGGTGAAGGCCGAGGAGGCCGCGGTGACCGAGGCGCTCGAGAACCTCGCCAAGACCGCGCAGAGCTTCGAGGACCGTCGCAAGGGCTCGAAGGCGAAAGAGGGCGACCAGGTCGTCATCGACTTCGAGGGCTTCCTCGGCGACGAACCCTTCGAAGGCGGCAAGGGCGAGAAATACCCGCTCGTGCTCGGCTCGAACTCGTTCATCCCGGGCTTCGAGGATCAGCTCGTCGGCGCCAAGGCCGGTGACGATGTCGAGGTGAAGGTCACCTTCCCGGCGGAATACGGTGCGGCGCATCTCGCTGGCCAGGAAGCCACCTTCAAGTGCCACGTGCACGAGGTGAAGGCGCCGAAGGCGGCCGAGATCGACGACGAACTGGCGAAGAAGTTCGGCGCCGAGGACCTCGAAGGTCTGAAGAAGCAGATCGCCGAGCGTCTGGAAGCCGAATACCAGGGCGCCGCCCGCGCGATCCTGAAGCGCGGCCTGCTCGACGTGCTTGACGAGAAGGTCAAGTTCGACCTGCCGCCGTCGCTGGTCGAGGCCGAGGCGCATCAGATCGCCCACCAGCTCTACCACGAAGAGCACCCGGACGATCACGGCCACGACCACGGCGCGATGGAACCGACCGACGAGCACAACAAGCTTGCCGAGCGCCGTGTGCGCCTTGGCCTGCTGCTCGCCGAACTCGGCCGCAAGCAGGAAATCGAAGTGACCGACGCCGAGTTCACTCAGGCCGTGCTGAACCAGGCCCGCCAGTATCCGGGTCAGGAACGCGCCTTCTTCGAGTTCGTGCAGCAGAACCCGCAGATGCAGCAGCAGCTCCGCGCCCCGATCTTCGAGGACAAGGTTGTCGAGTATATCGTCAACTCCGCCAAGGTCGCCGAGAAGGAAGTCTCGAAGGAAGACCTGCAGAAGGCCATCGAGGCTCTCGACGAGGTCTGATCGACCCGCTCGACCGCATTCGAAAGGGCCGCCCCTCGGGCGGCCCTTTTGCTTTGCCGCAACGAGCGGTGCCAATGCGTGCGCGGCGGTGGCCACGGCCGCAATCTGCGCCGCGGCCGTTTCACGTTTTTCGGTAGTTCCGGATTTAGCGGGAATCCCCGGGCTGACGGTTGGGGGCGCGCGCAGAGCCTTCCTTCGGCGCGGCCTGCAGCACTGACGGAATCTCTGCGGGCGGCTCGCTCCAGCCCGAGATGTCGAGCCCGCTCAGCGTCGCGAATTCCGCCATCTCGCCCGCAAGCCGGCTTGCGACGAAGTTGAAATCGGCGCGGCGCGGCGGCGCATCTTTCTTGCCGCGCCGCTTCATCTCGTGCCGCGCCTCGCCCCGGGCAAAGGGCGCGATGCCGAGGAACGTGGCGATCCGGTCAAGCGTGTCCATATGCGCCTTGAACAGGTCTTCCGAGCGCAGGTTCAGGATCTGCGCACGCGGGAACAGGGCATAGGCACGGCGCAACTGGCTCGCATAGCGGCCGCGGTCGACATAGGAATGGAGCCGCCGCCCCTTGCCGAGCGGGCCGGCCTCGGCCAGGCGCTTTTCCTCGGCGGCCAGCGCCTCGGAAAAGCTCAGCGTCTCTGCCCCGCGTGCGACCTGCATCGCCCAATGCGACTGTGCCCGCTGGAACGGGTCGCGCCACAGGAAGATCAGCTTCGCCTCGGGATTGTAGACCCGGATGCGGGCAAGAGACGGCTCCCAATAGCCATAGATCGGGGTGACGTCGACACGCAGCCGGCCGCCGTCATCGCCGGGATAGAAGGTGTCGTAGCGCCGATAGTCGGGCCGCGACCAGTCCTGCGCCTCGTCGTCGAAGAAATGCGTCTCCTTGCGGGTCGGCGCTGTCAGTCCGGGATGACCGCAGAGGTAGGCGTGCAGCGTCGTCGTGCCGCCCTTCTGCCCACCGCAGCCAAAGACCGAAACCCGTTGCGCCATCGTCTCCCGCTTTGTTGCTCGCCTCAAAGGCGCACGCCGCCCTCGGGGCCGCGCAGCTCGACCACGCGATGCGGATAGGGGATCTCGATCCCCGCCTCCTTCAGCGCGTTCCAGACCAGGAACAGCACGTCCGAGACATATTTGTTCGGACCGTCGTCAAGCCCCGAGACCCAGAACTCGACCGCGAAATCGATGCCGCTGTCGCCAAAGCCGCGCAGCTCGCAATCGGGGGCCTCGGGATGGCCGAGAACCTTCGGATGCTTTGCCACCGCCGCCTCGATGATTGCGGGCACGCGGTTGATATCGGTGTCGTAGCTGACCGAGAACGCCGCCTCGAGCCGGTTCGCCGAGCCCTGATCGGAATAGTTCACCACGCGGGTGGTGATGAAATGCTCGTTCGGAACCACGATCCACTTGCCGTCGAAGGTCTCGAGGATGATCGAGCGCAGCGTCATCTTGACGATCGTGCCGGCCTCGCCGCCGTCGAGCTCGACATAATCGCCAACCGTCGCCTGCCCCTCGATCAGCAGGATGATGCCGGAGATGAAGTTCGAGGCGATCTGTTGCAGGCCAAGGCCGATGCCGACGCCGATCGCACCGCCGATCACCGCGAGCGAGGTCAGGTTCACCCCCATCACGTTCATCAGCACGAGGAAGGCGAGACCGAAGATGGCCACCTCGGCGGTCTTGATCGCAAGCTGGCGGGTGGCCGGGCGCAGCTCCTCCTGGCCCGCGAGATAGGCGGTCGAGCGTTCGTTCGACCAGCGCCCCGCCCAGAAGATCAGCCCGCCGAACAGCGCGAATTTCATCGCCCAGAGCAGGTCGAAGGACAGGTTGCCGAGCGGCATCCGCATCGTCGAGAGCGCCGCGGCAACGGTTGGCATCAGCCCGACGGCATAGACCGCGACGATCGGCAGCACGACGAAACGGCCGTAGGCCCGCAGGAAGGGCTCGCGCAGGACATCGCGCACGAAGGCGCGCACGGCGAGGAACAGGAACACCCGCTTGCCGAAAGCGGCGATGCCGGCGGTGCCGAAGAGCGCGCGCAGGGCCTCCTCGCCGAAGGCCGCAAGCGCCGCGGCAAAGAGCGGGCCGAGCAGCGGCAGCAGGCGGCGCAGCTGCCGGCGCAGCAGCGACAGCGTGCCACTCGCGCCCGCCGCCGGGCTCAGCAGCCGCAAGAGCACCGGCCGCACAAGTGCCGCCGCGCCCCAGCCGAGCAGCACCGCGAGCGCCAGCGCCACGATCTGCCCCCAGGCGGCGGGAGTGACGATCCAGTCCCGTGCCGCGGCGAGCGCCGGCTCGATCTGCTGCAGATAGCGCTCCATCCGGCCCACCCCCTTGTCCGTTTCGCCTTCCTCCTAGGATGCCGCGACGCGGCAGGCAAGCCGGCAAGAAAAAACCGCGCCCCGAGGGGCGCGGTTTCCGGTCACCGGGCGGATGGGCCCGATTATTCCTCGTCGCCAGCGGCGGCGCCGACTTCGTCGAAGAGCTCGGCGATCTCGAACTCGGCTTCGGCTTCCGCCTCGGCTGCGAGTTCCTGGATCGACTTGCCCGACGCCTGCAGCTCGGCTTCTTCCGCCGAACGGGCGACGTTCATCACGATCGTCACGTCGACTTCCGGATGCAGCATGACATGCACTTCGTGCAGGCCAAGGTCCTTGATCGGGGCCTTCAGCGCGACCTGCTTGCGGTCGAGCGAGAAGCCACCGGCGGTCGCGGCGTCGGCCGCGTCACGCGGGGTGACCGAGCCGTAGAGCGCGCCCGAATCCGAGGCCGAGCGGATGACCACGAAGGTCTGGCCGTCAAGCTTCTCGGCGAGAGCCTGGGCTTCCTTCTTGGTCTCGAGGTTACGGGCCTCGAGCTGCGCCTTGCGGTCCTCGAACGACTTGATGTTCGAGTCCGACGCGCGCAGCGCCTTGCCCTGCGGCAGCAGGAAGTTGCGGGCGTAACCGTCCTTGACGTTCACGACCTCGCCCATCTGGCCGAGCTTGGCCACACGTTCCAGCAGGATGACTTGCATGGGTCTCGCTCCTTACTTCACGGCGTAGGGGAGCAGGGCGAGGAAACGCGCGCGCTTGATGGCACGGGCGAGTTCACGCTGCTTCTTGGCCGAGACGGCGGTGATGCGGGCCGGCACGATCTTGCCGCGCTCGGAGATGTAGCGCTGCAGCAGACGGACGTCCTTGTAGTCGATCTTCGGCGCGTTATCACCCGAGAACGGGCAGACCTTGCGGCGACGGAAAAACGGTTTGTTGGCCATGGGTCAGGTCCTTTCGATCAACGGCGTTCGCGACGCTCGCGACGGTCGTCGCGCTCTTCGCGTTTCTGCATCTGCACCGACGGGCCTTCTTCGTGCGCATCGACCTTGACGGTCAGAAGGCGCATGACGTCGTCATGCAGACGGGCGAGACGTTCCATCTCCTGCACCGCGGCCGAGGGGGCATCGGTGCGCAGATAGGCGTAATGGCCCTTGCGGTTCTTGTTGATCTTGTAGGCCATCGTCTTCACGCCCCAGTATTCCGAGGCAACGACCTGCCCGCCATTGTCGGCGAGAACGGTCGAGAAGTGTTCGACGAGACCTTCGGCCTGCGCGTTGGACAGGTCCTGACGCGCAATGAGGACATGCTCGTAAAGCGGCATGTGTGCTCCTGTTTCTCGGGCGGCTTCATAGGAGGGCCAATGACTTCCGCGGCCCACCACGAGAGGCTCCGCCGGTTCACATGAATGCGGAAGTCCGCGCCTTATAGGCCATGGGGCGCGCGATGCAAGCGCTGTTTGCCGCAACCGGGCGGGTTTACGGGCGGGGCCCGGGCGGGCTATGACAGAAAGAGAGACCGGGGGGGCTTTCATGTCGCGCTTTTTCACCACGCTCGGGACGTTCGGAGAGCTCATCATCCAGGCGGCGCTGCTGCTGCTCGCGGGCGCCCTCGCCTTCCTTGTCACGCTGCTCGGCACCCAGATCCTGCACTTCGTCGCCGGCGAGGGCCGACCGCTTTCGGCCGAGACCTGGGCGCATCTGCCGCAGGCGCTGCTCGGGCTCCGGCAGATGGGGGCGATGCTCGGGGTCTGGTGCCTGCTCGCCCTCGGATTGCCAAGCCGGCCGGCGGTCGCGACGATCACCGACATCATCGGCGAAGGCATTGCCTTCCTCGCCGGCATCGTCGCCGGCGCCTTCGCGCTCCTTGCCGTGCAGGACCTGATCGGCGGCGGCGAGACCAGGCGCGCGCTCAGCACCTTCGGGCTGCAGCTCGCGCTGCTCTACGGGGCGGCCTGCGTGGTGATGTGGCTGCCCGGCACGCTCGCCCGGCTGCCGGTGCCGGGCTGGCAGCGCTGGATCGCCCTGCTCGGGCTGGCCGGTCTCACCCTCGCCTCGGTCTGGCAGGCCTAGCCGATCCGCGCCATCACCCCGGCGCCGATCTCGAAGCTGCGCAGCCGTGCGTGGTGGTCGAAGATGTGGCCGGTCAGGATCACCTCGTCGGGGCGGTAGCTGTCGATCCAGCCGCGCAGCTGCGCCTCGACCGTGGCCGGGCTGCCGATGGCCGCGACGCGCAGCGCCCGCTCGGCCATGGCGATCTCGGCGCGGGTCGCGACCGTGGTCAGATCGGCACAGGGCGGCGGCAACGGGCCCGCGGCGCCGCGGCGCAGGTTGATGAAGCTTTGCAGCATCGAGGAGCGCAGCAGATGTGCCTCGGCATCGGTCTCGGCGGCAAAGAGGTTGACCGCCAGCATGAAGCGCGGCGCCGCGGTGAGGCCCGCACGGAAGCGCGCCCGATAGGCCTCGAGCGCCTCGCCCAGCATGTCGGGGGCGAAATGGCTGGCGAAGGCGTAGGGCAGGCCGAGATAGGCCGCAAGCTGCGCGCCGAAGAGCGACGAGCCCAGCATCCACACCGGCACATGCGTGCCCTGCCCCGGCACCGCGCGCACCGGCGCCTCCGGGTCGGCCTCGCCGAGATATCCGATCAGCTCGACCATATCCTCGGGAAAGCGGTCGGCGCCGCTCATCCCCCGCCGCAGCGCCTGCGCGGTGCGCTGATCGGTGCCCGGCGCGCGCCCGACGCCAAGGTCGATGCGGCCGGGGTAGAGCGTGGCAAGGGTGCCGAAGGCCTCGGCCACCTGCAGCGGCGCGTGGTTCGGCAGCATGATCCCGCCCGCGCCGACGCGGATGCTGTGGGTCTGGCCCGCGACATGGCCGATCACCACCGCGGTTGCGGCGGAGGCGATGCCGGTCGAGTTGTGGTGCTCGGCCAGCCAGTAGCGGTGATAGCCAAGCGCCTCGGCATGGCGGGCCAGCGAAACGCTGTTCGCGAGCGCCTCGGCCGGGGTGGCGCCGGCGGGAATGGGCGAGAGATCGAGGATCGAATAGGGGATCATGGCGGGCTCCTTCCGCGGCCTATCTAGGCCTGCGGCGCGGCCCGGAAAGGGGGCGTCTGCCCTGCCCCCGCGTCAGCCCTCTCCGGTGTCAGCGCCCGCCCCGCCCGGCGATGACGATGCCCGCCAGGATCGCGCCGAAGCCGACGGCGTGATAAAGGTGCAGCTCCTCGCCCAGGAACAGCGTCGAGAGCACCGCGCCATAGACCGGCAGCAGATGGATGAACTGCCCCGCCCGCGCCGGCCCCGCGATCGAGACCGCACGCATGTAAAGCAGCGTCGCCAGCACCGAGGGCACGACGCCCACATAAAGCATCGCCGCGATGCCGGCGCCGGAAAAGCTCGGCACCCGGCCCGAGGCGATCTCGAGCGCGAGGAAGGGGGCAAGCAGCACCAGCGTCATCGCGCTGTGCACGGCGAGCAGCCCGAGCCGGTTGACCGAGGTCGGCACCCGCGTCAGGCCGAGCGTGTAGAGCGCCCAGCAGATCATCGCGACGAAGATGATCAGATCGCCGCGCGAGAATTGCAGCGTGACCAGCCGCTGCCACTCGCCATGCAAGATGATGACGGCCACGCCGAAGGTGGAGACGAGCAGGCCAAGCGCCTGCACCGCGCGCATCTTGCGCCCCCAGAACAGCGCGCCGAGCACCAGGATCAGCACCGGGATCGTCGAGTTCAGCAGCATGCCGTTGGTCGCGGTGGTGTATTGCAGCCCGACATAGACGAGGGTGTTGAAGCCGGTGACGCCCGGAATGCCGATCAGCGCCACGAGCTTCCAGTTTTCCCGATACCAGGCCGCGTCGCGCTTGAGATAGGGCCAGGCGAAGGGCAGCATGCACAAAAGCGCAATCCCCCAGCGAACGCAGGAGAGCGCCATCGGCGGCACCTCGCCACGCGCCGCGCGCGCGACGATGAAATTGCCCGCCCAGAACAGCGGCGGCAGCGCCAGCGCCGCGATCCCCGCAAGTCCGAGCCGTGTCCGGCCCTCCGTTGCCTCGCTCATGTCCGTTCCCTCCCTGCAACCGGCCCGGTTTGCGGCAATTCGGCAGCATGGGCAAGGGGGGCGGCAACAGAAGGGGGCGCTGCCCCCTCGGGCTTCGCCCTCACCCCCGGGATATTTGGGGCAATTGGAAGCGGGAAGTCGCCCTGCTTTCTCCTTGCCCGAAATACCTCGGGGGGGAATTGGCGCAGCCAAGAGGGGGCAGCGCCCCCTGCCCGGCTCACCCCACGAGCCGCTGCACCAGTTTCGCAAGCCGCGCCTTTGCACCGGTATAGGGCGGCATCAAGAGGCCAAGCGAGGAGAAGCGATCCTCGAGCACCGGCTTTTCATGGCTGAAGGCGCGAAAGCCCCAGATCCCGTGCGCCGCACCGAGCCCGGAATTGCCGATGCCGCCGAAGGGCAGGTTCAGGTGCAGGTAATGCGCGAGCGTGATGTTCACCCCGAGCGCGCCCGAGGTGGTGGTGGCGCTGATCTGCTCGATCACCGCGCGGTCGCGCTCGAAGAGATAAAGCGCAAGCGGCTTCTCTCCCGCCTCGATCTGGCCGAGTAACGCGTCGAGATCGTCATAGGCGATGACCGGCAGCACCGGACCGAAGATCTCCTCGCGTGACACCGCCATCGTCGCCTCGGTGCGGGTGAGCACGGTGGGGGCAAGGTAGCGCGCGGCGGCATCCGCCTCGCCGCCCACGGCAAGCTCCGCCCCGCCCGCCCGCGCCTCGTCGATCATCGCCTTCAGCCGCGCGAAATGGCGCCCGTTCACGATCCGCGCGAAGCTTTTCGAGGTCCGCGGATCGGCACCATACATGCGCGCGATCTCGGCCCGCAGCGCGGTCAGGAACGCGGCCTCCTGCGCGCGCGGCACGAAGACATGGTCGGGCGCGATGCAGGTCTGGCCGGCATTGGCGAACTTGCCCCAGGCGACCATCCGCGCGGCGCGCTTCAGATCCGCCCCGGGACCGAGGATCACCGGCGACTTGCCGCCGAGTTCCAGCGTGACCGAGGCGAGGGTCTTCGCCGCCGCCGCCATCACCACCCGCCCGACCGCGGGCGAGCCGGTAAAGAAGATGTGGTCGAAGGGCAGCGCGAGCAGCTCGGTCGAGGTCTCGACCCCGCCCTCGACCACCGCGACCAGATCCTCGGGCAGCGCGGCGGCGACCAGCCGCACGATCAGCGCCGAGGTCGCAGGCGCCAGTTCCGAGGGTTTCACCATGGCCGCATTGCCCGCGGCGAGCGCCGAGACGAGCGGGCCGAGGGCGAGCGAGAACGGATAGTTCCACGGCGCGATGACGAGGACCGTGCCCTTCGGCTCGGGCCGCAGCCGGGCGCGGGTGCCGAGCATGGCAAGCGTCGGCAGGACGCGGCGCACCTTCATCCAGCGCCGCAGATGCGCAAGGGTGTGGCGGATCTCGGCCAGCACCGGCACGATCTCGGTGAGCCGGGTCTCGGTCTCGGGCTTGCCGAGATCAGTGGCAAGCGCCGCCATGATCTCGGCCTCATGCGCGCGGATGGCCTTGGCAAGGGCCAGCAGCGCGGCGCGGCGCTCGGCGGAGCCGAACCCGGTGCGGCGCGCGGCATTGCCCGCGGCAAGACGCGCGAAGGCGGGACCGCTCATGCCGGCACCACGCGCTGGCGCTGCCTGCCGAGCCCCTCACCGGTCAGCTCGACGACGTCGCCGGGCTGCAGGAAGCGCGGCGGCTTCATCCCCATGCCGACGCCCGGCGGCGTGCCGGTGGTGACGATGTCGCCGGGCTCGAGCGTCATGAAGCGGCTGAGGTAGCTGACCAGGAAGCGCACGCCATAGACCATCGTCGCCGTGCTGCCCGCCTGCCGGGCCGCACCGTTGACCGTGGTGCCAAGCGCCAGCGCCTGCGGGTCGACGATCTCGTCGCGGGTGACGAGCCAGGGGCCGCAGGGGAAGAAGGTGTCGTGGCTTTTGCCCTTCGTCCATTGCCCGGAGCGCTCGGTCTGGAAGGCGCGCTCGCTGACGTCATTGGCCAGCATGTAGCCCGCCACATGCGCCATCGCGTCGGCCTCCTCGACGTATTTCGCGCGGGTGCCGATGACGAAGGCGAGCTCGACCTCCCAGTCGAGCTTCTCGGCGCCGCGCGGCAGCTCGACCGGATCGTCGGGGCCGGAGATCGCCGAGGGCGCCTTGAGGAAGATCACCGGCTCGGGCGGCACCGCCATGCCGGCCTCCTCGGCGTGGTCGGCATAGTTGAGGCCGATGCCGATCACCTTGCCCGTGCCTGCGACCGGCGGGCCGAGCCGGGTGCCCGGCGCCACCACGGGCAGGCGCGCCGGATCAAGCGCGGCAAGCCGGGCAAGGCTCTCGGGGGCGAGCGCCGCCCCCGCAAGATCCGTCAGCACGCCGCCAAGGTCGCGGATCGTGCCGTCGGGCGCCAGCATTCCCGGCCGCTCGGCCCCCGCCTCGCCCCAACGCAGAAGTTTCATGTGCTCTCCTCCGGTTTTGTCGCGATCTCTGCCGCGACCTCCTCCACCAGCCGGTCGAGGCGCGCCTGCACCCCCCGCCGGCCCTCGTTCAACGCGATCAGCGCCCGGCCGAGCGCGGCCAGCCGCGCGGGCGGCAGGCGGCGCAGGTCGGGCACGGAAATCTCGAGCAGGTCGCGCGGCTCGATCTTGCGCAACCCCCCGCCATAGCGGCGCAGCTGCGCCTCGGCGAGGCGCGCCACCGGGGCGGCGTTCAGGCAGGCGGTCAGCGCGCGCAGATAGGCGCAGTCGCGGCGCTCGGGAAAGATGCCGTGAAAGGCCGTCAGATGCAGCGCGCCGGCCTCGTTCAGCACGAAGCGCAGCCGGTCGCGGGCAAAGGTCGCGGCCCAGATCGGCGCGACATAAAGCCGTTCGGGCGCGTGCCAGGGGGTGCGGTTGCGGGTGAGAAAGCGCGCATCAAACCCCTGTGCCGCGCCCGTGGCGACATAGGCCGCCTCGGTCGGGGCCAGCGGTGGTGTCAGGTCGAGAAAGACCGTGGGCCGGCCCGCCGCCTCGAGCGCCTCAAGATCGGCGGCGGTGAAGATCGGGCCCGGCGCATCGCCCGCCTTCGCCACGCAAGGAAGCCACCGGTGCGGCGCGATGCCCTGCGCGCGCGCCGCGGCCCGGGGCAGATGGAAGAAGCCGTTCGCCCCGGTCGCGAGCCCGCGCCGTGTGCCGGCCAGCGCGCCGAGGCGGACATAGCCCGGCGGTGGCGCCTCGGGCAGGCCGCGCAAGAGCACATCCCATTTCGGCGCCGCGCACAGCGCCGCGACCGGCACCGGCCGGCCCGGCGTGCACGGCGCGGGCAGCGCCGCGCCCTCCGGGACGAACAGGCACTCGATACTCTCGGGCAGAGCCTCGCCCGCACGCGGTGCCTCGACGAGGACAAGGCTTGCCGTGGTCAGCGCATCGGCAAAGACCGGGCGCAGGTTGCACACCGAGACCAGCCGCCGCAGCAACCCGCGGGAGAGCAGAAAGTCCTTCAGCACCGCGCCGGAATTCGCATTCGCCCATTCCGCTGGCAGCAGGAAGGCGCCGCGGCCGCCCGGGCGCAGACGCAGGCAGGCCTCGATCACGAAAAGCGTATAGGCGTTCACCGCGCCCTGAAGCGGCAACCCGGTGCGCAGGGCCATCGCCCGGATCTGCGCGCGCAGCCCGTTGCCCGCAAGCGGCCGCAGCCAGGGCGGATTGGCGATCACCGCCTCGACCGGCTCGGCCGGGCTGGCGAGGAAATCGCCGATGCGCAGATCGGGCACCAGCCCTCCGGCCGCGCAGGCCGCCCGCCCCGCCGCGGCGATCGCCGGGTCGATCTCCCAGCCGGTGACGGCGATGCCGGGGCGCAGCGCGGCAACGGCGCGGGCGAGGATGCCGGTGCCGAAGGCCGGGTCGAGCAGCGTTGCGGGGCACGCCTCGGCGATCCAGGCGGCCATCAGCGCCGAAAGCTCGGGCGGGGTCAGCACCTGCGCATGGGCGCGGCGGTGCGCGGCCGGCGCCTGCGCCAGATAGGCCGCGTCGATCGCGTCTGCAGGCGTCGCCGGCACTGGCGCGCGCGCCTTGCGCGGCCGCCCTGCCCGTCGCTTCCCCGCCGTGATCTGATCTCCGTCCATGGCCTCCTCCGCTGCCGCGCCGATCCTGCGCGGCCCCCGCCCCCTGCGCAAGACCCCGACGAGACCCGGCGCCCGGAACCTTGCGGCAGCGCGCCGCATCACATTCCCGCGCGAGGCGCGGGAATATTCTTGATTGCTTCACTCGGAATAGTATGAAGGACGCATCGACGCGCTGTCGCCCGGCCCGGATCGCGGCCCCGCACAGCCCGCCGGCCAGAACGGAGGGAACCGGAGATGATGATCTCGCCGCAGCCGATCGACGCCGCCAGCCTGCCGGGACAGGGGCCCGAGGCCATGCATCGTCCGCTCGGCGCCCTGCACAGGGGCTTTTCCGGCCACGTCTTCCGCATCCTGCCCGCCGCCCATTCGAACACCCTGCCCGCCGAAGAGATGGAACGGCGGCTGATCGAGCTTGGCTTCGTCGAGGGCGCGCGTGTCGCGATCCTGCACGAGGGGCTCTTCGGCCGCGATCCGATCGCCGTGCGGGTGAACGGCGCCACTGTGGCGCTGCGCCGTCGCGAAGCGATGGCGATCCTCGTTTCCTGAACCGGACCAGATGGACTGCTGCGACACTCCCGCGCCCGCCGCGGCGCGACCGGACGACCTTCGCTTTGCGATCGTCGGCCCGCCGAACTGCGGCAAGACCGCACTTTTCAACGCCCTGACCGGCTCGCGCCAGCATGTGGGCAACTATTCGGGCGTCACCGTCGAGCGCAAGACGGGGCTGGCGCGTCTGCCCTCGGGAGCGGCGGTCGAAGTCGTCGACCTGCCCGGCACCCACAGCCTGCGCGCGCGCAGCCCCGACGAGGTGGTGACGCGCGACGTGGTTCTTGGCCGCCACCATGGCGAGCGGGTGCCCGATCTGCTTGTCGTCGTCGCCGATGCCTCGGCGCCGCGCTCGGGGCTGCGGCTGGCGATGGAGCTGGCCGCCACCGGCCTGCCGATGGTGCTGGTGATGAACATGATCGACATCGCCCGCCACCGCGGCATCGAGATCGACACCAATGCCCTGTCCGAGACGCTCGGCGTGCCCGTCGTCACCGCGAATTCGGTGCGCAAGGGCGGGCTTGATGCGCTGCGCGCCGAGCTCGACGCGATCCTCGCCCGCGGCGTGCCCGAGCCCGGCCCGAACCTGTGGAGTCCGCCGAATGCCGCCGACCTGCGGCTGAGCCACCGCGCCGCCGACCGGCTGATCGCGCGCGCGGTGGCCGAGCCCGAGCTGCCCGACACGCTGACGAACCGCATCGACCGCGTGTTGCTGCACCCGGTCTTCGGCCTCGTCTTCCTGCTGGTGCTGCTCTTCGTCATGTTCCAGGCGGTCTTCACCTGGGCCGCACCGCTGATGGACCTGATCGACGCGGGCTTTGGCGCCGTGGGCGGTTTCGTCGCCGCGCATGTGCCAAAGGGCATCGTGCAGAGCTTCCTTCTCGACGCGGTGATCGCCGGCGTGGGCGGCGTGCTGGTGTTCCTGCCGCAGATCCTGATCCTCTTCCTCTTCATCCTGCTGCTCGAGGACCTCGGCTATATGGCGCGGGCGGCCTTCCTGATGGACAAGATCATGGGCGGCGCGGGGCTGCACGGGCGCGCCTTCATCCCGCTGCTGTCCTCCTTCGCCTGCGCCGTGCCCGGCATCATGGCGGCACGGGTGATCGACAACCGCCGCGACCGGCTGACGACGATCCTTGTGGCGCCGCTGATGACCTGTTCGGCGCGGATCCCGGTCTATACGCTGATCATCTCGGCCTTCATCCCGGCGCGCCACGTGCTCGGCGTGCTCAGCCTGCAGGGGCTGGTGATGTTCGGGCTTTACGCCGCGGGCATCGTCTCGGCGCTTGGCGTCTCGGCTGCGGCGAAGTTCATGTTCTGGCGGCGCGAGCCCTCGCCGCCCTTCATGCTCGACCTGCCCGATTACAAGCTGCCGCGGCCGCGTTCGGTGGCGATCGGGCTTGCCACCCGGGCGAAGGCGTTTCTGAAGCGCGCCGGCACCACGATCTTCGCGATGACGGTGCTGATCTGGCTGCTCGCCACCTTCCCCTTCGCGCCGGCGGGCGCCACCGAACCGCCGATCCTCTATTCCTTCGCCGCGATGATCGGCCATCTGCTCGAACCGATCCTTTCTCCGATCGGTTTCAACTGGCAGATCGCCGTGGCGCTGGTGCCCGGCATGGCGGCGCGCGAGATCGCGGTCTCGGGTCTGGCCACGGTCTATGCCGTGGGCGGCGACAGCACCTCGGCGCTCGGTGCGATCCTCGCCGCGAACTGGAGCCTCGCCACCGCGCTCTCACTTCTGGTGTGGTACATCTTCGCGCCGCAATGCATCTCGACCCTCGCCGTGATCCGGCGCGAGGCGGGCGGCGCGCGCTGGATGTGGCTCACCTTCGGCTACATGTTCGTGCTGGCCTGGGTGGGGTCTTTCGTCACCTATCACCTTGCCGTTCTGCTTGGCGCGGGCTGACAGGCCCTGCCTAACATTCTTGCGAAAGCCATGCGCCGGACGCATGTCTGTTACGCCATCGACAAATGCGCGGCATTCTGCTTTCGGATAGTTTCATGCGCGCGACGGAATATGTACGACCGTTGCTGCGCCCTCAGGGGTTTGGGAGGAGCCAGATGACCACCAGCAAGACGAACGCCCGACTGCGCCACGCCGGCCTTGCCGCTCGGGTGATGAGCGCCGAGGATGCGGCCGCGCTGATCCCGCATGGCGCCACGATCGGCATGTCGGGCTTCACCGGCTCGGGCTATCCGAAGGCGGTGCCGGTGGCGCTCGCGGCCCGTGCCGAGGCCGAACATGCCCAGGGCCGGCCGTTCCGCGTGCGCGTGCTCACCGGCGCCTCGACCGGCCCCGAGCTTGACGGTGCGCTGGCCCGTGCCGACGGCATCGAGTTCCGCCTGCCCTACAACTCCGACCCGATCCTGCGCGAGCGCATCAACCGTGGCGAGATGGATTACGTCGACATGCACCTGAGCCAGGTCGCGCCGATGGTCTGGGAAGGGCTCTACGGCGATCTCGACTTCGCCGTGGTCGAGATCTCGGGCATCACGCCCGGCGGCCAGCTGATCCCCTCCTCCTCGGTCGGCAACAACAAGACCTGGCTCGATCGCGCCGACAAGATCATCCTCGAGGTGAACCGCTGGCAGTCGGAATCGCTCGAAGGGATGCACGACATCTATTACGGCACCCGCCTGCCGCCGCATCGCGTGCCGATCCCGCTGATCGCGCCCGATCAGCGCATCGGCGAGCCGCATTTCCACGTCGACCACTCGAAGGTCGTGGCGATCATCGAGACCGATGCTGCCGACCGCAACGCCCCCTTCTCGAAGCCCGACGGCTCGGCCCAGGCGATCGCCGAGCACATCCTCGAGTTCCTCGCCCATGAGGTGAAGAAGGGCCGCCTGCCGAAGGCGCTCCTGCCGCTGCAATCGGGCGTCGGCAACGTGCCGAATGCGGTGATGGCGGGCCTCATCAATGCCCCCTTCGAGCCGATGACCGCCTTCACCGAGGTGATCCAGGACGGCATGCTCGACATGATCGACGCGGGCAAGCTGCGCATGGCCTCGGCCACCGCCTTCTCGCTCAGCCCCGAGCGCGCCAATGACCTGAACGCGCGCGCCGATCATTATCGCACCAGGCTGATCCTGCGCCCGCAGGAGATCTCGAACCACCCCGAACTCGTCCGCCGTCTCGGCGTGATCGCGATGAACGGGCTGATCGAGGCCGACATCTACGGCAACGTCAACTCGACCCATGTGATGGGCTCGCGGATCCAGAACGGCATCGGCGGTTCGGGCGATTTCGCCCGCAACGCCTTCCTGTCGATCTTCATGACCCCCTCGACGGCGAAGGGCGGCAAGATCTCGGCGATCGTGCCGATGGCGGCGCATGTCGACCATATCAGCCAGGACGTGCAGGTGATCGTCACCGAACAGGGCCTGGCCGACCTGCGTGGCCTCGCGCCGCGCAAGCGCGCCGAGACGATCATCCGCAACTGCGCCCATCCGGCCTATCGCCCGATGCTCGAGGATTACTTCGCCCGTTCGCTCTCGGGCAGCTGGGGCAAGCACGCGCCGCATCTGCTGACCGAGGCGCTGTCCTGGCACCAGCGTTTCATCGAGACCGGCTCGATGCTCGAGGCGCAGATCGAGGCGGCGGCAAGCGCGTAAGCGCGCCCGCCCGGACATGCGAAACGGCGCCCCTCCGGGGGCGCCGTTTTCCGTTGCCCGCGCCCGTTTTTCCCGGGCGCGGGGATGGTTCAGATATCGAGGGTGTTGTCGCGTTCCCAGTGGGAGAAGTGGTTCACGAAGGCGTTCCATTCCTGCATCTTGAGCTTGAGGTATCCGGCCGAGAACTCCGCGCCCATGGCGGCCTTCAGGCCCGGGTCCGCGTCATAGGCGCGGATCGCGTCGAGAAGGTTCAGGGGCAGCTTCGGCGCGCCCTCGATCCTGTGGCCCTCGGCATACATGTCGATGTCGTGGCGCGGGCCCGGGTCGGCGTTGCTCTTCAGCCCCGAGAGCCCCGCGGCGATGATCACCGCCTGCAAGAGGTACGGGTTCACCGCGCCGTCGGGCAGGCGCAGCTCGAACCGGCCGGGGCCCGGCACGCGCACCATATGGGTGCGGTTGTTGCCGGTCCAGGTCACGGTATTGGGTGCCCAGGTGGCGCCCGAGAGCGTGCGCGGCGCGTTGATCCGCTTGTAGCTGTTCACCGTCGGGTTGGTGATGACCGCAAGCGCCGAGGCATGCTTCATGATGCCGCCGAGGAAGGCGCGGCCGCTGTCGGAAAGGCCGAGCTCCTTCGTGTCATCGGCAAAGGCGTTCCGGCCGGTCGCGCTGTCCCACACCGAGATATGGGCGTGGCAGCCGTTGCCGGTCAGCCCCTGAATCGGCTTCGGCATGAAGGTGGCGCG